>NZ_JBHVWT010000001.1:0-24902 GCF_042882135.1 Streptomyces sp. NPDC058240
TCGGACGGCTCGACGGACTCGGCCTCGGTCACGTTCTCACTGGTCATCGATGCATCTTCCTTGATCAGGAGTTACACCGATCGTTTTACAGTCCCGACCGGCTGCGCGGGCCGCCGGCCGTAGCACTGTGCCGGCGTGTGAAAGGTAGTGCGTTCCCGGTCACAGCATCTGGGCGATCGTTGCCGGGGCGAGCGGGTGTGGGCCCGCGGCCGTCCTGTCCTTCGGAGGGGGCGGCAGCCTGCTTCCTGTGTGGCCGGGGGTCAGTTGCCCTGGACGAGGGGGATGAGGTCCGGGCTCTGTGCGGGGAGGGGCGGGGTCCGGGGGGTGAGGCCGAAGGTGGTGAAGGCGGTGCGTTCGGGGAGGGGGTAGGGGTTGGTGCCGGTGAGGTCGTTGAGGATGGTGGCGCTGCGCCAGGCGGCGAGTCCGAGGTCGGGGGCGCCGACGCCGTGGGTGTGGCGTTCGGCGTTCTGTACGTAGACGTTGCCGGTGACGGTGGGGTCGAGGACGAGGCGGAATCGGTCGTCGATGCGGGGGCGTTCGGAGGCGTCGCGGCGCATGTAGGGGTCGAGGCCGGTGAGGATGCGGTCGAGGGAGCGTTCGCGGTAGCCGGTGGCGAGGATGACGGCGTCGGTGGTGAGTCGGGTGCGGGTGTTCTGCTGGGTGTGTTCGAGGTGGAGTTCGATGCGGGTGTTGGCGATGCGTCCTGCGGTGCGTACGGAGACGCCGGGGGTGAGGGTGGTGTCGGGCCAGCCGCCGTGGAGGGTGCGGCGGTAGAGCTCGTCGTGGATGGCGGCGATGGTGTCGGCGTCGATGCCTTTGTGGAGTTGCCATTGGTGGGGGACGAGTTCGTCGCGTACGGATTCGGGGAGGGCGTGGAAGTAGCGGCTGTAGTCGGGGGTGAAGTGTTCGAGGCCGAGTTTTGAGTACTCCATGGGTGCGAAGGCGTGGGTGCGGGCGAGCCAGTGGAGGTTTTCGTGGCCTGTGGGGCGGGCGCGCAGGAGGTCGAGGAAGATTTCGGCGCCGGATTGTCCGGAGCCGATGACGGTGATGTGGGGGGCGTCGAGGAGTTCTTGTCGGTGGTGGAGGTAGTCGGCGGAGTGGATGACGGGGACGTTCTCGGCTTCGATGAGGGGTTTGAGGGGTTCGGGGATGTAGGGCTCGGTGCCGATGCCGAGGGCGATGTGGCGGGTGTGGGCGCGGCCTAGTGCTTCGGCTTCGCCTTCGTTGTCGAGTTGGGTGAAGTCGATTTCGAAGAGGCCGCGTTGGTTGTTCCAGCGGACGGCGTCGACCTGGTGGCTGAAGTGGAGGCCGGGGAGCTGGTCGGTGACCCAGCGGCAGTAGGCGTCGTATTCGGCGCGTTGGATGTGGAAGCGTTCGGCGAAGTAGAAGGGGAAGAGCCGGTCGCGGCTGCGTAGGTAGTTGAGGAAGGTCCAGGGGCTGGCGGGGTCGGCGAGGGTGACGAGGTCGGCGAGGAAGGGGACTTGGAGGCTGGCTCCGTCGATGAGGAGGCCGGGGTGCCAGTGGAAGGCGGGGCGTTGTTCGTAGAAGGCGGCGGTGAGGGGGCGGGGGTTGGCGGGGACGCCGTGGGCGAGGGCGGCGAGGGAGAGGTTGAAGGGGCCGATGCCGATGCCGATGAGGTCGTGTGGCTGGTTGGTGTCGGGGGTGGGCAGGTCGGTCATCGGGGGGTGTTGCCTTCCGCGAGGTCGTTGGCGAGTCGGTTGACGAGGTCGAGGAGTGTGCGGAGGTGGTCGGGGGTGGTGTGGGGGTTGAGGAGGGTGGCTTTGAGCCAGAGGCGGTCGCTGGTGTGGGCGCGGCCGAGTACGGCTTGGCCTCGGGTGAGGAGGGTGCGGCGGATGGTGGCGACGGTCTTGTCGTCGGCGCCGGTGGGGCGGAAGAGGACGGTGCTGATGGTGGGGCGGTCGTAGAGGTCGAGGGTGGGGGTTTCGGCGATGAGGTCGGCGAGGTGGTGGGCGGTGGTGAGGGTGCGGTCGATGAGGTCGGCGAGTCCGGTGCGGCCGAGTGCCTGGAGGGTGACGGCGATCTTGAGGGCGTCGGGGCGTCGGGTGGTGCGCAGGGAGCGGCCGAGGAGGTCGGGGAGGCCGGCTTCGGTGTCGTCGTCGGCGTTGAGGTAGGGGGCTTGGTGGTGGAGTGGGTCGAGGTGGTTGCGGTGGGGGACGGCGAGGATGCTTGCGGGTGCGGGTTGCCAGCCGAGTTTGTGCAGGTCGAGGGTGACGCTGTGGGCGCGGTCGAGGCCGTGGACCTTGCCTCGGTGGGTGGGGCTGAAGAGGAGGGGTCCGCCGTAGGCGGCGTCGATGTGGAGTTCGGCGCCGTGGGCGGTGCAGAGGTCGGCGATGTCGGCGAGTGGGTCGATCTGGCCGGTGTCGGTGGTGCCGGCGGTGGCGGTGACGAGGAGGGGGCGCTGGTGTCGGGTGAGGGCTTCGTCGAGTGCGGCGAGGTCCATGACGCCGGTGGGGGCGGGGATGACGATGGGTGCGGGGAGGCCGAGGAGCCAGGCGGCGCGGGTGATGCTGTGGTGGGCGTTGGCGGCGCAGATGGTCTGTACGGGGCCGTTGCGTTCGCGGGCGAGGAGGAGGGCGAGTTGGTTGGCTTCGGTGCCGCCGGTGGTGATGAGTGCGTCGGGGGTGGGTCGGTGGGGGTAGATCTCGGCGGCGAGGGCGGCGGTGGTGTCGGCTTCGAGGGCGGAGGCGGCGGGGGCCTGGTCCCAGGAGTCCATGGAGGGGTTGAGGGCGGAGGCGGCGAGGTCCGCGGCGGTGGCGAGGGCGAGGGGTGGGGTGTGGAGGTGGGCTGTGCAGAGGGGGTCCGCGGGGTCTGCGGCGCCTTCGGTGAGGGCGGTGACGAGGGTGCGCAGGGCGTGATGGGGGCCGGTGCCGTGGTCGGGGATGACGGGGTGGGTGGCGGTGCGCGTCCGTGGGGTGACGGCGTCGGGGCCGCCTGCGGGGAGGGGGCCGTCGCGTCGGTGGGCTCCGTCGTGGAGTGCGGTGAGGACGGTGTCGATGAGGGGGCGCAGGGCGGTGGGGCCGGTGGTGGTTCCGGCGAGGGGTGGGGGTGGGGTGGGCATGGTGTGGGGCCCTTCGGGTGCGCGTGGCGGGGCATGGGTGGACATGCCAGCTTGTCCGGGTTTCCGGGGACACGACCGTGGAGCGGGGTGATGTGAACTCGAAAGGGGGATGGGTGGTGGGGTGGGGGGCGTTGTAGGGGGTTCTGGTGGTATGGGCGTGGCGCCGGATATGGCTGTGCCCGGCGTCCCCCTGTGTGGTGGGGGTGGCGCCGGGCACAGGTGGTGCGGGTGCGGGGTTGTGGGTCAGTGGGTGTTGCGTACGGTGAGGGTGCGGCGCAGGTCGTCGATCTGGTCGGTGAGTTTGCGGTGCAGGGCGGGGGTGAGGGCCGTGTCGTTCAGGGCCTGTTCGCCGAGGTGGAGGTTGTCGGTGTCGACGGCGTAGGCGGGGAAGGCGTGGCTTCCTGCGGCGGCCGCGATGGCGGGGCCTCGGCGGGCGGCGAGCGCGGTGGCCTCGGGGTAGTAGCGGGGTACGTAGTCGCGTACGAGGTCGGCTTGTTCGGGCTGCCAGAAGCCTTGGGCGGTGGCGGTGAAGAGGTAGTTGGACAGGCTGTCGTCGTTGAACAGGGCGTTCCAGGCGGTGGCCTTGGCCTCGGGGGTGGGGAGGGCGGCGCGGCAGCGGGCGGCGCCTTCCTGTCCGGTGGCGCTGGGGTCCTGTTCGAGTTCGGTGGTGATGGTGGCTTCGTCGATGGCGCCGAGGACGGCGAGGCGGGTGAGGATGCGCCAGCGCAGTTCGGGGTCGAGTTCGGGTCCGCCGGGGACGGTGCCGTTGCTGAGCCAGTCCTGGATGGTGTCGGGCTGGGTGGCGGCGTCGATGAGGTGGCGTACGGCGATGAGGCGGAGGCCGGGGTTGTGGCCGTCCTCGGTGCGGCGGATGAGGTCGCGGCAGAGGGCGGTGAGGGTGGCGAGGGCGGCGGGGCGGTTCTCGGGGGTGAGGTAGCGGCGGGTGATGTGGGTGCCGGCGAAGGCGAGTACGCCTTGGGCGAGGGCGAGGTCGGTTTCGTGCGGGAGGTGGGTGCGGGCCGCTTCGAGGTAGGTGGTGGGGGCGAGTTCGCCGTCGCGGACCATGTCGCGGGCGGTGTTCCAGACGACGGCGCGGGTCAGGGCGTCGGGGATGCCGGAGAGGCCGGTGACGACGGTTTCCCAGGACCGGGCGTCGAGGCGGATCTTGGCGTAGCCGAGGTCGCCGTCGTTGAGGACGAGGAGTGCGGGGCGGTGGCCGGGGCGTGCTTCGGGTGTGCCGCCCGGGGGGACGTCGATCTCGAACCGGTCGCGCAGGACGAGCCGGTCGGTGCCGGTGCGGGTGTCCGGGGCGTGGTCGTAGGCTCCGACGGCGATGCGGTGGGGGCGGCTGCCGTCGTGGTCGACGCGGAGGGTCCAGGTGCCGTCGGATTCCTCGACGTGGGAGGTGAGGGTGTCGACTCCGGTGGTGCGCAGCCAGGTGTCGGCCCAGGCGTGGACGTCGCGGTCGGTGGCCGATGCGAGGTTGTCGATGAAGTCGGCGAGGGTGGCGTTGGCGAATTTGTGGCGGGCGAAGTGGGTGTTGATGCCGGCCAGGAAGTCCTTCTCGCCGAGCCAGGCGACGAGTTGGCGCAGGGCGGATGCGCCCTTGGCGTAGGAGATGCCGTCGAAGTTGAGCATCGCGGACGCGGTGTCGGGGACGGCGGCCGGGTCGGGGGCGACGGGGTGGGTGGAGGGGCGTTGGTCGGCGTCGTAACCCCAGCCCTTGCGGGCGACGCCGAAGTCGACCCAGGTGTCGGTGAAGCGGGTGGCTTCGGCGAGGGTCTGGTAGCCCATGTACTCGGCGAAGGACTCGTTGAGCCAGATGTCGTCCCACCAGGCGAGGGTGACGAGGTCGCCGAACCACATGTGGGCCATTTCGTGGGCGATGACCATGCCGCGGGTCTGGCGTTCGGTGTCGGTGACGGCGGAGCGGTAGACGAATTCGTCGCGGAAGGTGACGAGGCCGGGGTTCTCCATGGCGCCGACGTTGAACTCGGGGACGAAGGCCTGGTCGTAGGAGTCGAAGGGGTAGGGCTCGTCGAATTTCTCGTGGAAGCGGTCGAAGCAGGCCCGGGTGATGTCGAGGATCTCGTCGGCGTCCGCGTCGAGGTGGGGGGCCAGTGAGCGGCGGCAGTGGATGCCGAACGGCAGTCCGGCGTGTTCGGTGGTCACGGAGTGCCAGGGGCCGGCGGCGACGGCGACGAGGTAGGTGGAGATCAGCGGGGTGGCGGCCAGGGTCCAGCGGCCGTCGCCGCGGTGTTCGGCGATGCCGTTGCCGAGGACGGTCCAGCCTTCGGGGGCGGTGACGGTGAGTTCGAAGACGGACTTGAGGTCGGGCTGGTCGAAGGCGGCGAAGACGCGCTGGACGTCCTCCATGGAGAGCTGGGTGTAGACGTATGTCTCGCCGTCGGTCGGGTCGGTGAAGCGGTGCATGCCTTCGCCGGTGCGGGAGTAGCTCATGGCCGCGTCGATGCGCAGTTCGTGGGTGCCGGGGGTGAGTGCGGTGAGCGGGAAGCGGTTCTCGACGAGGTCGGCGGGGTCGAGGGGGTGTCCGTCGAGGCTGATCGAGCGCAGGGTGGCCGGCTTGAGCTCGACGAAGGTGTCTCCGGCCGCGGCTGCGGTGAAGTGGATGACGGTGCGGGAGTCGAAGGTCTCCTCCCCCGCGGTCAGGTCGAGGTCGATCGTGTACCGGTGTACGTCGAGGAACCGGGCTCGGGTCTGCGCTTCGTCGCGCGTCAGTACGGACATGCGTCCATGCTGCCGTACGCGGTGGGCGGGCCGCAGGCGGGTTCTCCCACGACCGGGCGGCGGGGCGTTCTCTCTGTGAGGGTTGTGCGCGGGGGCGCTCACTCCTGGTCGCCGCGGAAGCTCCGGTACTCGTCGTTCATGAGGTCCCAGAAGGACCGGTACCGGACGGCTCCGGGCAGCCAGTGGGCCGCCCGTACCTCGTCGGGAAAGGATTCGTGTCTCTCCTGCTCGTGCAGGACCGGGTCGAGCCATTCGTCGCTCCAGCGTTGGAGCAGATCGCGCCATGGGTGAATGGCGGAGCGGGACTCGGGTGCGGGCTCGTCCGTTTCTGTGACCGGCATGGCTGGACAGTACGCGGGGCCACCGACAACCCGGCCGGCCCGTGCAACCGTACGTGCGGTTGTCGCGTCCCGCGTTGCGACGGGTGGTGTGGGCCGGTGGCGGGCGGGGGTGTCGGAGCGGTGACGGGTCTGGGCTCGGGCGGTGAGCGGCGGTGGGTCGTGGGGGTCGCGCCGTGGGGTGTGGTCGGGGGTGCGGTCGCCTGGTGTCTTGTGGGGAGTTGGCGGGCCGCGCACCTGGAGAACTATCCCTGGAACGTCTGGACTCCGATCGGTTACGGAGCGGTCAAGGGGGTGTTCCTGGGGCTGCTGGCGGGTTGGTGTGCCGTGGTGGTGGTTCGGGTCGCCCCGGTGGCCTGGTGGAGGGAGGGCGGTGGGGCGGCGGCGCGGTTCGCGGGGCTCGTCTTCGCGGGAGGGCTGCTGGGTGGCCTGGTGCCGGGGACCGTGCGGGACTTCATGGGTGAGCCGCAGCCGCGGACCCTGTACTACTTCGACGGGCCGAGGCCGGAATCGGAGTGGTTCTGGCGGCCGTTGCTGTCCGAGTGGCTGACCTGCACGGTGCTGCCGGCGCTCGGTTGTGCGGTGCTGCTGACCGCGGGTGCTCTGGTGTCCGTCCGGTCCTCGCGCCGTGAGCGGTTCGGCTGGGCGGTGCCGGCCCTGGTGGGGGTGGGCCTTCTGGTCCTCCCCCACTATGCGGCGGCCGGGCTGCCCGCGCCCCGGGGCAATGGCGATCATGTCGCCGAGTCGGCGGCGGCCGGGCTCGTCGTACTGGCCACGGGGCTCGGGCTGCTGGTGAGTGCCTGGGTGGTGTGGTCGTGGCGCAGGCCGCGCCGGTCGGGGGAGCTCCGGTCTCCGGCGCTCACGCCTCCGCGTTCGTAGCCGATTCCTCCGCGATCCGTTCGTGGTGGCGGATGACCTCCGCCACGATGAAGTTCAGCAGCTTCTCGGCGAAGGCCGGATCCAGGTGCGCGCTCTCCGCGAGCTGTCTCAGGCGGGCGATCTGCCTGCTCTCGCGGGCCGGGTCGGCCGGGGGGAGGTGGTGGGCGGCCTTGAGGTGGCCGACCTGCTGGGTGCACTTGAAGCGCTCGGCGAGCATGTGGACAACAGCGGCGTCAATGTTGTCGATGCTCTCGCGCAGCCGGTTCAGTTCCGCGTTCACGGACTCGTCGATGTCCCTCGTCGTCATGGTCAGCGAGCTTAGGGCCTGATCCGCCGGACAGGCCCTCAGGGCCTGTCCGGCCCCGGTCCGCCGGGCGGCCCCTGGACGGAAGGGCCCAGCGGGGTGATCGTCGGTGGGTGTTCCGGGTCGGGGACCTGGTCGCTCCAGCCGCCCGGTACGTTGCGGCCCTGCTGTTCGCGGAAGCGGACCGGGGCGGTGCCGACCCGGCGGGCGAAGAGGCGGGAGAAGTACGCCGGGTCGTCGTAGCCGACGCGTCGGGCGACGGCGGCGACCGGCAGGTCCGTGGCGGCGAGGAGTTCCTTGGCGCGGCCGAGCCGGATGCCGAGGAGGTAGTCCTTGGGACTGCACCCGGCGCCCCGCCGCACCGCCGTGCGCAGTTCGGCGGGTGTCATGCCGTGCCGGGCGGCGTGCTCGGCGACGGACAGGGGCTGGAAGGCGTCCCGGGCGAGGGCCTGCAGGACGGGGTCGCCGTCGGGGCTGACATCGGCACGGGCCCGGCGCAGGGCGACGAGGAGTTCATGGACGGCGGCGCCGGTCTCGACCTCCAGCAGCGGGTTGCCGCGCCGTGCCGCGCGCACCATGCGCCCGATCGCGGCGCGTGGGCCCGCCGTGTCGGCGAGCGGGACGAGCGGGCGGTCGGGCTCGATGTAGCCGAGTTCGGTGTAGGTGGTGGTGGCGGGGCCGGTGAAGTCGACGAAGCTCTCGTCCCAGCCGGTGCCGGGGTCGGCGCCGTAGTGGTGCGGGGTGCCGGGGGTGAGCCAGATCAGGCTGGGCGCGGTGATCGGGACCCGGCGGCCGTCGGGGCCGGTGAACCAGCCGCTGCCGGAACTGATGACGACGGCCACGTGGTGGTCCAGGGTGCGCGGGCCGACCGTCGGCAGTGCGCCGTGCTGGAGTCCCACGCCCAGGCAGACGAGGCCCAGCCGGTGGTGGAGCGGGCTGGGAGTGAAGAAACGCATCCAGGTGTGGTACATCGGCCTTCCTTCCTCCCCTTTCTTGCGTGGGTCCGGACCCTCCTTGCGTGGGTCCGGACAGTTCGACCGAACAATTGTGTCCAAACAGCAGTGATCTTTGTCCATGGACCGGCAGGACGCCAGGGGGCGAAGGTGGGACGCAACATTCCTCCCGGGTTCGCCCGCTCCGTGGTGCGTGCCGTCGTACGGGCCCGGGGCCGTGCGGCTCCGGGGGACCGCACGCACAGGAGAGTACGAGCACGATGGCTGACTTCACCGTGGGGGACGACCACTTCCGGCTCGACGGGAAGCCCGTACGGCTGCTGTCCGGGGCCCTGCACTACTTCCGGGTGCACGAGGCCCAGTGGGATCACCGGCTGTCGATGCTGCGCGCCATGGGGCTGAACTGTGTCGAGACGTATGTGCCGTGGAATCTGCATGAGCCGCAGCCCGGCCGGTTCCGGGACGTGGCGGCGCTCGGCCGGTTCCTGGACGCGGCGCAGCGGGCCGGGCTGTGGGCGATCGTCCGCCCGGGACCGTACATCTGTGCCGAGTGGGAGAACGGTGGTCTGCCGGCCTGGGTGACGGGGCGGTTCGGCCGACGGGTGCGGTCCCGTGACGCGGAGTACCTGGGTGCCGTGGAGCGGTGGTTCACGGCGTTGCTGCCGCAGGTGGTGCAGCGGCAGATCGGGCGCGGCGGGCCGGTGATCATGGTCCAGGCGGAGAACGAGTACGGGAGTTTCGGCTCCGATCAGGTCTACCTCCGGCGGGTGGCCGGGATGCTGCGTCAGCGCGGGGTGACCGTGCCGCTGTTCACCTCCGACGGGCCGGAGGACCACATGCTCACGGGCGGTTCCGTGCCGGGGCTGCTGGCCACGGCGAACTTCGGGTCGGGTGCGCGGGAGGCGTTCGAGGTGCTGCGCCGCCATCAGCCGAAGGGGCCGCTGATGTGCATGGAGTTCTGGTGCGGCTGGTTCGAGCACTGGGGTGCCGAGCCGATCGTGCGGAAGCCGGCGCAGGCCACCGAGGCGCTGCGGGAGATCCTGGAGTGCGGGGCGTCGGTGAACATCTACATGGCGCACGGGGGGACGAATTTCGCCGGGTGGGCGGGGGCGAACCGGTCCGGTCCGATCCAGGACCAGGACTTCCTGCCGACGGTTACCTCGTACGACTACGACGCGCCGATCGACGAGTACGGCCGTCCCACGGAGAAGTTCCGGCTGTTCCGCGAGGTGCTCGCCGAGTACGCGGACGGGCCGCTTCCGGAGCTGCCGCCCGAGCCTGCCGGGCTTGCGGTTCCGGTGCGGGCCGAGCTGACGGAGTGGGCGCCGCTGAATGCCGTGCTGGAGGCGCTGGGTGACGAGGAGGCGGCGCCGTCCGGTGTTCCGCCGACCTTCGAGGAGCTGGGTGTCGACCGGGGCCTGGTGCGCTACCGGGTGGGTGTGCCCGGTCCGCGCCGGCCGTACGAGCTGAGTGTGACGGGGCTCCGGGACCGGGCCGTGGTGTATGTGAACGGGGTCCGGGAGGGTGTGCTGACCGAGGAGGACAGCGCCCTGGACGAGCCGGTGGCCGGGCCCGCGGAGGTCGAGCTGTGGGTGGAGTCGCTGGGCCGGGTCAATTACGGGCCGCGGCTCGGTGAGCCCAAGGGGATCACGGGCGGGGTGCGGCACGAGCGGCAGTATCTGCACGGGGTGCGGGCGCGGGCGCTGCGTCTCGACGCGTTCGAGGAGGCGGACGCGGTGGCGAAGGTGGCGTTCGGCAGTGCCGGGGAGGCCGGGCCCACCGGTCTGTTCCGGGGGACGTTCGAGGTCACCGGGGTGGGCGGCACCGGGCACGCGGGGCTCGAACTTCCGGGCTGGACACGTGGGTTCGTGTGGGTGAACGGCTTCTGCCTGGGACGCTACTGGTCGGTGGGTGCGCAGCGGACGCTGTACGTGCCGGGGCCGGTGCTGCGGGAGGGTGTCAACGAGGTGTGGGTGCTGGAGCTGGAGGGTGCGGGCGCGCCGTACGCGGAGCTGGGTCCGGGGGTGCCCGTCCGGACGGGCACCCCCTGGGATGTTCAGGTGTGACTCAGGTACCGGCCGGGGCCGGGGTCAGAGCGTGGCTGCCGCGGACGCGATGTTCGCGGCGAACGTCGAGACCTCGCTGTACACACCGGGGTAGCCGGGCTCGGCACAGCCCTGGCCCCAGCTGACGATGCCGACCTGGATCCAGGCTCCGGCGTTGTCCTTGCGGAACATGGGGCCGCCGGAGTCGCCCTGGCAGGTGTCCACGCCGCCGGTGTCGATCAGCCCGGCGCAGATCTCGTCACCGGGGACGAGGTCGCTGCCGTACGCGCCCTGGCAGTCGGCGTCGGAGACGAACGGTACGGAGGCCTTGAGCAGGTAGCGCTGCTGGGCGCCGCCCTCGCTGGCCGCGCCCCAGCCGGCGATGGTGAAGTCGCCGTTGTTGTACGTGGTGTTGGTGGCGATCTTCAGGGTCGGCAGGTCGATCGGCTTGGCGAGCTTGATGAGCGCCCAGTCCTTGCCCGCGCCGGTGTAGCCGGGAGCCTGGAGGACCTTGGTGGACTTGACCTTGATCGCGCTGGAGGACTGCAGGTCGACGACGCCCGCGGTGGCGGTGATGGAGGTGTTGTTGCCCGAGCCGTCCACGCAGTGCGCTGCGGTGAGGACGATGTCCTTGGCGTAGAGAGCGCCGCCGCAGCCCATCGACAGCCGGACCATGAACGGGAATTCGCCCTGGGCGGCGCGGGTCCCGCCGACGACCGGCTGGGGGGCCGCGGACGCTCCGGCGGGCTGGAGGCTGACGGCCGCGAGGACGACGGCGGCTATGACGGAACATCTCTTCACGGCACGCAGAAGCTGCTTCAAGGGACTGCCTTCTTTCGTGGGGGGTGCTTGTGGGGGGGTACGTGTGCGCTTGTGGGGAGTACCTGCGCCCGAGCCGGGTTCCGACCACGGCCGGCACAGCACCGCACCGATGGTCATGCTCCCGACAAAGGCATGGTTCGGATTATCGGGAAACGATCACGGCCCCCACAAGGATCACTTTCCGGCCAAGATCACCCACGGCGTTGCGGCTACAGTGAAAGCCGGTCGATCCTCGCGGACGGGGGTGGGACATGGCGGACGACAACCGGAACCACGGCCGGAGCACCAGCAGTCCGGTGGTCCACGGCTTCCCGCATCTCGAAACGGTCCGGTCCGCGATCACCGCGCTGTACCGGCGGCTCTCGTACGACGGTGTCCGCGGCTACGCCACGAGCCTCGCCCCCGTCGACGCCGCCTTCTCCGACCAGGACGATCTGCATCTCGGCGCCCAGCGGGTGGCGCGGGCGGTGGTCCAGCATCTGCATCTGCCGGACGCCCGCATGATCGTCGGCTTCCGGGCGATGGAACACGCCGCCGGTGTCGAACTGGCCGCGGGGCCCGAGTACTTCGTCGAACTCAACGACCGCTTCCGCACCCACCGCAGGGACATCGGCGCCGCGCTCTCGCACGAGGTCACCCATGTGCTGCTGCACCGCCTCGGCCTGGAGTTCCCCGGTACGCGCGACAACGAGATCCTCACCGACACCGTGACCACGTACCTGGGCGCGGGCTGGCTGCTGCTCGACGCCTTCCGCGAGGACCAGGTCTCCAGCCAGAAGCTCGGCTATCTCACCCCGGAGGAGTTCGGATACGTCCTCGCCAAGCGGGCGTTGGCCTTCGACGAGGACCCGTCCCCCTGGTTCACCAGCCCGCAGGCCTACGAGGCCTATATGAAGGGGCACGCACAAACCTTCCACGACACCCGGCAGCCGCCGCTCGCGGCGGCGGGCTGGGCGGGCCGCCGCCGTTACGCGAAGGACCGGCGGCTGGCCCGGGACCATCCGGGCGCCCCCGCGGCCCCCGGTGTTCCGTACACCTTCGAGGGCGGCCCGGACGGACTGCGGGTCTCCTTCGCGTGCCCGACCTGCCACCAGCGCATCCGCGTTCCGGTACGCGGCCGGGTGCGGGCGCGGTGCGGGCTGTGCCGGACGGTCCTGGACTGCAGCACCTGAGCCGTGCCGCCGCGGCAGCCCCGTGGCCCCGGCTCCTCCCCCGTACGACTCGTCCGGCGGTGCCGACGGCCGCGTAACCTTCGGAACGGACCGGGAGCAGTTGCGGGCGGGCGGGGGAGGACCGGATGGCAGTCTCCGGAGTCGGCTGGTCGTGGCTGCTGGACGACGTCGTCCGCGTGATCTTCTCGTGGGACGAGGAACCCGCCCTGGCGGCGCGCCATCTCGACGGCGTGCTCCGAAGGGTGACTCCACATGAACTGATACGGCTCGAATCGGGCTACCGCAGCCGGCGCTACGGTCTCGGCGCACTCGGTCACGGTGCCCTGGCCGGCGATCCGGCGCCGGACGACGCGACGGCCGAGCGGCACGGCACCTCCGTGGCGGCCCTGATGTCGTTCGACCGGTCGGGGTATCTGCGGGAGGCCGGCGTCGCACGGCTCGCCGGCACCGAGGACCCCTTCGCGATTCCCTTTCTCCTGCTGCGGCTGAACGACCCGGTCGAGGAGGTGCGGGTTCTCGCGCAGGGCGCGGTGGCCGCACGGCTGGGTCCCGAACACGTGGAACTCCTCGTGCGGCTTCTCCCCCTCATCGCGGACTGCACAAACGCCGCAGGGCCGGCCGGGTACTGACCGCGGTGGAGGACCTTCTCCACCACGCCGGGACGGACGCGCTGCGGCAGGGCGCCCGGTCGGACGACCCCCTGGTGCGCGGGAGTTGTCTGCGGTGGCTCGCCCGGACCGATCCGGTCGCGGCCGTCGGGACCGCCTTCACGACCCGGGACCCCGCCCTGTGGCAGTGGGCAGCCCGCACCGCCACGTCCTCGCGGCTGACACCGGCCGAGCAGGACGCACTGCTCCCGTTCCTCGAAGGCAGCAGCAGCCCCCGCATACGCCTGCGGGCCCTGCGGGCCAGGGCCCGCGGGCCGCACGGCGAGGCACATGTGCGGCGGGCCGTGCTCGACCCGGACGCCCGGATCCGCTACCACGCCCGCGCCACGCTGTACGCCCGCGGGCACACGGACCTCGCGCCGCAGGTGTATCGCGACGCCCTGGCACCGGCTTCCGTCCCGGACGCGACCGCCATCGGCGCGCTCGGCGGGCTGGCCGATCTGGGCAGCGCGGGCGACGTGCCTCGGATCCTGGACTTCACGGCCCACCCCAGGGCCCGCGTACGCGCCGAGGCCTGGCGGGCCCTGAGCATTCTGGACCCGCGGGAAGTGGGCCGGAGAGCCGACCGGCTGGTCGCCGACCCCAGCAACAAGGTGCGGCGCCATCTCCCGGGCCCGCGCGCGGAGTGACACCGGCCGAGCCGACGCCCGCGGGGCGGCCCCCGCCACGAGGTCTCCCCACTCGGCGTACCACCGGAGTCCGTCCGGCGGATCAGGGTCGGACAAGCCCTACCCCGCCCCGTACACCGGCTGCGCCGGCGACGCCTCCGCCAGCAGCTTCCGTACCGCCTCCCCCGCCTCCGCCGGCGCCCACCGCGCGCCCCGGTCCGCGGTGGGGCCGGGCCGCCAGCCCTCCATGACCGTGATCCGCCCGGCCTCCACCTCGAAGACCCGCCCGGTCACCCCGTCGCTCGCGGCCGAGCCGAGCCACACCACCAGCGGGGAGACGTTCCCCGGGGCCATCGCGTCGAACCCGCCCTCCCCCGGCGCCGCCATCGCCTGCGCGAACGTCTGCTCGGTCATCCGGGTCCGGGCCGCCGGGGCGATCGCGTTGACCTGGACCCTGTACCGGCCCATCTCCGCGGCGGCGACCAGCGTCAGACCGACGATCCCGGCCTTCGCGGCGGAGTAGTTGCCCTGGCCGACGCTGCCGAGCAGCCCCGCGCCGGAGCTGGTGTTGATCACCCGGGCGGCCGGTGCGCGGCCCGCCTTCGCCTCGGACCGCCAGTGCGCGGCCGCATGCCTCAACGGCAGGAAGTGGCCCTTGAGATGGACCCGCATCACGGCGTCCCAGTCGTCCTCGTCCAGGTTCACCAGCATCCGGTCGCGCAGGAATCCCGCGTTGTTGACCAGGGTGTCCAGCCGTCCGAAGGTCTCCAGCGCGGCCGTGACCAGTGACGCGGCGCCTTCGGTCGTGGCGATGTCGCCCCCGTGGACGACCGCCTCGCCGCCCGCCGCCACGATCTCCTCCACCACCTGCCGGGCCGGGCCGGTGGAGCCGCCGTCGCCGCCGGGGCCGACGCCCAGATCGTTGACGACCACCTTCGCGCCCTCGGCGGCGAAGGCGAGCGCATGGGCCCGGCCGAGCCCACGCCCCGCACCCGTCACGACCACCACGCGGCCGTCGCACAGACCAGTCATCACTCGTCTCCCCACTTGTCTCCTTGTTGGCGATGCGGGGGCAGGCTGCTACCTTCCACACCTAACAAATGTTTGGTGGAAAGGTAGCTGATTCGCTCATGGGTGTCTCCACCACAAGTCTCGGCAAGGGCATCCGACTCGTCACGGTCGACCATCCGCCCGTCAACGCGCTGCCCGTGCGGGGCTGGTACGACCTCGCCGACGCACTCCGCGCGGCGGGCCGCGATCCCGAGGTCCGCTGCGTCGTGCTGGCCGCCGCCGGACGCGGATTCAACGCGGGCGTCGACATCAAGGAGATGCAGCGCGACACCGGGCACGCCACCCTGATCGGCGCCAATCGCGGCTGCTACGAGGCGTTCGCCGCCGTGTACGAGTGCGAGGTCCCGGTCGTCGCCGCGGTGAACGGCTTCTGCCTCGGCGGCGGCATCGGCCTCGTCGGCAACGCGGACGCGATCGTGGCGAGCGACGACGCCACGTTCGGCCTGCCCGAGCTGGACCGGGGCGCGCTCGGCGCGGCGACCCACCTGGCCCGGCTCGTGCCCCAGCATCTGATGCGCGCGCTCTACTACACCTCGCGCACCGCCACCGCCGCCGAACTGCACGCCCACGGCTCGGTCTGGAAGGTCGTACCGCGCGACGAACTCCTCGGTGCGGCACTGGAGCTGGCGGGCGAGATTGCCCGCAAGGACGGGTATCTGATCCGGCTGGCCAAGGCCGCCATCAACGGCATCGACCCGGTGGACGTGCGCCGCAGCTACCGCTTCGAGCAGGGCTTCACCTTCGAGGCCAACCTCAGTGGCGTCGCCGACCGCGTACGCGAAACGTTCGCCAAGGAGGCATGACCATGACCGACAAGACCATGACCGCCGACGACGTCGTCTCCCGGCTCAGCAGCGGGATGACGATCGGCATCGGCGGCTGGGGCTCGCGCCGCAAACCCATGGCGCTGGTGCGGGCGCTGCTCCGCTCCCGGATCACCGATCTCACCGTGATCTCGTACGGCGGCCCCGACGTGGGTCTGCTCGCCGCCGCCGGCAAGATCCGGAAACTGGTCGCGGCCTTCGCCACGCTCGACTCGATCCCGCTCGAACCCCATTTCAGGGCCGCCCGCCAGCGCGGCGCGTTCGAGCTGATGGAGATCGACGAGGCCATGTTCATGTGGGGGCTGCACGCCGCCGCGAACCGGCTGCCGTTCCTCCCCGTGCGTGCCGGTATCGGTTCCGACGTGATGCGGGTCAACCCGGGCCTGCGCACGGTGACTTCGCCGTACGCGGACGGCGAGGAGTTCGTCGCGATGCCCGCACTGCGGATGGACGCCGCGCTGGTCCACATGAACCGCGCCGACCGGTTCGGCAACGGCCAGTACCTCGGCCCCGACCCGTACTTCGACGACCTCTTCTGCGAGGCCGCGGACACCGCGTACGTCTCCTGCGAACGCCTCGTGGACACCGCCGAGCTGACCGGGAACGCCGCCCCGCAGACCCTCCTCGTCAAGCGGCACTCCGTCACCGGTGTCGTCGAGACCCCGAACGGCGCGCACTTCACCTCCTGCGTGCCCGACCACCCGCGCGACGAGGCGTTCCAGAAGGCGTACGCGACCGCCGCCGCCGACCCCGCCGCCTGGGCGGCCTTCAGCGACCGCTTCCTGCCCGCCGAGGGCGACGAGAAGAGCTACCAGTCGGCCGTCCGGACCTGGCACGAGGAGCAGAAATGACCACGGAGAACGCGAACGCGCCCGTGAACGCCACCACGACCGCGGCCACCCGGGCCGAGTACTGCGTGATCGCCTGTGCCGATGCCTGGCGCGACGACGGTGAGGTGCTCGCCAGCCCGATGGGCATCGTCCCGTCCGTCGGCGCCCGGCTCGCCCGGCGCACCTTCTCGCCCGATCTGCTGCTCACCGACGGCGAGGCACTGCTCGTCGGCCCGGACGGCACGACGGAGGGCTGGCTGCCCTACCGCCATCACCTCGCCATGGTCACCGGCGGCAGGCGTCACGTGATGATGGGGGCGAGCCAGATCGACCGGTTCGGCAACCAGAACATCTCCTGCATCGGTGACTGGGAACAGCCCGCCCGCCAGCTCCTCGGCGTGCGCGGCGCCCCGGTCAACACCCTGAACAACCCGGTCAGTTACTGGGTGCCCAAGCACTCCACCCGGGTCTTCGTCGGGCGCGTCGACATGATCTGCGGGGTCGGCTACGACAGTGCCGCCGCGGCCGGTCCCTCGGCGACCCGCTACCACCGCATCCCGCGCGTCGTCACCGATCTCGGCGTCCTCGACTTCGCGACCCCGGACCGCTCGATGCGCCTCGCCTCGCTGCACCCCGGCGTCACCGTCGACCAGGTCCGCGAGGCCACCGGTTTCGCGCTCACCATCGCGGACGACGTCCCGTACACCCGGGAGCCGACCACCGAGGAGCTGTCCCTGATCCGCGAGGTCATCGACCCGCAGGGCACCCGGAACCGCGAGGTCAGGGTCTGATGCGGACCGCGCTCACGGATCTCGTCGGCGTCCGCCGCCCCATCGTCCAGACCGGCATGGGCTGGGTCGCGGGCCCCCGCCTGGTCTCCGCCACGGCCCGCGCGGGCGCACTCGGCATCCTGGCCTCCGCGACGATGACCGTGGAGCAGTTGCGGGCAGCGGTACGGGAGGTCAAGTCCCGTACGGACGAGCCGTTCGGCGTCAATCTGCGCGCCGACGCCGGTGATGCGCGCGAGCGGGTACGGATCATCGTCGACGAGGGCGTGAAGGTGGCGTCCTTCGCGCTGGCCCCTTCGAAGGAGCTCATCGCCGAGCTGAAGGACGCGGGTGTGGTCGTGATCCCGTCGATAGGTGCCCGGCGCCATGCCGAGAAGGTCGCGGCGTGGGGCGCGGACGCGGTGATCGTGCAGGGCGGCGAGGGCGGCGGCCACACCGGTGAGGTGGCAACCACCGTGCTGCTGCCCCAGGTTGTCGACGCGGTGGACATCCCGGTGATCGCGGCGGGCGGCTTCCACGACGGCCGGGGCCTGGTGGCTGCGCTGGCGTACGGGGCGGCGGGCATCGCGATGGGTACGCGGTTCCTGCTGACGTCGGACTCGACCGTGCCGGACGCGGTGAAGGCCCGCTATTTGGCGGCGGGCGTCAAGGACGTAACGGTCACCACGGCGGTGGACGGGCTCCCGCACCGGATGCTGCGTACGGAGATGGTCGCCGCGCTGGAGAACGCGGGCCGGATCCGGGCGTTGGCCCAGGCGGTGCGCCGGGCGGCGGAATTCAAGCGGATCTCCGGGACCGGCTGGTCCCGGATGGTGCGCGACGGTCTCGCGATGAAGCACGGCAAGCAGCTGTCCTGGAGCCAGGTCCTGCTGGCGGCCAACACCCCGATGCTCCTGAAGGCGTCCATGGTCGACGGCCGGACGGATCTGGGGGTGATGGCATCGGGCCAGGTGGCGGGCCTGATCGAGGATCTGCCCAGCTGCGCGGAGCTGGTGGACCGGGTGATGGCCGAGGCCCACGAGGCACTGGGCGCGGTGACCCGCGCGGAGCGGGCGGAGGGCGCGGACACATAGGCGGCGCCCGGATCTCTCCGGGCGCCGCCCTGTCCGCCACGTGTCCGTACGGCTACGCGGCCCTGCGGCCACGTCCCGCCGCTGCGCCACCGCGTCCGGCCCCGGAGCGCCCGGCACCCGCGCCGCGCGACTCGCCGTTGCCACGGCCGCCGCCCGTACCCGCGCTGCGGGAAGCAGTTCCCGCACCCGCAGTGCGGGAAGCGCCGCCCGTGCCGCGGGCCTCGCCGCCGCCCTGTCCGGCGCCGCGCCGACCCCGGCCGCGGCTGCCCGAGCGGAAGCCGGTGCCGCCCGCCGCGGCCCCGCCCGAGCGCGTGCGCTGCTTCGGCGGGGTCGGCTGCGGGACCTCGATGACGATCGCGACACCGGACGGCTCACGGGCCCCGGTGATCCGGGTGAGCTCCTCGTCGCTGGACTTGATCCGGGTGGTCCGCGGGGCGATGCCCGCGTCGGCCATCAGCCGGGTCATCTCCCGCTTCTCCTCGGGCAGCACCAGGGTGACGACACTGCCGGACTCCCCGGCGCGCGCGGTGCGCCCGCCGCGGTGGAGGTAGTCCTTGTGGTCGGTCGGCGGGTCCACGTTCACGACCAGGTCGAGGTCGTCGACGTGGATGCCGCGGGCCGCCACGTTGGTCGCCACGAGCGCGGTGACCTGGCCGTTCTTGAACTGGTCCAGGGTCCGGTTGCGCTGCGGCTGCGAGCGCCCGCCGTGCAGGGCGGCGGCCCGTACACCACTGGCGAGCAGCCGCTTGGCGAACCGGTCGGCGGCGCGCTTGGTGTCCACGAACATGATCACCCGGCCGTCGCGGGCGGCGATCCTGGTGGCGACGGCCTTCTTGTCGGTCTCGTCGGCCACGTGCAGCACATGGTGCTCCATCGTGGTGACGGCGCCGGCGGACGGGTCGACGGAGTGCACGACGGGGTCGGTCAGGAACATCTTGACCAGCCGGTCGATGTTCTTGTCGAGCGTCGCGGAGAACAGCATCCGCTGGCCGTCCGGCTCGACCTGCTTGAGCAGGGCGACGACCTGCGGCATGAAGCCCATGTCGGCCATCTGGTCGGCCTCGTCGAGGACGGTGATGGCGACCTGGTCGAGGCGGCAGTCGCCGCGCTCGATGAGGTCCTTCAGCCGTCCGGGCGTGGCGACGAGCACCTCGGCGCCGCGGCGCAGCGTGCCGGACTGCTTGGTGATCGACATGCCGCCGACGACGGTGGCCAGCCGCAGGTTCACGGACGTCGCGTACGGCGTCAGCGCGTCGGTGACCTGCTGGGCGAGCTCGCGGGTCGGGACGAGGACGAGCGCCAGCGGCGCCTTCGGCTCGGCGCGCCGTCCCGCTGTGCGGGCCAGCAGGGCGAGGCCGAAGGCGAGGGTCTTGCCTGAGCCGGTGCGGCCGCGGCCGAGGATGTCCCGGCCGGCGAGCGAGTTCGGCAGGGTGGCGCCCTGGATCGGGAACGGTTCGGTGACGCCCTGCGCGGCAAGGGTCTTCAGCAGGGCTGCGGGCATGTCCAGCTCGGCGAACGCCTCTACGGCGGGCAGTGCGGGGGTCATGGTTTCGGGCAGGGCGAATTCACCCTGCGGCGGCGTGGCCCTGCGACGGGGCGACGCCTTGCCGGATCCCTTGCCGGAACCCTTAGCGGTTGCCTTTGCCGGGGCCGTGCCGCGCCCCCTCGACGGGCGGTTGCGGGCGGGTCGGTCCTGGCGTTCGGAGCGGGTCATACGGAATTGCCCTCCTGGGGGATTCCTGAGGAGTCCTGGGGATTCCTGAGAACTGCGTGGGACTGCTGGGGGGTGCTGCGGGCAGGCGTGCGTGTTCGCCATGTCCTGGGGACAGCACAAGCCGGGACCCGCACCTTCACGGTGCGGGCCCCGGCTGCGAGGTACGCGTCCGGCAATTAGGCCGGGACGATGTTCTCCGCCTGCGGGCCCTTCTGGCCCTGCGTGACGTCGAAGGAGACCTTCTGGCCCTCCTGGAGCTCACGGAAGCCCGAGGTGGCGATGTTGGAGTAGTGGGCGAAGACGTCGGCGCCGCCGCCGTCCTGCTCGATGAAGCCGAAGCCCTTTTCCGAGTTGAACCACTTCACGGTTCCAGTAGCCATGTCATTCTCCTAAAAGAGGTGCAGTGCCGGAAATCCGCACTTTACGAATTTCAAGTCGCCGCATTGAGCCCCATCCGGAGAAAGCCGGAAAACAATAATGCGCCTGAGGAAGCATTCCCGTCAGGCGCACATAAAGTTCATGGGTACCAAAACTGCAACTCGGCAACCGTAGCACGTTCCGCCGGTCCGCGGTGGGAACACGCCGCGCCGCCGACCGGCGGATTCTTGTCCCGGCCCTTGCGGTAGCTGGCCGGGAGCGGTCTCGGAACGCCGCCGGAATCGTTGCCGTGACCGGTGTCCGAGCGGTTCGGCGGCCGTGTCGGAGGGGTTCGGCGACCGTGCCCGGCCGGGTCCGGGGTCAGAGCCGTTCGATGATCGTCACGTTCGCCTGACCGCCGCCCTCGCACATGACCTGGAGTCCGTAGCGGCCGCCGGTGCGCTCCAGTTCGTGCAGCAGAGTCGTCATCAGTTTTGCTCCGGTTGCGCCGAGCGGGTGACCGAGGGCGATCCCGCCGCCGTTGACGTTGACCCGGTCGGGGTCGGCACCGGTCTCCTTCAGCCAGGCCAGCACGACGGGGGCGAATGCCTCGTTGATCTCGACGAGGTCCATTTCGTCGATGGTCATTCCGGCTTTCTTGAGCGCGTACGCGGTGGCCGGGATCGGTGCCGACAGCATGCGGATCGGGTCCTCGCCGCGCACCGAGAGGTGGTGGACGCGGGCGCGCGGGGTGAGGCCGTGCTCGGCCACCGCGCGCCCGGAGGCGATGAGCAGGGCGGCGGCGCCGTCGGAGATCTGCGAGGAGCACGCGGCGGTGATCGTGCCGCCGTCCAGGACCGGCTTCAGCGCCGCCATCTTCTCCGGGGTGGTGTCGCGGCGCGGCCCCTCGTCGGTGGTGACGTCGCCGAGGGCGACGGTCTCGCGCGCGAAGCGGCCCTCGTCGATGGCGCGGATCGCGCGCCGGTGGGAGCGGAGCGCGAACTCCTCCATGTCCTGGCGGCTGATGCCCCACTTCTCGGCGATCAGCTGGGCGCCGTGGAACTGGTTGACCGGTGCGTCGCCGTACCGGGCGCGCCAGCCCGCGCTGCCCGCGTACGGGCCGCCCGTCAGCCCGAGGGGTTCGGCGGCCTGGCGGGAGGCGAAGGCGATGGGGATCTGCGTCATGCTCTGGGTGCCGCCCGCGACGACCAGGTCCTGGGTGCCGGAGAGGACGCCCTGGGCGGCGAAGTGCACGGCCTGCTGGGAGGAGCCGCACTGGCGGTCGACGGTCACGCCGGGGACCTCCTCGGGCAGTCCGGCCGCCAGCCAGCAGGTGCGGGCGATGTCGCCGGCCTGCGGTCCGACGGTGTCGACGCAGCCGAACACCACGTCCTCGACGGCCGCCGGATCGATCCCGGTCCGTTCGACGAGGGCCTTGATGACGTGGGCACCGAGGTCGGCGGGGTGGACGGCGCCGAGCCCTCCGCCGCGCCGGCCGACCGGGGTGCGTACCGCTTCGACCACGTATGCCTCGGCCATGTCTGCTGCTCCTCCGTGAGCGCGGGTGGGGTCAGGTGTCGAGGGCGATGCCGTCCAGGACCATCGAGAGGTACTGGCGGGCGATCTCCTCGGGGCTGTGCAGTCCGCCCGGCCGGTACCAGGACGCCGCGACCCAGACGGTGTCGCGGACGAAGCGGTAGGTGAGGCGGATGTCGAGGTCGGCGCGGAAGCTGTGGTCGGCGACGCCGCGTTCCAGGGTGCCGAGCCAGGCCTTCTCGAACTTCTGCTGGGAGTCGACGAGGTACTGGAACCGCGGCTGGGCGGCCAGATGCCTGGACTCCTTCTGGTAGATGGCGACCGCGGCGCGGTGGCGGTCGATCTCCCGGAAGGACTCGGTGACGAGTGCCTCGATGGTCTCCCTGGGGGCCAGTCCGGCGGCGAGCACCGTGTCGTACCCCTCCCAGAGTTCGGTGAGGAAGGTCGAGAGGATCTCGTCGATCATCGATTCCTTGGAATCGAAGTGGTAGTAGAGGCTGCCCGCGAGCATCCCGGCCGCGTCCGCGATCTTGCGGACGGTGGTGGCGTTGTATCCCTGGGCGGCGAAGACCTCGGCCGCGGTGGCGAGCAGTTCGCGGCGCCGCTCGGGCGAGGGGGTCACCTGGGGCTTCTTCTTGGTAGGCACCCGACCATTCTCCGCCCGGCGGCCGCCGTCGAGGGTGTCCCGGCCGTCGCACGGTCAGGCACGCTGACTGCTGACGGAGACGACCTCGCCGGTCAGGTACGAGGAGTAGTCGCTGGCGAGGAAGACGATGACGTTGGCGACCTCCCACGGCTCGGCGTACCGGCCGAAGGCCTCCTTCGCAGTCAGTTCGTCGAGGAGTTCGGCGGAGGTGACCTTCACCAGGTGCGGGTGCATGGCGAGGCTGGGTGCGACGGCGTTGACGCGTACGCCGTACTCGGCGGCCTCGATCGCGGCGCACCGGGTGAGTGCCATGACGCCCGCCTTCGCGGCGGCGTAGTGGGCCTGGCCGCTCTGGGCGCGCCAGCCGACGACGGAGGCGTTGTTGACGACGATGCCGCCGCGGCCCGCCGCCCGCAGGGAGCGCAGGGCGGCCCGGGTGCAGCGGAAGGTGCCGTTCAGGGTGACGTCGAGGACCTTGGTCCACTGTTCGTCGGTCATCTCGGTGAGTTCGGCGGTGCCGCCGAGCCCGGCGTTGTTGACGACGACGTCGAGGCCGTCGTGGACCTGTTCGGCGAGCGCGAACAGCGCCTGGACCTGACTCTCGTCGGTGACGTCGCAGGGCAGTGCGGCGACGCGGTCCGCGCCGAACTCCTCGGCGAACGCCTGCTCGGTCTCCTTCAGCCGGCGGGCGTGCGCGTCGCCGATGACGATGCGGGCGCCCTCCTCCAGGAATCTGCGGGCGGTGGCGCCGCCGATGCCGGCGCCCGCGGCGGCGGTGATGACGGCGGTGCGGCCGGCCAGCAGCCCGTGTCCGGATACGTACTGCGGTGCGCTCACGCCTGTGCCTCCTCGGTCCGGCCCCCGGATCCTCGACGGTGCTCGTGCCCGTACGTTAACCTACCAAACACTTGTTAGGGAAGGATGAGCCGATGCCCTCTGCCCATGACACCTCCGGCCACGACACCTCCGCCGACGGCCACCGGCCCGGCCCGGTGCTGTACGAGCGCCGCGGCCCGGTCGCGTACATCACGCTGAACCGCCCGCGCTACCGCAACGCCCAGAACTCGGCCATGACCTACGCCCTGGACGACGCCTTCTACCGGGCCGCCGAGGACTCGGAGATCAAGGTGGCCGTGCTGGCGGGCGCCGGGGAGCACTTCTCGGCGGGCCATGACATCGGCACGCCCGAGCGCGACGCGCATCTGCCCTTCGAGCGCAGGGCGGGCCTGTGGTGGGACCACTCCGACAAGGCCGGGGCGGAGAGCCGCTTCGCCCGCGAGTCGGAGGTCTATCTGGGCATGTGCCGGCGCTGGCGCGAGCTGCCGAAGCCGGTCATCGCCTCCGTCCAGGGCGCGTGCGTGGCCGGCGGGCTGATGCTCGCCTGGGTCTGCGACCTGATCGTGGCGAGCGAGGACGCCTTCTTCGCCGATCCGGTGGTGCGGATGGGCATCCCCGGTGTCGAGTACTTCGCGCACCCGTGGGTGATGCCGCCCCGGATCGCGAAGGAGTTCCTGTACACCGGCGACCGGATGGGCGCCCGCCGGGCGTACGAGGTCGGCATGGTGAACAAGGTGGTGGAGCGGGCGGAACTCGCTGATTCCACACACGAGTTGGCACTGCGGATCGCCGGGATGCCGCGCCTCGGGCTGGCGCTGGCCAAGCGCGCCGTCAATCAGGCCGAGGACCTCCAGGGAATGCACACCGGGATGGACTCCGTCTTCGGACTGCACCACCTCGCGCATGCGCACAACGCGGAGACGGCGGCGGACCCGCTCGGCGGCATGGACATCGCCTCGATGAAGAAGAAGGCGGACGGCTGATGGATCTGTCCTGCACGGCGCAGGAGGCGGCCTTCCGGGCCGAGGCGCGCCGGTGGCTGCGGGCCAATGTGCCCGCCGGGCCGCTGCCGTCACTGGAGACCGCCGAGGGCTTCGCCGCGCACCGGGAGTGGGAGGCGAGGCTGTACGCGGACCGCTGGTCGGTCGTCTCCTGGCCGGCCGAGTACGGCGGCCGGGGCGCCGACATCTTCCGGTGGCTGATCTTCGAGGAGGAGTACTACGCGGCGGGCGGCCCCGGGCGGGTCTCGCAGAACGGCATCAACCTCCTCGCCCCGACGCTCTTCGACCACGCCACGGACGAGCAGCGGGCCCGGGTCCTGCCGTCGATGGCGAGCGGTGAGGTGATCTGGGCGCAGGCCTGGTCCGAGCCGGAGGCGGGATCGGACCTGGCGTCGCTGCGTTCGCGGGCGGTGCGCACGGACGGCGGCTGGCTGCTCTCGGGACAGAAGACCTGGTCCTCCCGGGCCGCGTTCGCGGACCGGGCGTTCGGCATCTTCCGTACGGACCCCGGGGCGGCCAGGGTCTCTTCTTTTTGTCCGGCCGGAGCCGGGCCCCCCGAGACCCGTACGATCCCAAAAAAAAAACCCCCACCCCCCCCCAAGCTGGCGT
>NZ_JBHVWT010000001.1:24912-51652 GCF_042882135.1 Streptomyces sp. NPDC058240
CTTTTTTCCTCGCGGTGCGTTCTCTCGGCTTGTCTTGTCGCGTTTCTCCGGAGAGACCCCAGGCCGCACCACGGGCTGACGTACCTGATGTTCGACCTGTCGGCGCCGGGCGTTTCGGTCCGGCCCATCGGGCGGCTCGACGGCAAGCCGGCCTTCGCCGAGCTGTTCCTGGACGAGGTGTTCGTACCGGACGAGGACGTCATCGGGGAGCCCGGACAGGGCTGGCGTATCGCCATGTCGACAACGGGCAACGAGCGTGGGCTGATGCTCCGCTCCCCCGGCCGCTTCCTGGCAGCCGCCGACCGGCTGACCGCGCTGTGGCGCACCCACGGCGATCCGTCGGACACGGCGATGCGGGACCGGGTGGCGGACGCGGTGATCGGGGCGCGCGCCTATCAGCTCTTCACCGGCGCCAACGCGTCCCGCTTCGCCGCCGGGGCGTCCATCGGCGCGGAGTCCAGCCTGAACAAGGTGTTCTGGTCCGAGTACGACATCGCGCTGCACGAGACCGCACTCGATCTGCTCGGCCCGGACGCGGAACTCGCCGCATCCGAGTGGGCCGAGGGCCACGTCTTCTCCCTCGCGGGCCCCATCTACGCCGGCACGAACGAGATCCAGCGCGACATCATCGCCGAGCGGCTGCTCGGCCTGCCGAAGGGACGGCGCTGATGCGTTTCCTGCTCGACGACGAGCAGCGGGAGTTCGCCCGCTCGCTGGACGCGATGCTGACCGCCTCGGACACTCCTTCGGTGGTACGGGCCTGGGCCGCCGGGGACCACGGCCCCGGCACGGCCCTGTGGGCGCGGCTGGCGGGAGCGGGGGTGTTCGCTCTCGCGGTACCGGAGGCGTACGAGGGCGTCGGCCAGCTGCCGGTGGAACTCGCGGTCGCCTTCACCGAGTTGGGGCGGCACGTGGTGCCTGGGCCGGTGGTGGAGACGGTCGCGGCCGCGGTGCTGCTGGCGGACGTGGGCGGCCCGGCGGCCGAGGAGTGGCTGCCCCGGCTGGCGTCCGGCGCGGCATCGGCGACGCTGCGGGTGGCGGGGTACGGGCCGTACGCGCTGGACGCGGACGCGGTGGACGCCGTGTTCACGGTGACCGGCGACGAATTGCGGCTCGCGCCGGGTCCCGGGGAGTTGAGCCTGTCGTCCGACCCGGCCCGTCGGTTGCTGCGCCCCGAGCCGGGCGGGGAGCTGCTCGCGTCGGGGGCCCGGGTGGCACAGGCGGCGGTGCGGGCCGCCCGTTGGGCGGCGTTCGCGACGGCCGCCCAGGCGCTCGGCACGGGCGAGGCGCTGCTGCGGACCACGGTCGCGTACGTCGGACAGCGCACCCAGTTCGGTACGGCCATCGGTTCCTTCCAGGCGGTCAAGCACCGGCTGGCGGACACCCTGATCGGGCTGGAGTTCGCCCGCCCGCTGCTGTACGGGGCGGCACTCGCGCTCGCCGGGGGCGCACCGGACGCCGGGGCTGCGGTGGCGGCGGCCAAGGTGACGGCGGGCGAGGCGGGGTACGCGGCGGCGCGGACCGCGCTGCAGTTGCACGGGGCGGTGGGGTACACGCAGGAGCTGGACCTGTCGCTGTGGCTGCGCAAGGCGCGCCCCCTGCGCGATGCGTGGGGGACGCCGGGGGCGTGCCGGGCGCGGGTGCTGGCCGACGGGCCGGCCGCGTCAGGAGACCTCGCCCATTGAGCCGTCGTCGTTGCCCCTCCGGAAGGTGCGCAGCGGGTGGCCGGGGCGCCATGCCTGGATGGCCAGGGTGTCGCCGCCTTCGAGACCGGTGCGTACCACCTCGGTCAGCTCCATGCGGAAGAGGTGGAAGGGTTCCGGTGGCTTCACCTCCTCGATGAAGCGGGCCAGCACGGCGGGGTCGGTCACCTCCACCGCGCGGCCGGAGATCCGGGCGTCCCCGTCGGTCATCTCGGCGTCCGGTCCGGGGTTGGCGTGCACCGCGAACCGTGGATCGCGCAGCAGGTCCAGCGCCTTGCGCGAGTTCGGCATCATGCCGAAGTACGGCTCACCCAGCCGGAAATCCACTTCGAGGCCGGTCACGCGCGGGGATCCGTCCTTGCGCAGGGTCGCCAGGACGTGGTGCTTGTACTGCTCGAAGCGGGTCCGGACGGTGTCGGCGAAGACCGGCTCCGCCGAGCGGAACTCTTCCCAGGAACTCGATGTCATGCGTCCATGGAACCCTGGAATCCCGACATCTTCTGTCTGCTTTTCCCGGCCGCACCCGATCGGCGGCTAGGGCCTGTCGTCATCCGGACGACAGGGTGATCAGCAGGGCCCAGCCATGGGTCCGCAGCACGCCCGGCGCCTCCTCCCGTGTCAACAGCGCGTCGTAGCGGTCGAGTTCGGCGTCCGAGCCGTCGAGCACCGCACCGTCCTCCAGCGCGATGGCCAGGGCCGCCCCGCCCGGGGGCGCCGCGAGCCGGACGGTGCCGCGCACCACCGCGACCGCCGCGACCGTCCGCCCCCTGCGGTACATCACATTGACGTTCACGACCGGGCCGCCGAGCAGTCTGCCGTCGGTCTCCAGGTCACCGGGGAAGTCGTGCGGCCAGTACGGCTCGTCGACGATGTGGTGCTCGCCGCCCACCATGAGGTCCATCCCGGCGCCCTCGACCACGGTCAGGGTCCGGTCGACGCCCGGGAACGAGGAGAACGGCCCGTCCTCGGCCACATCGGCGAGGCTGACCCGCCAGTCGAAGGCGTCCATCGGCGCGCCCTCGGGGTACGCCGCGATCTCCCGGGTGACTCCCCCGCCGTTCTTCCAGGGCGTGGCCGTGCGGTCGGCCGCCCGCAGCACCCGCGCCCTCACTTGACGATCCCCTGGGCCCTGGCCGCGGCCAGCCACTGCGGGAATTCGGCGACGAGCCGGTCGTACAGCTCGGCGTCCGGGACCTGTCGCGGGTCGGGTCCGGCGTGGAAGAAGCCGGCGTTGTCGACGGCGCGCTTGGCGGGTACGGTCAGCTCGTCGAGCTTGCGCAGGAAGTCGAACTGGTTGCTCCGCTTGTTGCCGAAGCCGATGAACTGCCAGAACAGGGGCAGTTTCGCCGCCTTGCAGAGATAGCGTTCCGCCGCGTGCTTGCTGATCGGGCCGCCGTCCGTCTGGAAGACGACGAGCGCGGGCGCGGTGGAGCCGCTGTCGATGTAGTGGTCGATGACGGCGTCCATGGCCAGGTGGTAGCTGGTCTTCCCCATGTGCCCGAGGCCCGCCACGACGGCGTCGACCCGGCCGCGGTGGTTGTCCAGGGCCATGTCGGTGACGGCGTCGACATCCGTGGAGAAGAGGACGAGGGGGACGCGGCCGTCGTCGTCCAGATGGGCGGAGAGCCCCAGCACCCGGTCCGCCAGGGCCTGGACGCTGCCGTCCTTGTAGTGCTCCCGCATGGAGCCGGAGTAGTCGAGCACCAGATAGACCGCGGCGCGCTCGCCGCTCATGCGGTGCTTGGTCAGCGAGACCGCGGCGCTCTTGTAGAGGCTGACCAGCGCGGGCGCGCACTCCTCCATCTTGCGGAGGCTGATGGCCGGACCTGGTGCGGCGACGGACGAGCCGGCCATGCGGATTCTCCGATCCTCGGCGTGTCGGGCATGTCGGAACCCTGAGCGTAAGCCACTCAGGTATGCCCCTGTCGGGCGGCGTTCGCTATCTTGATCTGCCGCCCCCCACCGGCCGCTCATGTCCGCCCACCCGTGAAGGAGCCTGCCGTGGACGCCGCGGTCACCACCTGTTACCGCCATCCGTCGTACGAGACGTATGTGAGCTGCACCCGCTGCGAACGCTTCATCTGCCCCGACTGCATGCGTGAGGCCGCGGTCGGCCACCACTGCGTGGAGTGCGTGAAGGAGGGGCAGCGTTCGGTCCGGCAGGCGCGCACGGTGTTCGGCGGTACGGTCCCGCGGTCCGCGGTGCCGCTCGTCACGTATGTGCTGATGGGCCTCAACATCGTGGCGTACCTGGGCGAGTTGGTCCGTCCGGGGATCGTCGACCGGTTCGCGATGCTCGGTGCGGGGCTGAACGGCCCGGACGGCGGACACTACGTCTACGAGGCCGGGGACTTCCCCGGCTTCGATGTGATCGGCGTGGTCGGCGGCGAGTGGTACCGGCTGCTGACCGGGGCCTTCCTGCATCTCCCACCGGGCGGATCGTCCCTGGGTTCGCTGCCGTTCGGGGTGCTGCACATCCTCCTCAACATGTACGCGCTGTGGAACCTGGGCCGGGTCGTGGAGGACCAGCTGGGCCGGGCCCGCTACCTCGCGCTGTACCTGCTGTCCGCGCTGGGCGGTTCGGTCCTGGTCTATCTCATCGCGCCGTCCGACGGCACGGTGGGCGCCTCGGGTGCGATCTTCGGTCTCGGGGCGGCGTTCTACGTCATCAACCGGCGGCTGGGCCGCGACATGCGGGCCGTGAACCGGTTCATGGCCGGCTTTCTGATCTGGATGCTGATCTCGGCCGGATTCGCCTCGTGGCAGGGCCACTTGGGCGGGCTCCTGACAGGCGGCATCGTCACCGTCGCGTACGCCTACGCCCCGGCGAAGCGCCGTACGACGGTTCAGGCCGCCGCGGCTGTGGTGGTGCTCGCCGTACTGGTGCTGCTGGTGGTGCTCAAGACGTCCGCGCTGACGGGCTGAGCCGGGGCAGGCCAGACCGGGGCAGGCCAGACCGGGGCAGGCCGGACCGGCCCCGGACGCGCCACGGCGCCTGCCGAATCGTCCGGTCGGGGACGGGCAGGCGCCGCGTTCAGTTCCGCACGCCGTTGTACGGGACGTCCTTGTGTGCCGTGATCAGACCGCCAGTGAACGGTCCGTCGGGCGGATCGGGGCCGGCAGGGCGCTGGCTCCGGTCAGGAAGCGGTCCACCCCGCGTGCCGCGGAGCGGCCCTCGGCGATGGCCCACACGATGAGGGACTGGCCGCGGCCGGCGTCACCGGCCACGAACACGCCGCCGACGTTGGTGGCGTAGTCCGCGTCGCGCGCGACATTGCCGCGCTCGTCCAGCTCCAGGCCGAACTGCTGGACCAGACCGTTGGCCTGGTCGGTGCCGGTGAAGCCCATGGCGAGTGTGACCAGCTGTGCGGGGATGCTCCGCTCGGTGCCGGGCTTCTGCTCCAGTTTACCGTCCTTGAACTCCACCTCGACCAGGTGCAGCGCCTGGACGTTGCCGACAGTCTGTCCCTCTTCGGGGGCGGAGCCCTCGAAGTGGGTGGTGGAAACGGAGTAGACCCTCTCGCCGCCCTCCTCGTGCGCGGAAGTGACCTTGTAGAGCATCGGGAAGGTCGGCCAGGGCTGGTTGGCGTTCCGGTCCTCACCGGGCCTCGGCATGATCTCCAGCTGGGTGACGGAGAGCGCGCCCTGACGGTGGGCGGTGCCGACGCAGTCGGCTCCGGTGTCGCCGCCGCCGATCACGACGACGTGCTTGCCCTCGGCGGTGATCGGGGAGACCGTCAGGTCGCCCTCCTGCACCTTGTTGGCCAGCGGCAGGTACTCCATGGCGAAGTGCACGCCGTTCAGCTCACGGCCCGGGACGGGCAGATCGCGCGAGACGGTGGCACCCGCGGCGATGACGACCGCGTCGTACCGGCGGCGGAGCTTGGCGGCGTCGATGTCCTTGCCGATCTCCGTCTCGGTGCGGAACTTGGTGCCTTCCGCGCGCATCTGCTCGATGCGGCGGTTGATGTGCGCCTTCTCCATCTTGAACTCGGGGATGCCGTACCGGAGAAGGCCTCCGATGCGGTCCGCGCGCTCGTAGACGGCGACCGTGTGGCCGGCCCGGGTCAGCTGCTGGGCCGCGGCGAGACCGGCCGGGCCCGAGCCGATCACGGCGACGGTCTTGCCGGAGAGCCGCTCGGGCGGCTGCGGGGTGACGTCGCCGCTGTCCCACGCCTTGTCGATGATGGAGACTTCGACGTTCTTGATGGTGACGGCCGGCTGGTTGATGCCGAGCACGCACGCCGACTCGCACGGGGCCGGGCAGAGCCGCCCGGTGAACTCCGGGAAGTTGTTCGTGGCGTGCAGGCGCTCGGACGCGGCCGACCAGTCCTCGCGGTAGGCGTAGTCGTTCCACTCGGGGATGAGGTTTCCGAGCGGGCAGCCGTTGTGGCAGAACGGGATGCCGCAGTCCATGCAGCGGCCGGCCTGCTTGCTGATGATCGGGAGCAGCGAGCCCGGAACGTAGACCTCGTTCCAGTCCCTGACGCGCTCGCCCACGGGGCGGGTCTCGGCGACCTCGCGCCCGGTGGTCAGGAAGCCCTTGGGGTCAGCCATTGGTCGCCGCCTCCATCATCTTCTCGGTGGTCTCCTGCTCGGAGAGACCGGCGAGCTCAGCGGCGTCCTTGGCGGCGAGCACTGCCTTGTAGGTGGACGGGATGATCTTGCTGAAGCGGGCCACCGCGGTGTCCCACCCGGCAAGCAGCTTCTCGGCGACCGTGGAACCGGTCTCCTCCTGGTGGCGGCGCACCACGTCGTGCAGCCACTGCTTGTCGGAGTCGGAGAGCTCCTCGACCGCGCCGAGGTTCCCGGCGTTGACGTTGTCGCGGTTGAGGTCGATGACGTACGCGACACCGCCCGACATGCCGGCCGCGAAGTTGCGTCCGGTCTCGCCGAGCACGACGGCGTGACCGCCGGTCATGTACTCGCAGCCGTGGTCGCCCACGCCTTCCGAGACGACCGTCGCGCCGGAGTTGCGGACGCAGAACCGCTCACCGGTGCGGCCGCGCAGGAACAGCTCGCCGCCGGTGGCGCCGTAGGCGATGGTGTTGCCCGCGATGGTGGAGTACTCGGCGAGGTGGTCGGCGCCGCGGTCCGGGCGGACGACGACCCGGCCGCCGGAGAGGCCCTTGCCGACGTAGTCGTTGGCGTCGCCCTCCAGCCGCAGCGTCACACCGCTCGGTACGAATGCGCCGAAGGACTGGCCGGCGGAGCCGGTGAAGGTGATGTCGATGGTGTCCTGCGGCAGACCGGCGCCGCCGAACTTCTTCGTCACCTCGTGGCCGAGCATGGTGCCGACGGTGCGGTTGATGTTGCGGATCGCGATCTGGGCCCGGACCGGCTGGGCGGTCTCGGCGCTGTCCGCGTTCAGGGCGTCGGCGGCGAGCCTGATCAGCTCGTTGTCGAGGGCCTTGGCCAGACCGTGGTCCTGCTCGATCCGCGCGTGGCGGACCGCGCCCTCGGGCAGCTCGGGGACGTGGAACAGCGGCTTCAGGTCGAGGCCCTGTGCCTTCCAGTGCGTGATCGCACGGTCGGTGTCGAGCAGCTCGGCGTGGCCGACGGCCTCTTCGATCGTACGGAAGCCCAGCTCGGCGAGGATCTCGCGGACCTCCTGGGCGATGAACTCGAAGAAGTTGACGACGTACTCGGCCTTGCCGGAGAAGCGGTCCCGCAGGACCGGGTTCTGCGTGGCGATGCCGACCGGGCAGGTGTCCAGGTGGCAGACGCGCATCATGACGCAGCCGGAGACGACGAGCGGCGCGGTCGCGAAACCGAACTCCTCGGCGCCCAGCAGCGCGGCGATGACCACGTCGCGGCCGGTCTTCAGCTGGCCGTCGGTCTGTACGACGATGCGGTCGCGCAGGCCGTTGAGCAGCAGCGTCTGCTGGGTCTCGGCGAGGCCGAGCTCCCAGGGGCCGCCCGCGTGCTTCAGGCTCGTCAGAGGAGAAGCACCGGTGCCGCCGTCGTGGCCGGAGATCAGGACGACGTCCGCGTGCGCCTTGGAGACACCGGCGGCGACCGTGCCGACACCGACCTCGGAGACCAGCTTCACGTGGATGCGGGCCGCCGGGTTGGCGTTCTTGAGGTCGTGGATCAGCTGGGCCAGGTCCTCGATGGAGTAGATGTCGTGGTGCGGCGGCGGCGAGATCAGACCGACGCCCGGGGTGGAGTGCCGGGTCCTGGCGACCCACGGGTAGACCTTGTGGCCGGGCAGCTGGCCGCCCTCGCCGGGCTTGGCGCCCTGCGCCATCTTGATCTGGATGTCGTCCGCGTTGACCAGGTACTCGCTGGTCACACCGAAGCGGCCGGAGGCGACCTGCTTGATGGACGAGCGGCGCGCCGGGTCGTAGAGCCGGTCGGCGTCCTCGCCGCCCTCACCGGTGTTGGACTTGCCGCCCAGCTGGTTCATGGCGATGGCGAGGGTCTCGTGCGCCTCGCGGGAGATCGAGCCGTACGACATGGCGCCGGTGGAGAAGCGCTTGACGATGTCGGAGACGGACTCGACCTCGTCGATGTCGATGGCCTCGCGGTCCGACCTGAAGCCGAACAGACCACGGAGCGTCATCAGGCGCTCGGACTGCTCGTTCACCCGGTCCGTGTACTTCTTGAAGATGTCGTAGCGCTTGTTGCGCGTGGCGTGCTGGAGGCGGAAGACCGTCTCCGGGTCGAACAGGTGCGGCTCGCCCTCGCGGCGCCACTGGTACTCGCCGCCGATCTCCAGCGCGCGGTGCGATGCGGAGATGCCGGAGGCGGGATAGCCCTTGGCGTGCCGGGCGGCGACCTCCTTGGCGATGACGTCGAGGCCGACGCCGCCGATCTTGGTGGCGGTGCCGTTGAAGTACTTCGCGACGAATTCCTCGTCCAGGCCGACGGCCTCGAAGACCTGGGCGCCCCGGTAGGAGGCGACCGTCGAGATGCCCATCTTGGACATGACCTTCAGGACGCCCTTGCCGAGCGCGTAGATCAGGTTCCGGATGGCCTTCTCGGGCTCGATGCCCTCGATGAACGTACCGGCGCGGACCAGGTCCTCGACGGACTCCATCGCGAGGTACGGGTTGACCGCGGCGGCGCCGTAGCCGATCAGCAGCGCGACGTGGTGGACCTCTCGGACGTCCCCGGCCTCGACCAGCAGACCCACCTGGGTGCGCTGCTTGGTGCGGATGAGGTGGTGGTGGACGGACGAGGTGAGCAGCAGCGACGGGATCGGGGCGTGCTCGGCGTCGGAGTGCCGGTCGGAGAGGACGACCAGGCGGGCGCCGTCCTCTATGGCGGCGTCGACCTCGGCGCAGATCTGCTCGATCCGCGCGGCGAGGGCTTCGCCGCCGCCGCCGACCCGGTAGAGGCCGGAGAGCGTGGCGGCCTTCATGCCCGGCATGTCGCCGTCGGCGTTGATGTGTATCAGCTTGGCCAGCTCGTCGTTGTCGATCACCGGGAACGGCAGCGTGACGCTGCGGCACGACGCGGCGGTCGGCTCCAGCAGGTTGCCCTGCGGGCCGAGCGTGGAGCGCAGCGAGGTGACGAGTTCCTCGCGGATGGCGTCCAGCGGCGGGTTGGTGACCTGCGCGAACAGCTGGGTGAAGTAGTCGAAGAGCAGCCGGGGGCGCTCGGACAGTGCGGCGATCGGCGAGTCCGTGCCCATGGAGCCGAGCGGCTCGCCGGCGGTGCGGGCCATCGGCGCGAGGATGACGCGGAGCTCTTCCTCGGTGTAGCCGAAGGTCTGCTGGCGGCGGGTGACGGAGGCGTGCGTGTGCACGATGTGCTCCCGCTCGGGGAGGTCCTCCAGCTCGATCTCGCCGGTCTCCAGCCACTCCTCGTACGGCTGTTCGGCGGCGAGGGCGGCCTTGATCTCGTCGTCCTCGATGATGCGGCCCTCGGCCGTGTCGACGAGGAACATCTTCCCGGGCTGGAGGCGGCCCTTGCGGACGACCTTCGCGGGGTCGATGTCCAGGACGCCGACCTCGGAGGAGAGCACGACGAGGCCGTCGTCGGTGACCCAGTAGCGGCCGGGGCGCAGACCGTTGCGGTCCAGGACCGCGCCGACCTGGGTGCCGTCGGTGAAGGTGACGCAGGCCGGGCCGTCCCAGGGCTCCATCATCGTGGAGTGGTACTGGTAGAAGGCGCGGCGGGCCGAATCCATGGAGTTCATCGATTCGGGGCTCTCCCACGCCTCGGGAACCATCATCAGCACCGAGTGCGGCAGCGAGCGGCCGCCGAGGTGGAGCAGCTCCAGGACCTCGTCGAAGGAGGCGGAGTCGGAGGCGTCGGGGGTGCAGACGGGGAAGATCCGGTCGAGCTGGGCCTCGCCGCTGTGTCCATCGTCGGCAGAGCCGAACAGGCTGGAGGCGAGCTGGGACTCGCGGGCCTTCATCCAGTTGCGGTTGCCCTTGACCGTGTTGATCTCGCCGTTGTGCGCGACGAAGCGGTACGGGTGGGCGAGCGGCCAGCTCGGGAAGGTGTTGGTGGAGAACCGTGAGTGGACCAGGGCGACCGCGGTGGCGAAGCGGCGGTCGGAGAGGTCCGGGAAGAACGGCTCCAGCTGCCCGGTGGTGAGCATGCCCTTGTAGACGATCGTGCGGGCGGAGAGCGAGGGGAAGTACACCCCGGCCTCCCGCTCGGCGCGCTTGCGCAGCACGAAGGCCTTGCGGTCGAGGGCGATGCCGGTGTTCTCGCCGTCGGCGACGAAGAGCTGACGGAACTCGGGCATGGTGGCGCGGGCGCCGTTGCCGAGGATGTCGGGGGTGACGGGGACCTGGCGCCAGCCGAGGACCTTGAGGCCCTCCTCGGCGGAGATCTTCTCCAGATTGCGGACGGCCTCGGTGGAGTCGTCGGCGGGCAGGAAGGCGATTCCGACGGCGTAGGCACCGGCCTCGGGGAGGTCGAAGGCGGCCTCCTCGCGCAGGAAGGCGTCCGGGACCTGGAGGAGGATCCCGGCGCCGTCGCCGGAGTCGGGCTCGGATCCGGTGGCGCCGCGGTGTTCGAGATTGCGCAGTACGGTCAGCGCCTGCTCGACCAGCTCATGGCTGGCCACACCGGTCAGAGTGGCCACGAACCCGACACCACAGGCGTCGTGCTCGTTACGGGGGTCGTACATCCCCTGCTGGGCGGGGCGACCGTCCATGGGCGACCAGGCGTCGGAACGCATCGGCTCTCCCGTCGTCGTCGTGGCATATGCAGTGCCGAGGGACGACGTTGGCCCTCTGCGAAATTTCGTGCAGGTTACATGATGGGGCGCTTCTCAAGAAGCGGATAGTTCGTTCCAACATACGGACACCGCCTGAGGCAGTGGGGGTGAGTCGCAGTCGGAAGATCGGCGCCCGGGGGGCCGCAGAGAGCAGGCGTCGTTGCCCACGGTGTCTACGGCTCATGCCCGGCGGCGAAGGAAATGAAACCGCCAGGTAACGGCTACTTATGTGTAGCGCCGCATAAGGACTCATTTTACGCTGGCAGGAGCCGTTCCGCCCAGTGGCGGTCACCAAGACGTACGTCACACGGATGGCGGACACGTTACGGGCAGGCACACCCGCCGCGCGGGTACGCCTGCCCGGACCTTCGAGGGGTCAGCTGCCGACAGCCACGCCGAACAACGTGCCCAGACCGTAGGTGATGGCCGCCGCGGCCCCGCCCAGCACCAGCTGACGCAGCCCGCTGTACAGCCAGCTGCGGGCCGTCACCCTGGCCACCACCGCGCCGCAGGCGAACAGCCCGACCAGCGCGAGCAGCACGGCCGGCCACAGCGCGCTCGCACCGAGCAGATACGGCAGCACGGGCAGCAGGGCACCCAGCGCGAACGCGCCGAACGACGACACCGCGGCGACGAGCGGCGAGGGCAGATCGCCCGGATCGATGCCCAGCTCCTCGCGGGCGTGTATCTCCAGGGCCTGCTCCGGGTCGCGCGACAGCTGCCGCGCGACCTCACGGGCAAGGCCGGGCTCGACGCCGCGGGACTCGTAGAGCTCGGCGAGCTCCCGCTCCTCGTCCTTGGGGTGCTTGCGCAACTCCCGCCGCTCGACGTCGAGTTCGGCCTCGACGAGCTCGCGCTGCGAGGCCACGGAGGTGTATTCGCCGGCCGCCATGGAAAACGCACCGGCGGCCAGGCCCGCCAGACCGGTGATCACGATCGTCTGCTGGGAGACGGAGCCTCCCGCGACGCCGGTCATCAGCGCGAGGTTGGAGACCAGCCCGTCCATGGCACCGAACACCGCCGGACGCAGCCAGCCGCCGTTCACGTCACGGTGGGTGTGGTTGTCGCGGTGCGCCTCGTGCAGTACGGCGTCGGTCTCGATGATGGACACAGCTCTCCCCTTCTCCGGCGGCGGAATCCACTCGCCCCGCCCCCGCTCGACACCATCGAAAGTACGCACGAAAAACGGCCCCCGCCAGCAAGGCAGGCCGTACTTACCACCCTCCGTGAGCAGGTAAGTACGGCCTGCCTTGCTATCTCTGAACCGTCATCCGACTGGCCCTTTTGTTGTGATTGTCGGCCTCTGTCGGGGCTCCGCGTGGGACAGATCGAGAAGGAAGTACGAGAACTGGCTCGGTGCGAGCGAAGGGTCGACGCGATGGAGTTGATCACAGGAAGTCCGGCGGATCCGCGGACGGGCGGCGCGGGCCGGACCGAGGCGCTCAGGGGGAACCTCGGTGACCGGGCCCGCGGCTCTCTGCTCGGTCTCGCGGTCGGGGACGCGCTGGGCGCGCCGGCGGAGAATCTGCGGCCGTCGGAGATCCGTCGCCGCTGGGGCCGGATCGAGGGCTTCGTGAGCGACGACCCCGCGGGCACGGACGACACGGAGTACGCGATCTTCTCCGGGCTGCTGCTCGCCCGGCACGGTTCCGCGCTGACCGTCACGCATGTGGAGCGGGCCTGGCATCTGTGGATCGCCGATCTCGACGAGGGGCAGTTCCGCGGTGCCGGGTTCAGCGAGCGGGGAACGCTGGAGAATCTGCGCCGGGGGCTCGCCGCCCCGATCTCCGCCCAGCACCGGCACGCCTGGAGCGACGGCCTGGCGATGCGGGCGGCGCCGTTCGGGGTCTTCGCGGCCGGCCGGCCGGACGAGGCGGCGCGGCTGGTCGGGGTGGACGGTCGGGTCAGCCATGACGGGGAGGGCATCTACGGCGGCCAGGCGGTGGCGGCCGGGGTGGCCGCCGCAATGGTGGGTGCCGGGGTCACGTCGGTGATCGCCGCCGCGCTGTCGGTCGTCCCCATGGACTCCTGGACGGCGCGTTCGCTGCGGCGCGCGGTGGCCGCCGCGCAGCGCAGCTACCCCGACCGGCTCACCATGGAACGCGCGGTGCGCTCCGCGGTGGTGGTCGGCGGCTACCCGTGGACGGACCTGGCGCCCGAGGCGGTGGGCCTGGCCTTCGGGGCGTTCGCGGCGGCCCGCGGCGACTTCCGTACGGCGGTGCTGACGGCGGTCAACATGGGCCGCGACGCGGACACCACGGCCGCGGTGGCGGGGGCCCTGGCCGGCGCCCTGCACGGGGCGTCCGCGATTCCGCGGCACTGGGGGGACGCGATCGGCCCGGTCCGGGGCAGCTGTCTGCCGGCCATGCGGGGTCACCACGTCCTGGACATCGCGGAGTTGCTCACCCCGGACGAGACGGACGGCGCGGGCTGCCCGGGCGGGGCGAGCGAGAACGCCACGCCGCGCGCGGATGGCGGCACCGACGACGAGGGCCCGGCCCGGCACCGTTCGCGTACGGACGCGGGATCGCCGCACCCGCGGCCTGCGGACGCCGACGCGGCCGAGACCCGGAACCGCCCGCCCACGAGCACCGGCACATCCCCGCACGACGCCCCCCGCACCCCCGCCTCCCCGGCCGCCCGTCCCCGTACCCGTCCCGGTCCCCGTACCCGTCCCGCCGCCGGGCACCGGGCCCGGATCGAGGGGCTGCTGCTCGGGCTCGCCTCCGGGGACGCCGCAGGATGGCCCGCCGCACGGCACCGGGCGGCCCGGATGCCCGAGTGGACCCGGCGGCTCACCCGCGAGCTCGACACCTTCGCCGAGCAGAACGCCACGACCACGCTGCCCGTCCCCATCGCGCTCAACCAGCCGCCCGAACCGCTTCGGCTCGGGCCCTCCGACGACGCCGAATGGGCGGCCTTCGCCGCCGGGACCCTGCTCACATCGGCAGCCGGTCCACTGCACGGGCTCTCCCCCGGACGCCGGATGCGGGCCGCCGTCGACGTCGCCTGGAACGCCCTGGCGGCCGAGGTCGCCGCGGCTGCCGCCCGTGCCCCCGAGGTCGAATCCGCGGTGCTCCCGCTGCGTGCCCGGATCTCGGTACGGGCCGGGCTCGGCAATCTCGCCGCCGGGCTGCGACCGCCCGCCACCGGCCACGACAACCCGCACTACTTCGACGACGCGGCCTGCGTACGGGCCGCCGTACTCGCCGTCGCCCACCCCGCGGACCCCGCCGCCGCCGCCGACCTCGCCGAGTTCGACGCGCGCTACACCCAGGACGGCGACGGGGTGCACGGGGCCCGCGCGATGGCGGCGGCGATCGCCGAGGCGCTGGGCGGTGCGGACGTGGACACCGCGGTGAACGCCGCGCTCGCCCAGCTGCCCGACGGCACGGAGATCGCCCGCAACGCCGCCCACGCCGTCCGGATCGCCCGTGACTTCGTCGGGGAGGCGGCGGGCGCCTTCGCCCTCGTACCGGTGCTGGAGCATCAGATCGTCGACCACGTCTACAGCTACGGGATCGCCGCCGCCGAGACCGTCCCGGTCGCCCTCGCCCTGGCCACCGCGGCCCGCGGTCAGATCGCCCAGGCCGTTCCCGCGGCGGCGTGCCTGTCGCGGGTGGCCGACTCGGCGCCCGCCCTGGCAGGCGCGCTGACCGGTGCGCTCGGCGGTATCGGCGCCGTCCCGGACGGCTGGCGCGAGGCCTGCCGCACCCTCGCGGGCTGTGCGCTGCCCCGTCTCGCGGGGACCGATCTCATCGAACTCGCCGGGCTGCTGGCAGACACGGAACCGAAGCCCCCGGGTGGACAATTCGGACATGACATCCACGATGCCCACGCGGTCCGAGGCCGGACCCAGGACACTCACACTCGATGAACGGATCACGGGCGCACTCGTCGGCGCCGCCGTCGGCGACGCGCTCGGCGGTCCGGTGGAGGGCCGGTCCCCCGAGCAGATCGTGGCCCGGCACGGCGGGCGGATCGACGGCATCGTGGGCCCGTGGGACGGCGAGAACTGGCGTACCGCGCGCCCCATCGCCCCGTACCACAAGGGCGACGGGCACGTCACCGACGACACCTTGATGACCCATGCGCTGGTGCGGGTGTACGGCGCCGTGCGCGACCATCTCGACGCCTACGCGGTCGCCGGGCATCTGGTGCCCGAGCTGATCTCGGGCCCCCGCTGGATCCCGGAGCTGGAGGCCGAGGCGCTGCCGCTCCAGCGGATCTTCCTCGCCGAGAAGTGGATCGTCGCCCGGCTGCACTACGGCCATGTCGATCCGCGCGAGGCGGGCAACGGAAACATCGTCAACTGCGGTGCGGCGATGTACATGGCCCCGGTCGGCCTGGTCAACGCCGCCCACCCGGAGGCCGCGTACGCCGAGGCGCTGGATGTCGCCGGTGCCCACCAGTCGAGTTACGGAAGGGAGGCGGCCGGGATCTTCGCGGCGGCCGTCGCCGCCGCCTGCGCCCCGGGCGCGACACCCGCCCACGTCGTCGACACCTGCCTGTCGCTCGCCAAGGACGGCACCCGGTCGGCGATCGAGGCGGTGTGCGAAGTGGCCGCCCGCCACAGCGACTTCGAGTCGGCGCTGACCCCGCTGCGCACCGCCGTCGCCCCCTTCGACACGGTCGGCCCCGACTACCGCGCCCCGTCCCTCGGCGCCCGCAGACCGTCCCGGCTGCATGCCATCGAGGAGCTCCCGATCGCGCTCGGCATGCTGCTCGTCGCGGACGGCGACTACCGGCACACGGTCCTCGGCTCGGTCAACTACGGCCGGGACTGCGACTCCATCGCCACGATGAGCGGCGCCGTCGCGGGGGCGCTCCACGGCGAGCGGACGATCCCCGCCACCTGGGTGAAAACGGTCGCCGAGGCCAGCCGCCTCGATCTGCACGCACCCGCGCGGACCCTGGCGGACGTCGCCCGCGAGGTGTTCGTACGGGACACGGCCCGCCGCCGCGCACACGAGTCGGCGTTCGCCGCGCTGGCGGGTACGCCATGACCGTACGGGTGACATGGGTGCAGCCCGAGGACCTCGTCGGGCACGAGCTGCGCCAGGCGGCCGAGGACGGGCGGGACGCACAGGCCGTCGCGCGCCGGTGGTACGAGGCGGGCGGCGCCCCCGCCCCGGAGCGCGCGGGCGCCTCCACCCCTCCGGCACCGGAGCTGCGCGCGCTCGCCGAGCGGCTGCTCGATGAACTCGCCCTGCTGGACTCGCCGTTGGAGATCGACGAACCGACGGAGCTGGCCGCGATCCGGGCCGCGTGCCCGGACTGGCCGGCGCCCCGCCCCGCCCCTACGCCGGTGAGCCGGGACCGGCTGCACGCCGCCTGGCTGGGCCGGGCGGCCGGCTGTCTGCTCGGCAAGCCCGTCGAGAAGCTGCCGCTGGACGGCATCCGCGCCCTGGCCCGCGCCACCGGCAACTGGCCGCTCACCACCTGGTTCACCGCCGAGGGACTACCCGCCCCACTGGCCGCCACCTACCCCTGGAACCGCCGCTCCGCACCCAACTCGCTGGCCGAGAACATCGACGGCATGCCCGAGGACGACGACCTCAACTACCCCCTGCTGACCGTGCTGTTGCTCCAGCGGTACGGTCCGTCCTTCACCACCGGCGATCTCGCGAGGCTCTGGCTCGACGAGCTCCCGGCCGGCCGCACGTTCACCGCCGAGCGGGTCGCGTACCGCAATCTGCTGGACGGCATCGAGCCCCCGCACACCGCCCGGTACCGCAATCCGTTCCGGGAGTGGATCGGCGCGCAGATCCGGGCCGATGTGCATGGCTGGACCCACCCGGGCGACCTGTCGGCCGCGGCGGAGCAGGCGCACCGGGACGCCGTGCTCAGCCACACCGCCAACGGGGTGTACGGGGCGATGTTCACCGCCGCGGCACTCGCCGAGGCGGCCGGGGGCGAGAGCGATGTGCACGGGTGCCTGGCCGCCGGGCTGCGGGTCGTACCGCCGCGTTCGCGCTTCGCGCAGGCCGTGCTCTTCGGTGTCGCGGCAGCCCGCGGCAGCGCCGATTTCGACGCGGTGGCGGACCGGCTGCACGCCGAGTACGGCGGGTACCACTGGGTCCACGTACTGCCCAACGCCGCGCTGCTCGCCGCCGCCCTCACCCATGCCGGCGGCGACTTCTCGCTCTCCATCTGCCGCGCGGTGTCGGGAGGCTGGGACACCGACTCCAACGGTGCGACCGCCGGTTCGCTCGCCGGGCTGCTGGCCGGGGCCCCGGAGCGGCTGCCCGACCACTGGACCATCCCGCTGAAGAACCGCCTCGCCTCGTCCGTACCCGGTTTCGACTCCATCGGCTTCGACGCACTCGCCGAACAGACCCACCGGCTCACCCAGAAGGAGGCACTGTGCCCATGACCGGCATCGCGGTGCTCGGCAGCACCAATATGGATCTCGTCGCCTACGTCGCACGGACTCCGGAGCGCGGAGAGACCGTCACCGGACGGGAGTTCCGCACCGTCCCGGGCGGCAAGGGCGCCAACCAGGCCGTCGCCGCGGCCCGCGCGGGCGGCGACGTGCTGATGATCGGCGCGGTGGGCGACGACGAGTACGGCACCCGGCTGCGGTCGAACCTGGAGCACGCGGGCGTCGACACCGATCTGCTGCACACCGTCGAGGGCCCCAGCGGTACCGCGCACATCGTCGTCGACGACACGGGTGCCAACTCCATCGTGGTGGTCCCCGGTGCCAACGGCACCATCACTACCCTCGGCCCCGGCGAGATGGCCGCCATCGCGGGCGCCGATCTGCTGCTCCTCCAGCTGGAGCTGCCGCTGTCCGCGGTGATCGAGGGCGCGCGAGTGGCCCATGCCCAGGGCGTACGGACCATCCTCGCCCCGTCCCCCGTACAGCCCCTGCCGTCCGAACTCCTCGACCGCGTCGATCTGTTGGTCCCCAACGAGCACGAGGCGGCGGCGCTCTCCGGTTTCACCGACCCTCATGCGGCGGCGCAGTACCTGCTCGGTCAGGTCCCCGCGGTCGTCATCACGCTCGGCGCGAAGGGCTGTCTGTACGCGGCCCGGGGCGGCGAGCCCGTCCTCTTCCCCGCCCCCGAGGTCACCGCCGTCGACACCACGGGGGCGGGCGACACCTTCGTCGGCACGCTCGCCGTCGCGCTCGGCGAGCGACGGTCCGTACCGGAGTCGCTGGCCTGGGCGTCGTCGGCCGCCGCGCTCTGCGTGCAGCGGCCGGGCGCCTCGACCTCCATGCCGTACCGCAACGAGATCGACGCCGCGTGAACGCGCCCGCGCAGGCCCCCCTGACCGGGCTGCGGGTCGTCGACCTCGCCACGCTCTTCGCCGGTCCGCTCTCCGCCACCATGCTCGGCGACTTCGGCGCCGAGGTGATCAAGGTCGAGCATCCGCGCAGGCCCGACCCCTCGCGCGGGCACGGCCCCACGAAGGACGGCGTCGGCCTGTGGTGGAAGCTGCTCGGCCGCAACAAGCGCAATCTGACCCTCGATCTGTCCAGTCCCGGCGGCCGTGACGTCCTGCTCCGGCTGGCCGCCGAAACCGATGTGATCATCGAGAACTTCCGGCCCGGGACGCTGGAGCGCTGGGGTCTCGGCTGGGCGGAGCTGCACGCGGTCAACCCGCGGCTGGTCCTGGTCCGGGTCACCGGTTTCGGGCAGTTCGGCCCGTACGCGCACCGCCCCGGCTTCGGCACCCTGGCCGAGGCGATGAGCGGGTTCGCCGCGATCACCGGGGAGCCGGACGGGCCGCCCACGCTGCCGCCGTTCGGGCTCGCCGACTCGATCGCGGCGCTGGCCACCGCGTACGCCGTGATGGCCGCGCTCGCCGGGCGCGAGCGCACCGGGGAGGGGCAGGTCGTCGACATGGCGATCATCGAGCCGATCCTGACCGTGCTCGGCCCGCAGCCCATCTGGTACGACCAGCTCGGCTACGTACAGCCGCGCACCGGCAACCGCTCCCGGAACAACGCCCCGCGCAACACCTACCGCACCTCGGACGGGCACTGGGTCGCGGTCTCCACCTCCGCGCAGTCGATCGCCGAGCGGGTGATGCACCTGGTCGGCCGGGCCGAGCTGATCGAGGAAGCCTGGTTCGCCTCCGGCACCACCCGCGCCGAGCACGCCGACGAGCTCGACGAGGCGGTCAACAACTGGATCGCCCGGCACACCCGGGAGGAGGCGGTCTCTGCCTTCGAGAAGGCGGAGGCGGCCATCGCGCCCATCCACGACATCCAGGACGTGATGGCGGACCCGCAGTACCGGGCGCTGGACTCGGTCACCGAGGTCGACGACCCGGAGCTGGGTCCGCTGAGGATGCAGAACGTGCTGTTCCGGCTCTCGGCGACGCCGGGCGCGATCCGCTGGGCGGGCCGGCCGCACGGCGCGGACACCGAGGAGATCCTCACCGGACTGGGTCTGTCGGCCCCGGAGATCGCCGCGCTGCGGGCGGAGCGGGTCCTGTGACGACGACGGTCCCGCTCACCTGGCTGTACGTCCCCGGGGACCGGCCGGAGGTGGTGCGCAAGGCGCGGGATTCGGGCGCGGACGTGGTGATCGTGGATCTGGAGGACGCCGTGGCGCCGGACCGCAAGGAGTACGCGCGCTCGGCCACCGCCGAGCTGCTGTCCGAGGCGCCCGGGGACGCCGCCGTGCCGATCCATGTCCGGGTCCACACCGAGGCGGACGTCCTCGCCCTGGCCGGGCTGCCGGGACTCACCGAGCTGCGGCTGCCCAAGATCACGCATGCGGCGTCCGTCCATCACATCGCGGCCGTGGCGCCGGGGGTCGCGCTCTGTCCGCTGCTGGAGTCTGCTCTCGGCATCGAGCACGCGTACTCGGTCGCCGCCTCCCATCCCCAGGTGCGCTCCATCGCCCTCGGCGAGGCGGACCTCCGGGCCGATCTGGGGGTCCGGGACGACGCCGGGCTCGACTGGTCGCGCAGCCGGGTGGTGGTCGCCGCCCGCGCGGCCGGACTCGCCCCGCCCGCCCAGTCGGTGTTCCCGGACGTCCGGGACCTGGACGGTCTGTGGGCGTCCTGCGCGCACGGCCGTGCGCTGGGCTTCCTGGGCCGGGCGGCGATCCATCCCCGCCAGCTCCCGGTCATCGAGCGGGCGTTCCGGCCGACGCCGCAGGAGGTCGAGGCGGCGGCGGAGATCGTGGCGGCGGCCGTGGCGGACGAGGGTGCGCTGGCCCTGCCGGACGGCCGGTTCGTCGACGCGGCGGTGGTGGCCTCGGCCCGCAGGACGCTGGCGCTGGCCGGTGAATCGAGCCCGTCCGGGGACTGAGGACCCATGCGAAGGGGCCCCGGACCAGTCGGTCCGGGGCCCCTTCGCATGGGTTCACACGGCTCAGCCGTTCTTGGCCGCCTCCGCGGCGCCGTCCTTCTCCGGTGTCCTGGCGTCATCCGCGCGCTCGGCATCGCCGTCGGCCTTCGGACCCTTGTCCGCGTCGCCCTTGGTCTCCTCGGCGGCCTCGACACCCTCGGCATCGGCGGCGTCCGCCGTGTCCTCGGCATCGGCGGCGTCCGCCGTGTCCTCAGCGTCCGCCGTGTCCTCAGCGTCCGCCGCGTCCTCAGCGGCCCCCGGCTCCACGACCTCCTCGCGCCCCGGCCGTACCTTCGCCGAGATCACGATGTACACGACGGCCAGCACGAACACGATCAGCGCGGTCCACACGTTCAGGCGCAGGCCCAGGATGTGGTGGGCCTCGTCGACCCGCATGTACTCGATCCAGCCCCGCCCCGCGCAGTACGCGGCGACGTACAGGGCGAACGCCCGGCCGTGCCCGAGCTTGAAGCGGCGGTCCGCCCAGATCACCAGGAGGGCGACGCCGATGCACCACAGCGACTCGTAGAGGAACGTCGGGTGGTAGGTGCCGGCGACCCGGTTGGGGCCCTCGCTGATCTTCAGCGCCCACGGCAGATCGGTCGGCTTGCCGTACAGCTCCTGGTTGAACCAGTTGCCCCAGCGGCCGCAGGCCTGGGCCAGGGCGATGCCGGGGGCGAGCGCGTCGGCCCAGGCGGGCAGCGGGATCCCGCGGCGGCGGCAGCCGATCCAGGCGCCGACGGCACCGAGCGCGATCGCGCCCCAGATGCCGAGGCCGCCCTGCCAGATCTTGAAGGCGTCGACCCAGTTCTGACCGTCGCTGAAGTACAGCTGGTAGTCGGTGATGACGTGGTAGAGCCGGCCACCGACGAGGCCGAAGGGCACGGCCCAGACGGCGATGTCGGCAACCGTGCCGGATCTGCCTCCCCGGGCGACCCAGCGCTTGTTGCCGAACCAGACGGCGACGAAGACACCGATGATGATGCAGAACGCGTAGCCGCGGAGCGGGATCGGGCCGAGATCGATCACGCCGGTCGACGGGCTGGGAATGAAGGCAAGGTCCATGGCAAGGTCGACGCTACCTTGCCGGGTGGGGCGTACGGCAACCCACCCGACAACGTATGGGTAACGGGCAGGTCATCGATTCCCCTTGCCGGACTCCGCCCGGGGAGCGGTCAGGAGCCCGACGGGGCCGGGGTGACCGTGCCCGGCTTCTTGCCCTTGTTGGCCTCGGCCACCCACTTCTTCAGATTCGCCGCGGTGATCGGCTCGTTCCCCTTCTTCGGGAAGATCGATTCCCCGTTGAGCAGCGCGCTCGGTGTGCCCTGGAATCCGCCGTTCTGGAACGCCGTGTTGGACTTCTTGACCCAGCTGTCGTGCTTGCCGTCGTCCACACAGCTGCGGAAACCCGGGGTGTCGAGTCCCGGGACCTTCCCCGAGAGCTCGATCAGCTTGGCGTTGTCGCCGAAGGCGTCGTCGGTCTCCTGCGGCTGGTTGCGGTAGAGCACGTCGTGGTACGCGGGGAACTCGCCGGCGTCCTGGGCGCAGGCCGCCGCGTTGGCCGCGCGCAGCGAGCCGCTGCCGCCGAGATTGCCGTCGATGATCGTGGCGAGGTGGTACTCGACCTTGACCTGTCCGGTGCTCTCCAGCTGGTGGATCGTGTCGCGGAACGCGTTCTCGAACTGGGCGCAGACCGGGCAGCGGAAATCCTCCCAGATGGTGAGCGTGGACGGGGCGTTGTCCGCGCCGACCCCGATGGCCAGGCTGTCCTTCCCGATCGCGCCGGACGGTGCGACGGCGGGGCCCGCCTCGCTCTTGTCGCTCTTGCCGCCCGAATTCGCGGCGATCACGCCGACGACGGCGGCCAGCGCCAGCACACCCACCACCGCACTGGTGACGATCAGCGTGCGCCTGCGGCGCTCGCTCGCCCTCTGGCGCTCGCGCTGCTGGACGAGCCGGTCTCGCGCGGCCCTTTTTCCCTGTTCGTTCTTCTCGCTCACACCCGCAGCAACGAACCGGGGAGGCACGTGCGTGCCTCCCCGGTCCAGGTCCACCCGTTTGGGTTACACCCGATTCAGCGCTTTCGAACGCCTTCGGCGAGTTCGCCCGCCAGGGAGCGGACGGCGGCCAGGCCGGCCGCCTCGTCGGGGGCGTCCAGCATCGCCTTGACGAAGGCGGAGCCGACGATCACCCCGTCGGCGAAGCCCGCCACCTCGGCGGCCTGCCGGGCGTTGGAGACGCCCAGGCCGACGCAGACCGGCAGGGCCGTCGTCGCGCGGGTGCGCCGGACCAGGTCCTGGGCCTGGTCGCCGACCGACTCGCGGGTGCCGGTGACACCCATCAGCGAGGCCGCGTAGACGAAGCCGGAGCCGGCCGCGGTGATGGTGGCGAGGCGCTCGTCCTTGCTGCTCGGCGCGACGACGAAGACGGTCGCGAGACCGTGCTTGTCGGCGTGCTCGCGCCACAGCGCGGACTCCTGGACCGGCAGGTCGGGCAGGATGCACCCGGCGCCGCCCGCCTCGGCGAGCTCGGCGGTGAAGCGCTCGACGCCGTACCGGTCGATCGGGTTCCAGTACGTCATGACGAGGATCGGGACACCGGTCGCCTCGTACGCCTCACGGACCGTGCGCATCACGTCGGCGATCCGCACACCGCCGCGCAGGGCGATGTCGTCGGCGGTCTGGATGACCGGTCCGTCGAGCACCGGGTCGCTGTGCGGCAGGCCCACCTCGACGATGTCCGCGCCACCCGCCACGACCGCCTTCACGGCCTCGATGCCGCCGTCGACGGTCGGGAATCCGGCCGGGAGGTACGCGATGAGCGCGGCCCGGTCCTCCGCCTTCGCCTGCGCGAGGGAGGCACTCAACAGCTCCACATTGCCGCTCACTTGGTGACCTCCTCTTCCCCGTCGGCCACATCGGCCTCGACGACCCCGTCGGTCTCGTCGTACAGCCCGAAGTAGCGGGCTGCGGTGTCCATGTCCTTGTCGCCGCGGCCGGACAGATTGACCACGATCAGCCCGTCCTTGCCGAGCTCCTTGCCGACCTCCAGGGCTCCGGCCAGCGCATGGGCGCTCTCGATGGCCGGAATGATCCCTTCGGTGCGGGAGAGGAGGCGCAGCGACTGCATGGCGGCGTCGTCGGTGACCGCGCGGTACTCGCCGCGGCCGATGTCCTTGAGGTACGAGTGCTCCGGGCCGATGCCCGGGTAGTCGAGACCGGCCGAGATGGAGTACGGCTCGGTGATCTGGCCCTCGTCGTCCTGGAGGACGTAACTGCGCGAGCCGTGCAGGATGCCGGGCTCGCCCGCGGTCAGGGTCGCCGCGTGCTCGCCGGTCTCCACGCCGTGTCCGGCGGGCTCGCAGCCGATCAGCCGGACGCGGGCGTCCGGGATGAAGGCGTGGAAGAGCCCGATGGCGTTGGAGCCGCCGCCGACGCAGGCGATGGCGGCGTCCGGCAGCCGGCCGGTCCGCTCCAGGATCTGGCGGCGGGCCTCGACCCCGATGACCCGGTGGAAGTCGCGGACCATGGCCGGGAAGGGGTGCGGTCCCGCGACGGTGCCGAAGAGGTAGTGCGTGCGGTCCACATTGGCGACCCAGTCGCGGAACGCCTCGTTGATGGCGTCCTTCAGGGTCCTGGAGCCGGACTTCACGGCGATGACCTCGGCGCCGAGCATCCGCATCCGCGCCACGTTCAGCGCCTGCCGCTCGGTGTCGATCTCACCCATGTAGATGGTGCATTCGAGGCCGAAGAGCGCGCAGGCGGTCGCGGTGGCGACGCCGTGCTGGCCGGCGCCGGTCTCGGCGATGACCCGGGTCTTTCCCATGCGCTTGGTGAGCAGCGCCTGGCCCAGCACGTTGTTGATCTTGTGCGAGCCGGTGTGGTTGAGGTCCTCGCGCTTGAGGAAGATCCGGGCGCCGCCCGCGTGCTCCGCGAAGCGCGGGACCTCGGTCAGCGCGCTGGGCCGGCCGGTGTAGTTGACCATGAGCTCGTTGAGCTCGGCGGCGAAGGCCGGGTCGGCCTTGGCCTTGTCGTACTCGACGGCGACCTCGTCCACGGCGGCGACGAGCGCCTCCGGGATGAACTTGCCGCCGAACGCACCGAAGTACCCCTCGGCGCTGGGGATCAGACCCTCCGGGTCCGGAATGAAGAAGTCAGATGACATCCGACGTGCTCCTCGACATCGCAATGGGTGGGTTCACCGTATGCGCCGTGAGCGGAGCACCACCGCGACCGGCGATCGGTCGGGCGGTGCGGTCGTACGTACGACGGGAGTGGTGCGGGTACGTCGGCCGGGGCTCGCTACAGCGCGGACCCCGTGCGCCATCGCATGCCGTTGACCTGGCCGGGCTCGTCGCCGATCACGTACCGCACCCGCCGGCCGTGCACACGGCGCGCCGGGGCGCGGCAGCCGCGGGGGCGGCAGCCGCGTGCCAGCGGGGCGTGCGGGACCCGGGCCGTCGCTCCGGTGGGGCGCAGGCCCCGCCGGGGACGGAACACGGGGCGTTCGGCGGACACGGGTCGGGTCAGCCCCGTCCGTGCCGGAGCGCCGGGTGGGCGCCGGCGGCGACCAGGTCGGCGACGGCGGCCCGCGGGTCGCGGCCGGTGACCAGCGACTCGCCCACGAGCACCGCGTCGGCGCCCGCGTTGGCGTACGCGATCAGGTCGTGCGGGCCGCGGACACCGGACTCGGCGACCCGGACGATGTGGGACGGGATCTCGGGGGCGACGCGCTCGAAGGTGGAGCGGTCGACCTTGAGGTCCTTCAGGTTGCGCGCGTTGACACCGATGACCTTCGCCCCGGCGTCCACGGCACGCTCCGCCTCCTCCTCGTCGTGCACCTCGACCAGCGGCGTCAGGCCGATGGACTCGGCGCGCTCGATCAGGGAGACCAGGGCCTCCTGGTCGAGGGCGGCGACGATCAGCAGGGCGAGGTCGGCGCCGTAGGCGCGGGCCTCCCAGAGCTGGTACGAGGTGACGATGAAGTCCTTGCGCAGGACCGGGATGTCGACCTTGGCGCGGACGGCCTCCAGGTCGGCGAGCGAACCGCCGAAGCGGCGCTCCTCGGTGAGGACCGAGATGACGGACGCGCCGCCCGCCTCGTAGTCCGCGGCGAGCGCGGCCGGGTCGGCGATGGCGGCCAGGGCCCCCTTGGAGGGGCTGGAACGCTTGACCTCGCAGATGACGGTCACGCCCTCGCCACGCAGGGCGGCGACTCCGTCCTTGGCTCCGGGAGCGCGCGCGGCGCGTTCCTTCAGCTCGTCGAGGCTGACACGCGCCTGCCGCTCTGCGAGGTCGGCGCGTACGCCGTCGATGATCTCGTCGAGCACACTCACGCGAGCGGCCCCCTTCCGGGACGGTGATGAGGGAACAGGATCAGCCATGTCAATGCTATCCGCAGGAGGGCGAAGGGCCCGAATCCGGTGGGTGAATGTCCCAATACCTGGGCATTCAAGGGGCCAGATCGGAGCCGATCGGTAGATTCCGGACGACCGAGAAGATCAGCAGTACGGCCCCGATCCCCCACCAGACGACGGGTTTCGCCGCGAGGCTCATGGGCCTGCCCCGGGCGGCCCGGACCATCCAGACCGCCCACAGGACGGCGAAGACCGCGTAGCCGACGACGGCGAGCGCGTTGGAGCCGAGGGCGGCGGCGATGTCGCCGTGCGCGACGGCGTGGGCGCTGCGCAGGCCCCCGCAGCCCGGACAGTAGAGCCCGGTGAACCGGAGCAGCGGGCAGAGCGGGTAGTGGCCGGGCTGGTTGGGGTCGACGGCACCGACGTAGCCGAACGCACCGACGACGACGGCCATGACGCCCACCGGAGTGGCCAGCCGCCGGACGCGCGAGACGGGTACGGGGGCCGGGGAGAAGACCGGCGGGGACGGATGGCCGGACATGGGCGGCTGTCCGGTCATCGGCAGGCCGGGACCGGGCCCGGGGACCGGGGCCGGTGCTGCGGCGGCGGGGGTAGGCGATGCGTCCACCCGGTGATTGTCCCCGCTGACGCGGAAAGGCGCAGCCCGGAGCGGGCTGCGCCTCGCATGTGTACGGGTGCCGCGTGGCGTCAGGAGACCTGGGCCTGTGCGGCGCGGGCCCGTGCCTGGGCCATCTCCGCGGACTCCTTCGGCATGCCGAGGCCCGCGGCCTTCATCGCGAGGCCGACGACCCCGCCGAGGAGGACGACGGCGATTCCGGCCCAGAAGCCGACGGGATTGGCCGCGACCATGAAGACGCCTGCGACGCAGAAGCCGATGAAGGAGATGATGACACCGGTCCAGGCGGCCGGGGTGTGTCCGTGGCTGCTGCCCGCCATGAGTTGCTCCTTGTTGGTGATGCGCTGTGGGATCGCTGTACGCAAAGCTGGTGCTGCTGTGCTGAGAGCTCGGCTTCATTGTCCCGTACGTACGGGTAGGAGGTGAGCTGGGGGTCTCCTAGGCCTTGTCTGCCAAAACCCCCCGCCTCCCCCCCCCCGCCCCCCCCAGCCCCCCAAACCCCATCCCCGCCCAGCCCAACCTCCCTCCTTCTCTTCTCCTCCCCCCCGCC
>NZ_JBHVWT010000001.1:51662-219656 GCF_042882135.1 Streptomyces sp. NPDC058240
GGGGTTTCCCTGGTGCTTTTCGGACAATCTTCTCTCTTCGCAGGGGTTTCTCCCCTCGGGGGGATGCGTGGGTTTCAACGACAAGGCCTAGCGCGTCGGGTCCTCGCCGCGGTCCAGGGCCTTCCAGAGGTCCTCGGGCCGGTCCGGGTCCGGGGCGGTGGGGGCGGCCTTGCGGGGGCGGGGGGTGCCGTCCCGTTCGTACCGTCCCGACATGGTGGGCCAGAGCTTCCCGTACCGCAGGGCGAGCAGCCCGGCGAGCAGGATCAGCAGGCCGCCGGCCGCGGTGACGTAGGGCCACGCGGTGTGGGCGAGCGCGTCGATGGTCGCCGAGGCGTCGCCGGTGGACTGGGCGGCCTTCTCGTCGAGCGCCGCGCTGTCGGAGGCGCCGAGGCAGGCGCTCAGTCCGGCGCCGAGGCCGCTGAGGGCGAGGAGCCCGGCGACGAGCAGCCGGGAGGCCCCGCGGACCGCGAAGACGGCGACGAGGGCGGCCAAGCCGACTATGGCAAGGGCCGCCGGAAGACCGGTGACGTCCTGGCCGTCGGCGGTCAGGGGCAGCGAGCCGCCGCCGACGGACGCCTCGCCCTCGGCCCAGGTCTGGCCGGAGGCGAGCAGGACGACGGTGGCGCCGGCCGCCCCGAGGAGCAGACCGGCGGCCAGGCTGCGGCGGCTTCCCGAGGTGTCGGGCGCGGTGGCGGCTCGGGCACGGGGCTGGGGTACGGGGACAGCACTCACGTACTCCACTATCCCCTACCGCCTCATGCGCCGTGGAGCCGGTTGGCCGTATGCACCGCGCGGAGGACCGCCGCGGCCTTGTTGCGGCATTCGGTGTCCTCGGCGACCGGGTCGGAGTCGGCGACGACGCCCGCTCCGGCCTGGACGTATGCCGTGCCGTCGCGGAGCAGGGCGGTGCGGATGGCGATGGCGGTGTCGGAGTCCCCGGCGAAGTCGAGATAGCCGACGCAGCCTCCGTACAGTCCGCGGCGGGTCGGTTCGAGTTCCTCGATGATCTGCATCGCGCGGGGCTTGGGGGCGCCGGAGAGGGTGCCCGCGGGGAAGCAGGCGGTGAGGACGTCGAAGGCGGTGCGGCCCTCGGCGACGCGGCCGGTGACGGTGGAGACGATGTGCATCACGTGCGAGTACCGCTCGATCGACATGAAGTCGACGACCTCGACGGTGCCGGGTGCGCAGACCCGTCCCAGGTCGTTGCGGCCGAGGTCGACCAGCATCAGGTGCTCGGCGCGTTCCTTCGGGTCGGCGAGGAGTTCGTCGGCGAGCGCCTGGTCCTCCTGCGGGGTGGCGCCGCGGTGCCTGGTGCCGGCGATCGGGTGGACCATGGCGTGTCCGTCCTCGACCTTGACGAGGGCCTCCGGGCTGGAGCCCGCGACGTCGAAGCCGTCGAACCGGAAGAGGTACATGTACGGCGACGGGTTGGTGGCGCGCAGCACCCGGTAGACGTCCAACGCGCTTGCCGTGCACGGGGTTTCGAAGCGCTGGGAGGGGACGACCTGGAAGGCCTCGCCGGCCCTGATGCGTTCCTTCACGTCCTCGACGGCGTCCTGGTACGCCGTGCCGCCCCATAGCGCGGTGTACGGGGGAAGCTCGGACGGCGGGAGGGCGGCGGGGGTGTTCTGGACGGGGCGGGAGAGGTCCCGTTCCATGGCGTCGAGGCGGGCGACGGCGTCCGCGTACGCCTCGTCGACGCCGGTCGAGAGGTCGTTGTGGTTGATCGCGTTGGCGATCAGCAGGACGCTGCCGTCCCAGTGGTCGAGCACGGCCAGGTCCGAGGTGAGCAGCATCGTCAGCTCGGGGACGTGCAGGTCGTCCTCGCCGCTGTCGCCGATCTTCTCCAGGCGGCGCACGATGTCGTAGCCGAGGTAGCCGACCATGCCGCCGGTGAACGGGGGCAGCCCGCCGTCGACGACCAGGTCGTGCGGGGTGTGCAGGGTCTCGATGGTGGCGCGCAGGGCCTCCAGCGGGTCGCCGTCGACGGGGACGCCGACGGGCGGGACGCCCAGCCAGTTGGCCTGTCCGTCGCGTGCGGTGAGGGTGGCGGCGCTGCGTACCCCGATGAAGGAGTAGCGCGACCAGGTGCGGCCGTTCTCCGCGGACTCCAGGAGGAAGGTGCCGCTGCGCTCGCCCGCGAGTTTGCGGTAGAGCCCCACCGGGGTGTCGCCGTCCGCGAGGAGCCTGCGGCTGACGGGGATGACGCGCCGGTCGACGGCGAGTTTGCGGAAGGTGTCGAGATCCATGGCGGCTGGCCCTTTACTGCGCGAGCGGGAGGACGTCGGCGTCGAAGCAGGTGCGGTCGCCGGTGTGGCAGGCGGCACCCGTCTGGTCGACCCTGACGAGGACGGTGTCGGCGTCACAGTCGAGGGCGACGGACTTGACCTGCTGGATGTGGCCCGAGGTGTCTCCCTTGACCCAGTACTCCTGGCGGCTGCGGGACCAGTAGGTGCAGCGGCCGGTGGTGAGGGTGCGGTGCAGGGCCTCGTCGTCCATCCAGCCGAGCATCAGCACCTCGCCGGTGTCGTACTGCTGGGCGATGGCCGGGACGAGTCCGTCGGCACCGCGCTTGAGTCGGGCCGCGATGGCCGGGTCGAGGTTGCCGGACGGCGGCGGAGTGCTGGGCGTGGGCGCGCTGGTCATGCGCCCATTGTGCCGTGGTCGCGGGGGCGTTTCCGTGCGGCGTCCACTGGGCGGACCGCGTGCGGCGGTCGTACGCTGGCGAGCATGTCGACCCATGCGAAGCGCGAACGACTTCTGCTCGCCGACCTGTTGGAGGCGGCGGGACCGGAGGCCCCGACCCTGTGCCACGGCTGGACGACCCGGGACCTGGCCGCCCATGTGGTGGTCCGGGAACGGCGGCCGGACGCGGCGGGCGGGATTCTGCTGGGCGCGCTGCGGAACCGGCTCGAACGGGTGCAGGCCGAATTCGCCGCGAAGCCGTACGAGGAGCTGATCCAGCTGATCCGTACGGGACCGCCGAGGTTCTCCCCGTACGCAGTGAAGCAGCTGGACGAGGCCGCCAACACCGTGGAGTTCTACATCCACGCGGAGGATGTCCGCCGGGCCCAGCCGGACTGGTCGCGGCGCGAGCTGGACCCGGTGTTCGCCGATCTGCTGTGGTCGCGCGCCGAGAGGACGGCCCGGCTGCTGGGCCGCCGGTCCCCGGTGGGTCTGGTGCTGCGCCGCCCGGACGGCCAGACGGCGGTGGCGCACAAGGGCACCCCGGTGGTGACGGTCACCGGCGAGCCGGGCGAGCTGCTGCTCTTCGCGTTCGGGCGGCAGGACGCGGCGACGGTGGGCCTGGAGGGCGACAAGGAGGCGGTGGACCGGCTGCACACGGCGGAGCTGGGGATGTAGCGCGTACGGGGACGGGCTCAGCCCGGGAGTTCCGCGCGGCGCAGCCGGGTGAAGGCCAGGCCCGCCGTCGCCCCCGCGGCGCACACCGCGGCGCTGGTGACGAAGACCGGGCCGGTCCCCCAGACCGCGACGGCCGTTCCCGTGACCGGGTAGCTGAGCGGGGCGACGGCGTGGGTGAAGAGCGTCGAGACCGAGGTGACCCGGCCGAGGTAGGCGGGTTCGGTGACGGTCTGGATCAGGGCGCCGCACAGGGAGCCGCCGAGGCCCGCGAAGAGCCCGACGCAGACCGCCGTGGCGGCGGCGAGGGCCACCGAGGGCATGTACGCCAGGGCGCCGATGGCGACCGCGCCGGTCAGCACCGTCAGGCACATCAACAGCCCCGCGCGCGGCACCCGGCCGCGCACGGCGAGCAGCAGCGCCGTCGCACCGGCGCCGATGCCGAACGCGGCGATGATCCAGCCCATGCCGGACGCCCCCCAGCCGCGCTCGCGGACCAGCAGGACCAGTCCGAGGTTGAGCGGTCCGACGAAGCCCAGCTCGCTGACGGCGACGACGAGCACCAACGGCCCGAGCAGCGGGTGGCGGCGGATGTGGCGCAGCCCGTCGGCCAGTTCGCGCCAGGCGGTGCCGGACGGTTCGGCGCTGTCCTGATCGGGCAGCGGGCGGATCCGCAGGGACAGGAGCAGCGGCAGCGACACGGCGAAGAGCACCCCGGCCGCGGCGAAGGCGAGCGTCGGTCCGCCGAGGGCCACCGCGAGACCGCCGAGCGGCGCTCCGACGACATTGGCGATACGGGTGGCGAGCCCGCGCAGGCCCTGGACGCGGGCCAGCTGTCCGGCGGTGGTGATCCGCGGCGGCAGGGCGCCGACGGCGGGCAGGAAGAGGGCGTCGACCACGCCGAAGACCAGCGCGACGGCGATCAGCATCCACAGGGCGGGCGAGGTGAGCAGCAGGGCGCCGGCCAGGCCGAGGACGACCAGGCAGCGGGCGGCGTCGCTGCCGATGACGACGCGGCGTGGTCCGATCCGGTCGGCGAGCACTCCCCCGCCGAGCATCAGCACGGCCCGGGGTATGGAGCCGACGGCGAGGACGATCCCGGTCTGGGCGTCGCTGCCGGTGCGGGCGGCGGCCCAGGCGAGCGCCATGTAGTAGACGCTGTCGCCGATCATCGAGGCGGTGTGGGCACCGAGCCAGCGCAGGACGTTGGCGTCGCGGTGGGCGGGGCGTTCGGCGGCTTGCGCGGGCGGGACGGTGACGGTCATGGATCGTCCTCCTCGGGTGGCCGGTTCAGGTCCGGAACGGGAATCCGTACACGTGCAGTGCGACTTGTTCACGGCCGTCCGAATCGCCGGCTTCCTCGCGGACGCGGGCGGTGTCCTGGTAGCGGTTGATCAGCTCGTGCATCTCGCGGGCGAGCGCGGCGAGCTCCTCGACGGTGAGCCGGGGCAGGTACTCGGAGGCGAAGGACGCGCTGCGCCACTCGGGGGCCCAGGACTGGGTGGAGTCGAGGTAGCGGCGGTACAGCTCGATGTGCTGGTCGAAGGAGAGCCGGCCGACGGCGGCGTGCGTGGCGGCCTTCTCGAGGGCGTCGCTGAAGTCCTCGTCGTGGAAGTTCAGTCCGTTCGAGGCGGGTTGCCACCAGCGTTCGCGGCCGTCCTTGCCCTGCTGCTCGGCCTCCTCGATCAGGCCGTGGTCGGCGAGCTTCCGCAGGTGGTAGCTGACCAGTGAGACCGCCTCGTCGACCTGCTCGGCCAGCTGGGACGCGGTGGCCTCACGGGCGATGTGGAGCGCCCGGTAGAGCTTCATCCGCAGGGGGTGTCCGAACGCTTTCAGGGTCTCCAGGTCCGAGACCCGGCGCGATTCCTTGCTTGCCATGCCCCCCAGCGTAAATAGGAAAGGAAACTTGCGCAATCTTTATTGCGCAATAAAAGCTGCGGGTTCCTGGACCGTGGAAAAGCCCATCGCCGGGCGGGGCCGATGAATCGGCTCCGCCCGGCGATGGGCTCGATGGGTACCGCGGGTCAGCGGACCGGGTGTCCGGCCTCCCTGAGCGCGTTCTTGACCTCGGAGATCCGCAGATCGCCGAAGTGGAAGACGGACGCGGCGAGCACCGCGTCGGCGCCCGCCGCGATGGCGGGTGCGAAGTGCGCGAGCCGGCCGGCGCCGCCGGAGGCGATGACGGGGACGGTCACGTGCTTCCGTACCGCCGTGATCATCTCGGTGTCGTAGCCGTCCTTGGTGCCGTCCGCGTCCATCGAGTTGAGCAGGATCTCGCCCGCGCCCAGCTCGGCGGCCCGGTGCGCCCATTCGACGGCGTCGATGCCGGTGCCCTTGCGGCCGCCGTGCGTGGTGACCTCGAAGGTGCCGGCGGGGGTGCGCCGGGCGTCCACGGAGAGCACCAGGACCTGGCGGCCGAAGCGCTCGGCGATCTCCCGGATGAGGTCGGGGCGGGCGATGGCTGCGGTGTTGACGCCGACCTTGTCCGCACCGGCCCGCAGCAGCTTGTCGACGTCGTCGGCGGTACGGACGCCGCCGCCGACCGTGAGCGGGATGAAGACCTGCTCGGCGGTGCGGCGCACCACGTCGTAGGTGGTCTCCCGGTCACCGCTGGACGCGGTGATGTCCAGGAAGGTCAGCTCGTCGGCGCCCTCGGCGTCGTACAGCTTCGCCATCTCGACGGGGTCGCCCGCGTCGCGCAGGTTCTGGAAGTTGACGCCCTTGACGACCCGGCCGTTGTCGACGTCCAGGCACGGGATGACACGCACCGCGAGGCTCATCGCGCACCTGCCCGGTAGGCCTCGACCTCGACCTCGACGACCAGGCTCGGGTCCACGAAACCGGACACGATGATCATCGAGGCGGCGGGGCGGACGTCGTCGAAGAGCTCCTTGTGGGCGCGGCCGACCTCGTCCACGTCCCGGGCGTGCGTGAGGTACATCCGGGTACGGACGACGTCCTCGCGGCCCAGACCGAGCTGCTTCAGCGCGTCGAAGGCGACCTTGAAGGAGGTGACGGTCTGCTCGTACGGGCCGCCGGCGGAGATCTGTCCGTTCTCCACCGAGGTGCAGCCGGCCACCAGGACGAGGCCGTTCGGCAGCTCCACCGCGCGGGAGTAGCCGAACTTCTCCTCCCACGGGGCACCGGAGGAGACACGGTTGACGGAGTCGCTCATCCGGAGACCGCCTGGAGTGCTTCTTCGAGGGTGAACGCCTTCGCGTAGAGCGCCTTTCCGACGATCGCGCCCTCGACGCCGTCCGGGACGAGCGAGGCGATGGCCCGCAGGTCGTCCAGCGAGGAGACGCCACCGGAGGCGACGACGGGCTTGTCGGTGGCGGCGCAGACGTTCTTCAGGAGCTCCAGGTTGGGGCCCTGGAGCGTGCCGTCCTTGGCGATGTCGGTGACGACGTAGCGGGCGCAGCCCTCGGAGTCGAGGCGGGCGAGCGTCTCGTAGAGGTCGCCGCCGTCACGGGTCCAGCCACGGCCGCGCAGCGTCGTGCCGCGGACGTCCAGGCCGACGGCGATCTGGTCGCCGTGCTCGGCGATGACCTCGGCGACCCACTGAGGGGTCTCCAGGGCGGCGGTGCCGAGATTGACCCGGCGGCAGCCGGTGGCGAGGGCGGCGGCGAGCGAGGCGTCGTCGCGGATGCCGCCGGAGAGCTCGACCTTGATGTCCATGGCGCCGGCCACCTCGGCGATCAGCGCGCGGTTGTCCCCGGTACCGAAGGCGGCGTCCAGGTCGACGAGGTGCAGCCACTCGGCCCCGGCACGCTGCCAGGCGAGGGCGGCCTCCAGCGGGGAACCGTAGGAGGTCTCGGAGCCGGACTCGCCGTGGACGAGGCGGACGGCCTGGCCGTCGCGGACGTCGACGGCGGGGAGCAGTTCAAGCTTCGGCATTACAGCGTCTCGATCCAGTTGGTCAGCAGCTGGGCGCCGGCATCGCCGGACTTCTCGGGGTGGAACTGGGTGGCCCACAGTGCGCCGTTCTCCACGGCGGCGACGAACCGCTCGCCGTGGGTGGCCCAGGTGACCCGGGGAGAACGGATCTTGGGGTTGGTGACTTCCAGGCTCCAGTCGTGCACCGCGTAGGAGTGCACGAAGTAGAACCGGGCCTCGGGGTCGAGACCGGCGAAGAGCTGGGACTCCTCGGGGGCCCGCACGGTGTTCCAGCCCATGTGCGGGACGACCGGGGCCTTCAGCGGGGCGACGGTGCCGGGCCATTCGTCCAGACCCTCCGTCTCCACACCGTGCTCGATGCCGCGCTCGAAGAGGATCTGCATACCGACGCAGATGCCCATGACGGGGCGGCCGCCGGAGAGCCTGCGGCCGATGATCCATTCGCCGCGGGCCTTCTTCAGCCCGTCCATGCACGCGGAGAACGCGCCGACGCCGGGCACCAGCAGCCCGTCGGCGTTCATCGCCTTCTCGTAGTCGCGGGTGATCTCGACGTCCGCGCCGACGTGGGCGAGGGCCCGTTCGGCGGAGCGGACGTTGCCGAAGCCGTAGTCGAAGACGACGACCTTCTTGTTGTCGCTCACAGCTCGTTCCTCAGTCCCAGAGTCCCTGGATCCGCAGAATGCCTGCCACCAGGCACATCACGGAGGCGATCGAGAGCAGGACGATGACGCCCTTGGGCATGCCCTGCTTCGAGAAGGAGTAGACGCCGCCGGCCAGGAAGAGGCCGAGGACGATCAGGATGGTGTTGAGGCCGGTCACAGCGCGCCCTTCGTGGAGGGAAGGATCCCGGCGGCGCGCGGGTCGTGCTCGCTGGCGTAGCGCAGGGCGCGGGCGAGCGCCTTGAACTGGCACTCCACGATGTGGTGGGCGTTGCGCCCGTACGGCACGTGGACGTGCAGGGCGATCTGCGCCTGCGCGACGAAGGACTCCAGGATGTGCCGGGTCATCGTCGTGTCGTACGCGCCGATCATCGGCGCCATGTTCTCCGGCTCGGTGTGCACCAGGTAGGGGCGGCCGGACAGGTCGACGGTGACCTGGGCGAGCGACTCGTCCAGCGGGACGGTGCAGTTGCCGAAGCGGTAGATGCCGACCTTGTCGCCGAGGGCCTGCTTGAACGCGGCGCCGAGAGCGAGGGCGGTGTCCTCGATGGTGTGGTGCGAGTCGATGTGCAGGTCGCCGTCGGTCTTGACCGTGAGGTCGAAGAGCCCGTGCCGGCCGAGCTGGTCGAGCATGTGGTCGTAGAAACCGACCCCGGTCGACACATCGACCTTGCCGGTGCCGTCGAGGTTTATCTCGACGAGCACCGAGGTTTCCTTGGTGGTGCGTTCCACGCGGCCTACGCGGGGGCTCATGCGCTTGCTCCTTGGTTGTGCTCGCCTCGCCGGGCCGGATCGCGGTCGGCCCCGTGTCGGCTGGGGGTCCGGGGGTCGTCCCCCGGGAGATGCAGTACGCGGCCTGCGCGGGGGCTCATGCGTCGTGCTCCTTCTTCAGTGCGCGTACCGCGTCGAGGAACGCGTCGTTCTCTGCCGGGGTGCCCGCGGAGACCCGCAGCCATCCCGGTACGCCGTTGTCCCGGACCAGGACGCCCCGGTCGAGGATCCGCTGCCAGGCGGTGTGGCTGTCGGCGAAGCGGCCGAACTGGACGAAGTTGGCGTCCGAGTCGGTGACGTCGTAGCCGAGAGCGCGCAGCTCGGTGACGATCCGGTCGCGCTCGCTCTTGAGCTGCGCGACGTATCCGAGCAGCGTATCGGTGTGCTCCAGGGCGGCGAGCGCGGTGGCCTGGGTGACGGAGGAAAGGTGGTACGGCAGCCGCACCAGCTGGACCGCGTCCACCACGGCCGGGTCGGCGGCGAGGTAGCCCAGGCGCAGTCCGGCGGCGCCGAACGCCTTCGACATGGTGCGCGAGAGCACCATGTTCGGCCGGCCCTCGATCAGCGGGAGCAGCGAGGCATGGTGGCTGAACTCGCCGTACGCCTCGTCGACGACGACCATCGACGGCCTGGCCGCCTGGGCCGCGTCGTGGAGCGCGAGCACGGTCTCGGCGTCGACGGCCGTGCCGGTGGGGTTGTTGGGGGAGGTGATGAAGACGACATCGGGCCGGTGCTCGGCGATGGCCCGGCGGGCGGCCTCGACATCGATGGTGAAGTCCTCGTTGCGCGGTCCGGAGATCCAGGCGGTGCCGGTGCCGCGGGCGATGAGGGCGTGCATGGAGTACGAGGGCTCGAAGCCGATCGCGGTGCGGCCGGGGCCGCCGAAGGTCTGGAGCAGCTGCTGGAGCACCTCGTTGGAGCCGTTGGCCGCCCAGACGTTGGCGAGGGCGACCTCGTGCCCGGCGGTGCGGGTGAGGTAGCGGGCCAGTTCGGTGCGGAGCTCGACGGCGTCCCGGTCGGGGTAGCGGTTGAGGTCGCGGGCGGCCTCGCGGACCCGCTCGGCGATCCGGTCGACGAGCGCCTCGGGCAGCGGGTAGGGGTTCTCGTTGGTGTTCAGCCGCACGGGTACGTCGAGCTGCGGCGCCCCGTAGGGGGACTTGCCGCGCAGTTCGTCGCGGATCGGGAGATCGTCGATGCGGGTGGTCTTGCGAGGGGTGTCGCTGTTCGTCACTGCTGCGGGACCTTCCAGCCGAACCTGGCCTTGAGCGCGGCGCCGTGGGCGGGGAGGTCCTCCGCCTCGGCGAGGGTCACGACGTGGTGGGTGACCTCGGCGAGCGCGTCGCGTGTGTAGTCGACGATGTGGATGCCGCGCAGGAAGGACTGCACGGAGAGGCCCGAGGAGTGGCAGGCGCAGCCGCCGGTGGGCAGCACGTGGTTGGAGCCGGCGCAGTAGTCGCCGAGCGAGACCGGGGCCCAGGGGCCGACGAAGATCGCACCGGCGTTGCGGACCCGGTCGGCGACGGCGGCGGCGTCGGCGGTCTGGATCTCCAGGTGCTCGGCGGCGTACGCGTCGACGACCTTGAGGCCGTCCTCCAGGTCGTTGACCAGGACGATCGCGGACTGGCGGCCGGCCAGCGCGGGCTCGATCCGGTCGGTGACGTGCTTGGTCGCGGCGATCTGCGGCTTCAGCTCGGCCTCGGTGGCCGCGGCCAGTTCCGCGGAGTCGGTGACGAGGACCGCCGCGGCCATCGGGTCGTGCTCGGCCTGGCTGATCAGGTCGGCGGCGACGTGCACCGGGTCGGCGGTGGAGTCCGCGAGGATCGCGATCTCGGTGGGGCCCGCCTCCGCGTCGATGCCGATGCGGCCCTTGAGGAGGCGCTTGGCGGCGGCGACGAAGATGTTGCCGGGGCCGGTGACGAGGTTCACCGGAAGACATTCGGCCGTTCCGTACGCGAACATCGCGACGGCCTGGGCGCCGCCGGCCGCGTACACCTCGTCGACACCGAGCAGGGCGCAGGCGGCGAGGATGGTGGGGTGCGGCAGACCGCCGAAGTCCTTCTGCGGCGGGGAGGCGACGGCGATGCCCTCGACGCCCGCTTCCTGGGCCGGTACGACGTTCATGACCACGGACGACGGGTAGACGGAGCGCCCGCCCGGGACGTAGAGCCCGACGCGCTCGACCGGCACCCACTTCTCGGTGACGGTGCCGCCGGGGACGACCTGGGTGGTGTGCGTGGTGCGGCGCTGCTCGCGGTGGACGAGGCGGGCGCGGCGGATCGACTCCTCCAGGGCGGCCCGCACGGCCGGATCGAGCTGTTCGACGGCCTCGGCGATCGCCGCGGCCGGGACCCGGATCGAGTCGATCCGTACGCCGTCGAATTTCTCCCCCCACTCGATCACTGCCGCGGAGCCACGATGGCGTACGTCCTCGCAGATGGGCCGCACCGTCTCCAGGGCGGCTTCCACGTCGAACTCGGCACGGGGCAGCAGGTCGCGCAGGGCTCCACCCTCGGGGAGGGCATTGCCGCGCAGATCGATTCGAGAGATCACACCGCAATTCTCGCAGACCGCCTCCGGCGTCCGGTCGCCCGTATCACTGGCTGATACATGTCCCGGACGTCACTGCTGACCAATAGCTTTCACTTCGTCACTCAGCGGGAAGAACAGCTCCGAGCGGAAGGGGCACCCGTGACCGAGCCGCACGACGGTGATTTCCCGGACGGACTGAGCGCAGCAGAGCTGGGCATGTGGCAGGCCTTCCGGAACGGCAGCACCTACGATCTGCGCGCCCGCGACCCGGCGCGGGACGATCCGTTCGCGCCGCGGGTCTGGGGACCGGAGCGCAGTGTGGACGGGCGCGTCGTCGCCCGCCTGCTGCTCTCGGGTCCGCCGCCGCGGCCCGGCCGGGTCGCGGCGCTGAAGCTCCGGGGTGTGCGGATCACCGGAACACTCGATCTCGCGGGCGGGCGCGTCGCGCCGTACGTCGAGATGACCGGCTGCCGCTTCGAGAGCGAGGTGGTGCTGCCGGAATGCCATTTCACGACGTTACGGATCGTCGGCTGCGCGATGCCCCGGCTGGAGGCGGCCCGGCTGCGCACCGAGGGCGATCTGCATCTGCCGCGCTGTCGGGTCCCGCGCGGGATCCGGCTCACCGACGCCCAGATCGGCACCGATCTGCTGATCAACCAGATCGAGATCGGCCCGGACCGGGGCGGGCGGGCGCTGGCCGGTGACGGGCTGGCGGTCGCCCAGGATCTGCAGGCGGAGCTGATCGAGGCGCGCGGCGAGCTGAGTCTGCGCGGGGCGAAGGTCGGCGGTTCGCTGAGCCTGCGCGGCAGCCGGCTGCGGGGCAGGGAGGGACGGCGCGCCCTGAACGCCCCGCAGCTGACCGTGGAGCGGACGCTGTACATGAGCGAGGCCTGGGTGAGCGTCGACACCGGGATCCAGGGCACCACTCCCCCGTTCGGCATCGTCCTGGCGTCGACCCCCGCGAACGGCACGCGTTCGCAGATCTTCGAGTGCCGCGGCGGGGTGCGCCTGGACGACGGACGGTTCGGCGACGCGGTCGATCTGCACAAGGCGCGGTTCGTGCTGGGCCGGCACGAGGAGCTGTCGCTGCGCCGGATCGTCACCCCGGAGCTGCGGTTCAACGCGGAACGGCCGGAGGAGGGCCGGGTCGTGCTGAACGGCGCGAAGGTCGTCACGCTGATCGACGTGTCGACCAGCTGGCCGGGGCCCGGCGGCCTGGCGATGGGCGGTTTCGTGTACGAGAACCTCGTCCCGTACGGGCACTTCCCGCTCTCCCGGCGCCTGGAGTGGGTGGCGGCGGCGACCCCGGAGTACGTACCGGAGCCGTACGAACGGCTCGCGACGGTGCTGCGCAACTGCGGGGAGGACGCGGACGCCCGGGAGGTGCTGCTGGCCAAGCAGCGGCGGCGGCGCGAGACGCTGCCGCTCGCCGCGAAGCTCTGGGGCTTCCTCCAGGACTGGACGGTGGCGTACGGCTACCGGCCCGGGCGGGCCGCGTTGTGGATGGCGTTGCTGTGGGCGGCGGGGGCGATGGCCTTCGCCCAGCACGTCCCGGCGGCGATCAAACAGGACGAGCATCCGCAGTGGAACCCGGCGCTGTACGCGCTGGATCTGCTGATCCCGGTGATCAATCTGGGCCAGGACGGCTACTGGCGGATGGAGGGCGGCTGGCAGTGGGCGGCGGCGGTGCTCGTCCTGCTGGGCTGGATACTCGCCACGACCGTCGCGGCGGGCGCCTCACGGCTGCTGCGCCGGGGCTGACCGGAATCCGGCCACGGCCGACCCGACCACGGGCCGTCGGACCGTTCGCAATCGCCTCTGCCGAACGGTCCGCACGGCGCCCGTGGGCCATGGTCGAACGACTGCCCGAGCTGCGGTCGAACTACCGCAAGCCATTGGCCGGAACAGCAGGAACAAGCCAGATTCCACATTTTCCTTTACTTCTTCTTGACCCGGTCCAATACAACCCATTCACTCGGCACCAAAGCTTCACAGCGCACCTCTGGCGCCGCCCCGACCAGCGCTTTTCAATGGTCTGCACCATGCCAATCCTTCGTGCTCTGCTCCGTGCCGCGTGCACGGTCCGGCGCTCCTCGCAGGGCCCTGCCGGACTGCCCGCGGACGACGAGGTGCTGCTCGACGCCCCCGACGAGCGGCTCTCCCCGGCGCTCGTCGCCGCCGCCCTCGGGGAGTACGGACCGGCCGCGAAACTCCTCGCCACCACCCGGGACGGCGCCGAGTGGGAGAACCGCGACCGCTACCTCGGCCGGCTCGTCACCTTCGCCCGCAACCGCGACGGCTGGCTGACCGACTGGCTCGCCGCCGCCCCGCACGACCCGGACGCGCTGCTCGTCAAGGCCGAGCTGGCGGTCCGCCGGGCCTGGGAGTCGCCCGCTCGGGCCGAGCAGCTGCGCGAGGTGGGACCACTGATCACGGCGGCGGCCGAGAGCGATCCGCGCGACCCGGTGCCCTGGCGCCTCGCGCTCGACCACGCGCGCGGCACCCACGCCACGCACACCATGTTCGAGGCGCTGTGGGAGCAGGCGATACGGCGTTCCTCGCACCACTACGGCTGCCACGTCGCGGCGCTGCGGTACCTCTCCGCCGCCTGGTACGGCTCGCACCGCGAGTGCTTCGACTTCGCCGAGCGGGCCGCCGAGGACTCGCTGCCCAGCTCGCTGGTCCAGGCGCTGCCGCTGCGGGCCGCCTTCGCCCTGCTGATAGAGGGAGCCGGCGCACGGACCACCTCGGTGCAGGAGGAACGGATCGACGCGGCGGCGGATCTGGCCATCGCGCTGTCCGCCTCGTTCACGTCGGGCGACCCCTGGCCCGCCGAGGTCCGCAACCTGCTGGCGTTCGTGCTGGTCACCCGGGGCCGCTGGGACGAGGCACTGGAACAGTTCCGGCAGATCGGACCCCACGCGGCGTCGTTCCCGTGGTCCTCGGTCTCCGAGGATCCGCTCGGCCGGTTCCTGGAGGCGCGGGACGACACGCGGCTCCGGGCGGCCCGCGCGACGCCGATCCCGGGACGGGCCGACCGGGCCCGGCCCGGCGGCCATTACGCTTGACCGTTGTGACCACCGCTCGCCTGCCCCTGTTCCCGCTGAACGCGGTGCTGTTCCCCGGCCTCGTGCTGCCGCTGAACGTCTTCGAGGAGCGATATCGCGCCATGATGCGCGAGCTCCTGAAGACCGACGAGGACGCGCCCCGCCGCTTCGCCGTGGTCGCCATCCGCGACGGCCGCGAGACCGCCCCGACGGGCTCCGGAATGCCGGACGCGGTGAACGTCCCCGCCGAACGCGGCCCCGCGGACGGCTTCGGCCCCGACCCGGTCCAGACCTTCCACCGGGTCGGCTGCATCGCCGACGCGGCGAAGATCCGGGAACGGCCGGACGGCAGCTTCGAGGTCCTGGCGACCGGCACCACCCGGGTCAAGCTGCTCTCCGTCGACGCGAGCGGCCCCTTCCTGACGGCCGAACTCGAAGAGCTGGACGAGGAGACCGGCGAGGAGGCGGGGGCGCTCGCCGAGGGCGTACTGCGGGCCTTCCGCAGCTACCAGAAGCGGCTGGCCGGGGCGAGCGAACGGTCCCTCACGACCGGCGCGGACCTGCCCGACGACCCCGCCGTCGTCTCCTACCTGGTCGCGGCGGCGGCCGTACTCGACGCACCGACCAAGCAACGGCTGCTCCAGGCACCCGACACCGCGACCCGGCTGCGCGAGGAACTGACGCTGCTGCGCTCCGAGACCGCCGTCATCCGCCATCTGCCGTCCCTGCCCGCAGTGGACCTGACCCGCGCCCCGACCCACCCCAACTGATCCGGAACTGATCCGACCGACCGATCGACCGAGGACCGTCTCCCCGTGGCGAAGAAGCCGAAGAAGCAGCAACAGTCCGGCGGCACTCCGGCAACGGTCGCCCTGACCGCGTCCGGCACGGCGTTCACCGTCCACACCTACGACCACGACCCGGCATCGGCCTCCTACGGCGAGGAGGCGGCCCAGGCGCTGGGCGTCTCCCCCGACCGGGTCTTCAAGACCCTGGTGGCGGACGTCGACGGCACCCTGACCGTGGCGGTCGTCCCGGTGGCCGGCACGCTGGACCTCAAGGCCCTGGCCTCCGCGGTGGGCGGCAAGCGGGCCACCATGGCCGACCCGGCAGCCGCGGAACGCACCACCGGCTACGTACGCGGCGGCATCTCCCCACTGGGCCAGCGGAAGCGCCTGCGTACGGTGCTGGACGCCTCGGCACGTTCCCACGACACGATCTGCGTCTCGGCGGGCCGCCGCGGCCTGGAGGTCGAACTCTCACCCACGGACCTGGCGTCGCTGACGGGAGCGGTGTTCGCGGAGATCGGCCGGGGATAGCCGGGCATCGCTCCCGGCCCGTCCGGGCACCTTTTCAGCCCATCCGGCGCCTCCCGGCCCCGTCCGGGAACCTTTCAGCCCGTCCGGCGATTGAGGACCGGGGTCCGGGGCAGAGCCCCGGTTTCGGGAAGGGGCGCGTAGGGGACAAGCCCCGCGCAGCGGCCCACCCGCCCAAGCCCACCGGCCCCCGCACCCGCACCCGCAGAACTACGACTGCGTCGGCGGCACCGGCGGCACACCCCCACCCGCAGGCGCCCCGGACCCGGGCGCCACAGGCGCCGAAGGCGCCCCCGGCACGGGCCCACCCGGAAACACCCCCCACTCCGGCTCCGGATCCCGCGGCCCGAACAGCGCGGTCAGCCCGAGATGGACCGCCATCGCCCCCAGCGGCCACGCCAGCAGCGCCCCCTTCGCCCGCAGCTGGAGCGGCGCGTCGAAGACCACGCCCTTGCCGACCGCCCGCGCGTGCGCGACCACGTCCTGGGTCGGCCCGAGCCACACCCCCAGCCGCCACGCCAGCAGCGAACCGAGCAGCCCGCCCAGCGCGAGCCCCACCACCAGGGCGATCCCGCCGCGCCGCTGGAACCAGAAGGCCAGCGCCGCGGAGACCGCCCCGAAGGCCAGGGCCAGCAGCACGAACGTGCCGTCGGCGCCGATCGCCTCCTCGCCCTCGCTGTCGTTCAGGAAGACGGCGGTGCTGTCGGAGATCAGCGGAACCCTCGGCGCCAGCCACAGCCAGAGGAGCCCGAGGACGATGCCCGAGACGGTCACGAGAACGGTGACGACCACGGCCCGCCGCAGGTCCGACCGGAGGTCCTTGTCCTCCTTCGACTCCAGCGGGGTGCCCGGGTAGTACCCACCGGCCCCGCGGGAACCCCCGGGTCCACCGGATCCTCCCGGACCGCCCCAGTTGGGCGGGGTCTGCCAGGGATCGTTGGACGAGGGCTGGTGAGGCGGCGTCAGAGGTGCGGTCACCGTGCCATCGTGCCAGGCGCCCCCGCGCCGCGCCTCACCGGACCGCTGCCCTGCGGTACGCCCAGGTCGCCACGGCCAGCGAGAGGACGCCGACAACGGCACAGACGGCGAGGTCCAGCGCGACGACCGTCCAGTCCGGGTGGGCGTCGAAGGACCGCGAGAGCGCCTCGACACCGTAGGTCGAGGGCAGCAGATCGCGCGCCCAGCCGACCGGCGCGGGCAGCCGGTCGGCCGGGAGCACACCGAGCAGCAGTGCCGCCGACATGCCCAGCTGGCCGAGCAGCGTGGCCAGCTCCTGCCGGGGCGCGAGCAGTCCCAGCGCCGCGCCCAGCCCGGAGAGCGCCGCCCCGGAGAGCGGGATGACGGCGACGAGCACCCACAGATGCGTCAGCGGCAGCCCGAACAGCATGCTGCCGGCCACGGCCGTGACGATCGTGCCGGGCACGGTGAAGGAGGCGTACGCCCCCGCCGCGCCGAGCACCACCGCGGCGGGCGGCACCGGCAAAGTGGCGTAGTGGTCGAGTCCGCCGCCGGCCCGCAGCTGCCCGAAGTACTGGGCGAGGAGATTGAGCGCCACGAAGGCCACGACGAGGACGCTGGAGCCGGCGACGACGGCCCGCGCCTCGGAGCCGCCGTCGACGACCCCACGCATCAGCACCATGATCCCGACGGACTGGAACGTGGCGACGAAGAGCAGCGGGATACGGGCGACCCTGGCCCTGGACAGCTGGGCGCGGTAGACGGCCGCGAGCGAGGGGAACAGCCGGGCCCGCGGTGCGAGCGGCGCGGGCGGTGCCCCCACCTCGGCGAAGCCGTCGCCGGGGGGACCGGCCCGGCCGTCCTCCGCGGCCCGGACGGGTCCGGTCACCGCGTGCGCGGGAACGATGCTCGTCACCTGGCGCTGCTCCTGTTCGCTCCCTGCCCGGCCGCGCACCCGCACCCGGTCGTCCCGCTCACCCCGGTCATGACTTCACCAGCCCCTTGGTCACGTCCCCGCCGAGCGCGAGATAGACGTCCTCCAGGCTGGGCGTCGCCAGCGTGAAGTCGTCGAGTGCGGCGAAGGCCGCGCCGCCGGTCACCGCGGCGACTGCCGCCCGTGCCTCGTCGGGAGCGAGCCGCAGCACCCAGCACCGCCCGGACTCCTGGGCCGAGGCACGCAGCGCGGCCACTTCGGGGACGTCCAGGGGCGCCCGTTCGCGCCACACCAGCTCGACCCGGACCTCGCCCGCGACGCGTTCCTTGAGCCCGGTCGGCGTGTCGCAGGCGATGACCCTGCCGCGTTCGATCACGGCGACCCGGTCGAGGACCGTCTCGGCCTCGATGACGTTGTGGGTGACGAGCAGCACCGTCGTGCCGCGCTCGGCCCGGCGCCGGTCCACGGCGGCCCAGACGGCGCGCCGCGCGACGGGGTCCATGCCGGTCGTCGGCTCGTCCAGCACCAGCACCGGCCGCTCGCCGACCAGCGCGGCCGCGAAGCAGGCGAGCCGCCGCTGTCCCCCGGAGAGCTTCTTCAGGGGGCGTCCCGCGATCTCGGTGAGGCCCAGTTCGTCGAGTACGACGTCGCGCTCGGCGCGGGCGTCCGCCGCCGCGAGGCCGCGCAGCCGTCCGGTGGTCTCGGCGGCGAGCGACACGGTCAGCTCGTCGAGGGCGGTGGACTCCTGCCCGAGGTAGCCGATCAGCCGGGAGGCCCGCTCCGGATGGCGTACGAGATCGTGGCCCAGCACGGTGACGCTGCCGGAGTCGGGGCGCATCAGCCCGGTGAGCTGCCGGACCAGCGTGGACTTGCCGGCGCCGTTGGGGCCGAGGAGTCCGAAGATCTCGCCGCGCCGCACGTCCAGGTTGATCCCGTCGGTGGCGCGCACCTCTGGTGTGGCGGGGGTACCGCGACGGCCGCGGACGGCGGGATAGGTCTTGACCAGATCACGCACCGCGCACACGGTCCCGGTCGCCGGCTGCGCCTGTGCTGTGCCCGTACTCACGAGGTATGAGAGTACGGGGTCGGATGCCCCGTATTGCGTCCGGGGCCACACCGGCCGGGCGTCGACGCGGTGATCGGCGACCGGGTCGCCCGCCCGTGGTCCCGCTCGGCCGTCAGTCGGCCGACGGGGTCGTCCGCTCCGCCGCGGGGGTGTGCTCGGCCGCGGCCCGTACATCGATCTCCCGCCAGAATCCCGCCCGGATCGCGTAGCGGTCGTGCTCGTCGATCTGGTCGTCCTTGTGGGCGAGCAGGCCGAACCGTGCCGCGTAGCGCAGCAGCTCGCCGTCGATGCGGTGCGGGATGCGCGGATACATGGTCGAGAGCTTCTGCAGATGGACGGTCTCCGGCAGTCGCTCCATCCAGCGACGGGCGAAGACCTGGCCCACCTCGAAGGGGTCGCCGCCGACGGTGGTGATGTCCTCCTCGCGGTCCGCCCAGCGCTGCTCGGCACTGGTGAGCTGGGCCAGCGTCGGCAGGGAGGCGGTTTCGGCGGGCTCGCCCAGCGGTCCGCCGCGCTCCGTCCAGCTCTTGTCGGAGGACCAGCGCAGAGTCGCGTTGGCGGGCGACGGCTGAGGGAGGTGCCGGTCGGGCTGGGCGCCGTGGCCGCGCAGGCTGCCCGCCAGGTCCTTGGGGGTGGGGACGCCCTTGCCGCCGTGCACGGGCCGGTCGGTGGCGGCGCCCTCCTCGGGCGGTGCCGCGGCGCCGTTGGCGGCGGCTGCCGCCTGGGCCTCCGAGGCCCGCTCGGCGGAGGCGGCGAGGGCGGCCTCGGGCAGTGGCGCGGAGAGGATCGCGGCGATCTCCGGACCGGGCACGGGCGGCGGGGCGCAGACGCCGCCGGTCTCCTTGGGCCGTACGGCCTGGGTGATCCAGGCCCGGTCGAGCACCCTGCGTTCGTCGGCCTCGGCCACCAGGTCCTCGGACTGGTTGTAGTCGCCGTCGGCGGCCTGGACGGCCCACAGATGGACGGCGACGCCGTGTTCCTTGGCGGACATCAGACCGGGCAGCAGATCGCCGTCGCCGGTCACCAGCACCACGTCGGAACAGGCCCGGTTCCTGGCGAGTTCGGTGAGCTCGGCGTGCATCGCGGCGTCGACACCCTTCTGCGCCCAGCGCCCGTCACTGCGGGTGAGGGCGCCGAGCCGTACGGTCACCCGGGGCATCACGCGGAGTCTGCGGTGCTCGGGCTGCGGCACGCGGTCGGGGGCGCCGTCGAACCAGTAGATCCGCAGCAGCGGCTGCTGCGTATCGCCCTCGGCCCGCTCGCGCAGGCCCCGGATGAGGGCCGCGTGGTCGACCGTGATGCGGGAACGGGCGGGCTCCCCGGCCAGCAGGCTCGCGGCTGCGCCCAGCAAGTAGCCGGCGTCCACCAGGACGACGCAACGGTCCACGCGATCCACCCTCTTCCAGAAGTTCGGGTGCGGTCTTTGCCAAGGGTTTCCTTCGAGTCTGCCCGACCGCGCAGGGGTTGACGTCCGGAACTCGATCATCGGCGTGGCGGATCGGGAAAACGACGCATCCCCCACCCCCGCTACGCACGGTAATGATCCAACATGCACGGTTTACCCCGCTATGTGAATCTGAACGCGGTCCTGGCCCCGAGAGTCCCCATAGGAGGAACACCATGGCCAAGAACAAGAACCGCAAGCAGGGCAGCCAGCAGAACCGCGCGTCCACTCCGGAGCGCGGCGCGGAAGAGGCCAAGACGACCGCGTACGAGTCGCAGATACAGCCTCAGCCGCAGGCCCAGGGCAGCCCTGCTGATGTTGCCCGTAAGCACCAGCGGCGCTTCGGCCACAACTGACCGGAGACGTATCCGCTCCGGCCGCAGGCCGGGTAGCCGAGAGGGGCGCTCCCGCTTTCGCGGGGCGCCCCTCTCGTACGTCTGCGGAAGAGCCGGCTCAGCCGGCCAGGCAGGACGGGCCGAGCAGCACCTTCAGGTCACCGAAGAGCGCCGGGTCGGGCTTGACCCGGTGCCGGTCGAGCCGGAGCACCGTGGTCTTGCGGGGGCCCTGGAGCCTGATCCGCACCTCGGTGTCGCCCCGGTGGTTGCTGAGGACCTCGCCGAGGCGGCTGACCATCGGCGGGGTGATCTTGACGGTGGGGATGGTCAGGACCACGGGGGCGTTGGTGCCGGCCGACGAGATGTCGGGGACCTGCATCTCCATGGCGACCAGCCGGGGCACGTCCTCCCGCTTGTCGAGGCGTCCCTTGACGAAGACGACGGTGTCCTCGACGAGCTGGGTGGAGACCAGCTGGTAGGTGGCCGGGAAGAACATGCACTCGATGGAACCGGCCAGGTCCTCGACGGTGGCGATGGCCCAGGCGTTGCCCTGCTTGGTCATCTTGCGCTGAAGGCCGGAGATGATGCCGCCGACGGTGACGATGGCGCCGTCGCCGTGCTCACCGCCGGTCAGCTGGGAGATCGTGGAGTCGGCCTTGTCGGACAGCACGTGTTCCAGACCGAAGAGCGGGTGGTCGGAGACGTACAGGCCGAGCATCTCGCGCTCCTGGGCCAGCAGGTAGGACTTCTCCCACTCGATGTCGGAGAACTCCACGTCGAGCCCGAAGCCCGGCTCGTCGCTCTCCTCCTCGCCCATGCCGCCGAAGAGGTCGAACTGCCCCTCGGCCTCCTTGCGCTTGACCTGCACCACGTTGTCGATCATCGGTTCGTGGTGGGCGACGAGGCCCTTGCGGGTGTGGCCCATCTCGTCGAAGGCGCCGGCCTTGATCAGCGATTCGACGGTGCGCTTGTTGCAGACGACCGCTTCGACCTTGTCCAGGAAGTCGGGGAAGGTGCTGTACTTCCCCTTCGCCCTGCGGCACCGGATGATCGAGTCGACGACGTTCTGGCCGACGTTGCGCACGGCGGTGAGGCCGAAGAGGATCACGTCGTCGCCCTGGGCGGCGAAGTTCGACAGGGACTCGTTCACATTGGGCGGCAGCACCTTGATGCCCATGCGACGGCACTCGTTGAGGTAGACGGCCGACTTGTCCTTGTCGTCCTTGACCGAGGTCAGCAGCGCCGCCATGTACTCGGCGGGGTAGTTCGCCTTGAGGTACGCGGTCCAGTAGGTGACCAGGCCGTACGCGGAGGAGTGCGCCTTGTTGAACGCGTATCCGGCGAACGGGACCAGCACGTCCCACAGGGCCTTGATCGCGGCGTCGGAGAAGCCCTTCTCCTTGGCCCCCGCCTCGAAGAGGACGAAGTTCTTCGCCAGCTCCTCGGGCTTCTTCTTGCCCATCACGCGGCGCAGGATGTCGGCCTCGCCGAGCGAGTAGCCGGCGACGATCTGGGCGGCCTTCTGCACCTGCTCCTGGTACACGATCAGGCCGTAGGTGAGGCCGAGGACCTCCTTGAGGGGCTCCTCCAGCTCCGGGTGGATCGGGGTGATCTCCTGGCGGCCGTTCTTGCGCTCGGCGTAGTTCGTGTGCGAGTTCATGCCCATCGGGCCCGGCCGGTACAGGGCCGAGACGGCGGAAATGTCCTCGAAGTTGTCGGGCTGCATCTGGCGCAGCAGGGAGCGCATCGGGCCGCCGTCGAACTGGAACACACCGAGCGTGTCACCGCGGCAGAGCATCTCGTACGTCTTGGGGTCGTCCAGCGGGAGGCCGAGCAGGTCCAGCTTGACGCCCTTGTTGGACTCCACCATCTTCACGGCGTCGTCCATGATGGTGAGGTTTCGCAGGCCCAGGAAGTCCATCTTCAGCAGGCCGAGCGACTCGCACTGCGGGTAGTCCCACTGCGTGATGGTGACGCCGTCGGTGTGCCGCACCCAGATCGGGGCGTGGTCGACGATCGGCTCGCTGGACATGATGACGCCTGCGGCGTGCACGCCCATCTGCCGGACCAGGCCCTCGACACCCTTCGCGGTGTCGATGACCTTCTTGACGTCCGGCTCGTTCTCGTACATCCCCCGGATCTCGCCCGCCTCGCTGTAGCGCGGGTGCTTGGGGTCGGTGATGCCGTTGAGGTCGATGCCCTTGCCGAGGACGTCGGCGGGCATGGCCTTGGTGAGCCGGTCGCCCATCGCGTACGGGTAGCCGAGGACCCGGGCGGAGTCCTTGATGGCGTTCTTCGCCTTGATCTTTCCGTACGTGCCGATCATGGCGACCTTGTCGGCGCCGTACTTCTCCGTCACGTACCTGATCACTTCGACGCGCCGACGCTCGTCGAAGTCGATGTCGACATCGGGCATGGAGACGCGCTCGGGGTTGAGGAACCGCTCGAAGATCAGTCCGTGCTCGATCGGGTCGAGGTCGGTGATGCCCATCGCGTACGCCACGATCGAACCGGCGGCGGAGCCTCGGCCGGGGCCGACCGCGATGCCGTTGTTCTTCGCCCACATGATGAAGTCGGCCACGACCAGGAAGTACCCCGGGAACCCCATCTGGATGATGATGTCCATCTCGTACTCGACCTGCTTCTGCCGGTCCTCGGGGACGCCGCCCGGGAAGCGCCGGTTCATGCCGACGCGGACCTCTTCCTGGAACCAGGTGATCTCCGTGTAGCCGTCCGGGATGTCGAACTTCGGCATCAGGTCGCGCTTCTCGAACATGCCGGCGGTGTCGATCTGCTGCGCGACCAGCAGGGTGTTGGCGCAGCCCTCCTGCCAGGCGTCGGAGGAGTCGACGGCGTACATCTCGTCGGTCGTCTTGAGGTAGTAGCCGGTGCCGTCGAAGCGGAAGCGGTCCGGGTCGGAGAGGTTCTTGCCGGTCTGGATGCAGAGCAGGGCGTCGTGGGCGGTGGCCTCGTGCGCGTAGGTGTAGTGCGAGTCGTTGGTCACCAGCGGCGGGATCTTCAGCTTCTTGCCGATTTCGAGGAGCCCGTCACGGACCCGGCGCTCGATCTCGATGCCGTGGTCCATCAGCTCCAGGAAGTACTTGTCCTCGCCGAAGATGTCCTTGTAGTCGGAGGCGGCCTGGACGGCCTCGTCGAACTGGCCGAGCCGCAGCCGGGTCTGCACCTCGCCCGAGGGGCAGCCGGTGGACGCGATCAGGCCCTCGGACCACTGGGCGATGGTCTCCTTGTCCATGCGCGGCCACTTCTGCAGCCAGCCCTCGGCGTACGCGTCCGAGGACAGCTTGAAGAGGTTGTGCAGGCCCTTCGCGTTCGACGCCCAGATCGTCTTGTGGGTGTAACCACCCGAACCCGACACGTCGTCGCGCTTCTGGTGCGGCTGGCCCCACTGGATCTTCCGCTTGTGCTTGCGCGACTCCGGCGCGACGTACGCCTCGATGCCGATGATCGGTGTGACGCCCGCCTTCTGCGCCGAGTGGAAGAAGTCGTAGGCCCCGTGCAGGTTGCCGTGGTCCGTCATCGCGATGTGCGACATGCCCATCTCGTTGCAGGCAGCGAACATGTCCTTGAGCCGCGCGGCACCGTCCAGCAGCGAGTACTGGGTGTGGACGTGAAGGTGCGTAAAGGGCGGCTTCGACGACACGGTTTGTGGCCTCCGGGCGAGCAGGGCGGGTGAGGGGGACAGCGTGGAAGTCTACGTCGCGACACCGATACTCCGCGGCCTGTCACTCCGACCGCGCACCGTCGAACCCAATGAGGTTGCCGAGATCACAGACGCAGCGGTCAGCAGCCTCCACCCTCGCACGTGGGCGTGGCGGCGAGCTGACCACGGCACGAACCTGGCAGCCGACCAGGTAACTTCCACGCTCCTCGGGACACCACACATTCCAGGCGTCCCACATCGACTGTGCGGCCGCGCGCATTTCCCACCCACCGGGTTTGTGAGGCTGTCGCTCGCAAGCTTCGAGTCGGGTCGATGCCAGCCGGTACTCGTTGCGGAAGACCTCCACTGCTTCAGGGGTGCTGAATACCCCGGCCCGACGGTCGTCCAGCAGCTCGGCCACGTAGGTACGCAGACGCCTGATCTCGTCGCTGAGATCGACCTCCGCGCGGTAGGTGTGCTCCACAACAGGGGCGTTCCGCAGCCGTTCCCGCAGCTCCGCGATGAACCACCCCTCCAGGAGGTCGCCCTTGATGCTCACACTCCGATGCGGTTCCGTCAGTGGCCCGAGACATCTGAACGTCTCGGCCCCCGAGGACTGCGACCGTTTCATGTTCCGCCCGCAAACCCCGCAGATGACGACACCGTGAAGCCAGTGCGAAGGACGGTTCGGCCGTCGTGGCCTGTACCCGTCCTCAATGATCTGCGCGATCCGCGCGAACTCCTCCTGCGTCAGCATGGGTGGCCAGAACTTCACAGGGCCCGCGTTGTCACAGATCACCTTGCCGGTCCGATGCTCGATCTTGTGTCCCAAGAGCGTCTGTGACGTCATAACAATCTTGATGGACTTGTGGGTCCAGGCCGACGGTGCAGGGTCGGGCCTTGTGGAGTTATGGACTCGTGGTGCGGGGACTCCCCGGGCTTGGAGGTCTGCGGCGATGCGCGTCGGGGCTTCCCCGGCAATGATGCGTTCGGCCAGTTCGCGAACAATGGGCTCCGCTCGGTCATCACGTATGAGGATCTTGCCCCTGCCTTCCGTGTTCGGCGTCGGCCGAAGGCCATACGGCACCCGTCCGCCGGCCCAGCGTCCGGTCTTCCTCAGATGGTTCTGCGATGAGACCGTCCTCTCCCGCCCCAGTTCCCGTTCGAACTGGGCAAATGAGGCCAGCACATTCGCGGCGAACCGCCCGTGCGGAGTCGACATGTCCCACCCGTCCTCGATGGCCACGAGGCGAACACCAGCCGTATCGCACGCCTCGATCACTGATGAGAAATGGATCAACGATCGAGCGATGCGGTCCGCCCGCCAGGTCAGCAACACGTCGTAGTGAGACAGGTTCTCGCACAGTTCGCGAAGTGCGGGGCGCTCCCCCGGCGGCTCCCCGCCCGAGACGTTGCTGTCCTGGAACACCCGCAGGACGGTCCAGCCCTGCCGTTCCGCATAGCCACGGCATGACGCCTCCTGCCTGGCCAGGGAGGTACTCGATTCCGTGGTTCGCGACAGCCTGACGTAGATCACCGCACGCAGGACGTTCATGCATCCCTTCCGGTCGCCCCAATGCACCTATCTACAACTATTGCGAAGGTCGGACCATCCGAGGTGGAATCACCCACACGTCACCCGAATCAGTGACTGTGGCCGCACTTTCCGGGTCCGGGCACTGATGCGGCGCGTCCGGCGTTCTCAGCAGGAGGGCAGACAGGAAGGCCCTGTCATCAACGAAGGAAGCAGGCCGGCAATGCGCAGCACTTTCGAAGTCTCGGACACTGAGCGCGAGGAGCAGATCCTTGCGGTCTTCGAGACAGCCTTCGGAGAGCTCCTGGCCGCAGACCCGACAGCCTTCCGGGTCAAGTTCCGCAAGATGGCCGCATCACCGTTCGCGTTCTACAGGGGCACGGCCTGCCTGTATTACGCCGATCTCAGCTCGACGAGGAACGCGGACCCCTATCTGGACGAGCGAACCAGCAGGGTGTGGGTGCACGGCGATCTGCACGCTGAGAACTTCGGCACGTACATGGATTCCAATGGCCGCCTTGTCTTTAATGTGAACGACTTCGATGAAGCCTTCGTAGCCCCGTTCACCTGGGACCTCAAGCGGTTCGCCGCCTCCGTCGCCCTGATCGGTTACGCGAAGGCGCTCGGCGACGACCAGATCACCGAACTGGTCCGGGTCTACGCGGCGGCCTACCGTGAGCGGATCCACGCACTGGCGACGGGCGCGAAGAACGACGAGGTACCGCCCTTCACGCTGGACACGGCACAGGGCCCGCTGCTGGACGCGCTGCGCGACGCCCGGTCGCTGACCCGGTTCTCGCTGCTGGACTCGATGACGGAGATCCGGGACTTCGAGCGCCGGTTCGCTCCGGGCGGCGGCTCGATCGATCTGGACGCGGCAACGCGCTACAAGGTGCTGGCCGCCTTCGACGGCTATCTGGAGACGCTGCCGGAGTCGAGCCTGACCCGCCCCGACTCGTACCGGGTGAAGGATGTCGTCGGCCGTCGCGGCATCGGTATCGGCTCGGCCGGGCTGCCCTCGTACAACATCCTCCTGGAGGGCAACAGCGACGCCCTGGAGAACGATGTGGTGATCTATCTCAAGCAGGCGCAGACGCCCGCGGTCTCCCGGCACATCACCGACGCGGCCGTGCGCGAGTACTTCCAGCACGAGGGCCACCGCACCGTGATCTCGCAGCGCGCCCTGCAGGCGCACGCCGACCCGTGGCTCGGCTGGACCGAGCTGGACGGGGCGGGCCAGCTGGTCGCCGAGGTGTCTCCGTACGCGGTCGATCTGGACTGGTCCGACATCGACGAGCCGGAGGAGATCGCGGCGGTCGTCGCCGATCTGGGCCGGGCGACGGCGACGATGCACTCCGCGGCGGACGACGAGAGCGGCCACTCGCTGGTGCCGTTCTCCACCGAGCGGGCGATCGACGCGGCCATCGCGGCCGACGAGGAGGGCTTCGCCGGTCTGCTGGTGGACTTCGCCCACAGCTACGGCGCCCGCGCCCGCGCCGACCACCAGATCTTCGTGGATCTCTTCCGCAACGGCCGCATTCCGGGGCTGTGATTCCCCGCGGCCCGTCCCTTTAGGGGTCACTTACAGGTTCGCATGCGACACTCCTCGGCGATGGACATATCCGGGACGCAGCTCAGAGTCGTTCGCGCGGCGCTTTTCACGGCGCTCGTCGTGACGCTCTCCGCTGCGTCCCATGTGCTGCTCTCCCGGGTCCCGCTGCCGCTGACCGCCGTCGTCCTGCTGGCCGGCGCGGTCTTCGCCGTGGCGTACGCGCTGGCCGGCCGGGAGCGCGGCTTCGGGGCGATCGCCGGGCTGCTGGTCCCGCTGGAGCTGGCCGCCGACACCATCTTCACCACCGGTCAGCACGTCTGTTACGGCGCGGCCGGCGGCCCGATCGCGGGGCCGCTGCGTTCGGTCGGCGTCGACGTGCTCTGCGGCGGCCAGTTCGGCGCCGGTGCGGCACGGGCCGGTGCCGAAGTCACCCCGCTCGCCTCGGTGACCGATGCCGGACACACCACGGCCGCGCTGCTGGCCTCGCCCGGCCCCGCGGTGCCGTGGCTGCTGCTCGCCGCCCATGTGACGGTCGGCCTGCTCGCCGCGGCCTGGCTCCGGCGGGGCGAGTCCGCGCTGGCCGGTCTGCTGGAGGCGGTCGCCGTCCTGGCGTTCCGGCCGCTGCTGGTCGCGGTCGCCGTGGTCGGTACGGCCCGCCGCCCGGTACGCCGCCGGGTGCGGCCCGCCGGACACGGCCCGCACCTGCTCGTACACGCCCGTCTGCTCGTGCACTCCGTGGGACGGAGGGGACCGCCGCGCTCGGCCTGCGCCATCGCCTGAGCCCGCACATCCCCGACGACGTACCCCTCACACCATGGAGACACAGACATGAGCAATCGCAACAGCCAGGCCAACAAGTCGGCGGCCCGCGAGCGGCTGCGTGCCGAGCGCGAGCGCCAGGCCAAAAAGGACAAGGCCCGCCGGCAGATCATCGTCGGCGTCTCGATCGTCGGTGTCCTGGCCGTCGTGGGGGCCGGCACCTGGGGCATCATGCAGCTGAACAAGCCGTCCCACTGGGAGGCGGCCAAGGACGCGAAGAACGTGACCGCGCCCAAGAACACCTCGGGCGAGAACGGCACCACGGTCGTCATCGGCAAGTCGAGCGCCAAGAAGACCCTGGAGCTGTACGAGGACTCGCGCTGCCCGATCTGCGGAACGTTCGAGCAGTCCATCGGCGAGACGGTGCACAAGGACGTCGACGCCGGAAAGTACAAGATCAAGTACATCGGTGCCACGTTCATCGACGGCATGACCGGCGGCGAGGGCTCGAAGAACGCGCTGAGCGCGCTCGGCGCCGCGCTCAATGTCAGCCCGGAGGCCTTCCTCGACTACAAGTACGCGCTCTACTCCGCGAAGTTCCACCCGGAGGAGACCGACGACAAGTTCAAGGACGACTCCTACCTGATCAAGGTGGCCGACACGGTGGACGCGCTCAAGGGCAACGCCGCCTTCCAGAAGAACGTCAAGGACGGCACGTTCGACAACTGGGCGATGAAGATGTCGGCGAAGTTCGAGGACAGCGGTGTGAAGGGCACGCCGACCCTGAAGATGAACGGCAAGGCGCTCACCGACGGGAAGAGCGAGAACGCTCCGATGACGGTGGACGACTTCAACACCGCGATCACGGCCGCACTGAAGGGCTGACCGACCGGCGACATCACGGCAGCGGCTCCCCGGCGGGCAGGCGAACTTCCTTCGTTCGCCTGCCCGTTCGGCTTACCCGTCAGTAGGGTTCTGCCCCGTGACCAGTCGACACCTTTCCTCGCCGCTCTCCGCCCCCAGCCGCCGCACGGTCGTCAAGGCCGCTGCCGCCACCGCCGTCGCAGCCCCGGTGCTGGGCTCCGCCACCGCCGCCCGCGCCGCGGACGGCCCCGCCTTCCTGCACGGCGTCGCCTCCGGCGATCCCCTCCCCGACGGCATCCTGCTCTGGACCCGCGTCACCCCGGCCCCCGACGCGGTCCCCGGTTCGGGCCGCGGCGCCGATACGGCGGTGCGCTGGGAGGTCGCCGAGGACAAGGACTTCGCCCGGGTCGTGGCCCGGGGCACGACCGTCGCGACGGCCGCGTCCGACCACACGGTCAAGGCCGATGTGCGGGGCCTGGCCCCCGCCACCGCGTACTGGTTCCGCTTCTCGGCGGGCGACGGTGCGGAGACCGTCTCACCGACCGGCCGCACCCGGACGGCTCCCGCGGCCGGGTCCGCCATACCCGGCGTGCGGTTCGGGGTGGTGTCGTGCGCCAACTGGGAGGCCGGGTACTTCTCCCCGTACCGCCACCTCGCCGCCCGCGCCGACCTCGACGCGGTCCTTCATCTCGGCGACTACATCTACGAGTACGCGTCGGGCAGTTACCCGGACGCGAAGTACGTCGTACGGCAGCACGAGCCGAAGCACGAGATCCTCACCCTCGCCGACTACCGCACCCGGCACGCCACGTACAAGACGGACGCCGACCTCCAGACCCTGCACGCCACCCACCCGGTGATCGCGATCTGGGACGACCACGAGTTCGCCAACGACGCCTGGTCGGGCGGGGCCGAGAACCACACACCGGGCACGGAGGGTTCCTGGGCGGACCGGGCGGCGGGCGCCAAGCAGGCGTACTTCGAGTGGATGCCGGTCCGCGCCTCCACCGAGGGCACCGTCTACCGGCGGCTGCACTTCGGCAACCTGGCCGATCTCCATCTCCTCGACCTGCGCACCTTCCGCTCCCAGCAGGCGTCCATCGGCAGCGGCGCGGTCGACGACCCGGAGCGCACCATCACCGGCCGGGCGCAGCTGGACTGGCTGAAGTCGGGGCTGGCCGGCTCGGACGCCACCTGGAAGCTGGTCGGCACGTCGGTGATGATCTCGCCGGTCACGTTCGGCTCCGTGCCCGCCCATCTGCTGGAACCGCTGGCCGAGTTGCTGGGGCTGCCCAAGGAGGGCCTCGCCGTCAACGTCGACCAGTGGGACGGCTACACGGACGACCGCAAGGAGCTGATCACCCACCTGCGGGACCGGTCGATCACCAACACGGTCTTCCTGACCGGTGACATCCACATGGCCTGGGCCAACGACGTGCCGGTGAAGGCGGCGACGTATCCGCTCTCCGCCTCGGCCGCCACCGAGTTCGTGGTGACATCGGTGACCTCGGACAACATCGACGACATCCTGCATGTGGCGCCGCAGACGGTCTCGGTGGTCGCGGCCGCCGCGGTCAAGGCCGCCAACCGCCATGTGAAGTGGGTGGACATGGACTCGCACGGCTACGGCGTCCTGGACGTGACCGCCGAGCGTTCGCAGATGGACTACTACGCCGTCTCCGACCGGACGAAGCGGGACGCGACCTCCGCCTGGACGCGTTCGTACCGGACGCTCAGCGGGACGCAGAAGGTCGAGCGGGTGGACCGCCCGGTGCGCTGAGGCACTACTTTCGGCCACTCCTCCATATGTTGACGGCGCATTACGTCGCTACGGCGGGTGGCGTGTCCCATGGACCGAATGGGGACACACCGCCCGCCGGGGTAACGCCTACGGTTACGTCGCCGTCTCAAACTCTGGAACACGAAGAAAGATTCCTCCCGGTTTCCGCCCTTTGGTGAATAACCGATTGGGCCTGATCATTCCTCCTCGGGGCCTGACATGCGCACGTAATCTCCCGGCGGCGGGTGAGGAAATTCCTCCCCCACACATCCGCGAGGAGTCCCCGTGCGCACTCTTGCCCGTATATCGCCGCGTATGCGTAACCGTGCGATCGGCACCGCCGTTCTGGCCGGAACTCTGGCCCTGGCACCGCTCTCCGCCCCCTCCGGCTCCGCCGCCTCCGCCGCCTCCAAGGTCTCCGCGTCCGCCGCCCAGAAGTGCGGGGACGACGCCGGCACCAGCGCCACGGCGCGCGAGGCCCGCCCCTCGGGCACCGCCCACACCGACGACCCGAACGAGCTGACCGCGACCCAGGCCAAGGCCATGGACGCGCAGTTGAAGCAGAGACTCGCGGACCGCCGGCTCAGCGGCTCCTCGCTCACCGCGGGCGCGACGATCCCGGTGTACTTCCACGTCGTGCACTCCGGGACGACCGGCAAGCTCAGCGCGTCCGCGATCAGCAGCCAGATGAGCGTCCTGAACGCCGCCTACAGCGGACAGGGCTCGGGCAACACGAACTCCGGCTTCCAGTACACGCTGGCCGGCACGGACTACACGGACAACAGCTCCTGGTACGACGGCGTCTCCCCGGGCTCCGCCGCCGAGAAGGCCATGAAGTCCTCGCTGCGCAAGGGCGGCGCGAACGCCCTCAACATCTACACCGCCAACCTCGGCGGCGGCCTGCTGGGCTGGGCCACCTTCCCCAGCTCGTACAAGTCCAATCCCTCGGACGACGGCGTCGTCATCCTCGACGCCTCGCTGCCCGGCGGCTCCGCCACCAACTACAACGAGGGCGACACCGCCACCCACGAGGTCGGCCACTGGATGGGGCTCTACCACACGTTCCAGGGCGGCTGTAACGGCAACGGCGACTACGTGGCCGACACCCCGGCCGAGAAGAGCGCCGCGTACGAATGCCCGACCGGACGTGACACCTGCACCAACAAGACCGGGGTCGACCCGATCCACAACTTCATGGACTACACGTACGACTCGTGCATGACCCAGTTCACCGCGGGCCAGGTGCAGCGGATGAGCGACAGCTGGACCGCCTACCGGGGCTGATCCGTCCTGTCCGTACGGAGGGCCCCGCACGGTGCGGGGCCCTCCGCGCGTTCAGAGCGTGGCGAGGAAGCCGAGCGCGACCTTCCAGGCCAGCTCGGCCGACGCCTGGTCGAAGTCGGGCAGTTCGGCGTCCGTGAAGAGATGGCCCGCGCCCGGGTAGCGGTAGACCTCGGCATCGGCGCCGGTCCGCTGCATCTGCAGATACCAGGAGTTCAGCCAGTCGTGCGTCTCGAACGGGTCCGGGTCGGCGACATGCAGCTGTACCGGCAGCTCGTCCACGGACGCGTTCTCGGCGATGTCCGAGGTGCCGTGGAACAGCAGCAGACCGCGGGCCTTCTCGTCGCCGAGGGCCAGGGTCTGCGCGGTGGCGGCGCCGAACGAGAAACCCGCGTACACCAGGCCCCGGTCCGAGTAGGGGGCGGCGGCCAGCACGGCCCGCCGGAGCAGTTCGTCCTTGCCCACCTCTTCCTTGAAGGCCATGCCTTCCTCGACGGTTTCGAACGTGTGCCCCTCAAAGAGATCGGGCACCTGTACCTCGTGCCCGGCGGCGCGAAGCCGGTCGGCCGCCGCATGCACCGCGGGGCGCAGACCGTACGTCGAGTGGAAAAGCATGATGTTCATGAGTCCCATGGTGCCAGCTACGGTCAGGAGCATGGAGAACGACGGGATGGAGAACATACTGCGCCCGCTGATCGTCGTCGGCGGCTCGGTCGTGATCACTCTGCTGGTCGGCGGGCTGGTGGATCTGCTGCTCAGACGGGCCGACGGCCGGCACCACGACACCCCGCTGTGGGGGCTGCTGCGCCGCTGCCGGATTCCGCTCCAGCTGACACTGTGCGCGGCGCTGCTGCGGGGCTCGTACACCCACACCCGGCTCGAAGCGATCAACGCTCACCGGCCGGGGATCGGCCAGGTCCTGACACTGGTGCTGATCGGGGCCTCGGCCTGGCTGGTGGTGCGGATCGCGACGGCCGTCGTCGATTCCCTCTACGCGAGGTACGCCGCGAACACCACCGATCCGGCGCGGGTGCGGCGGGTCCGTACCCAGGTGACGCTGATCCAGCGGGTGGTCACCGCGATCGTGGCGACGGTCGCCGTCGGTGCGATGCTCCTGACCTTCCCGGCGATGCGGACCTTCGGCACCTCGATGCTGGCCTCGGCCGGTGTGCTCGGCATCGTCGCGGGTGTGGCCGCCCAGTCGACGCTCGGCAATCTCTTCGCGGGGCTGCAGATCGCGTTCGGCGACATGGTGCGCATCGGTGACACGGTGGTGGTGGACGGCGAGTGGGGCACGATCGAGGAGATCACGCTAACCTTCCTCACGGTACGGACCTGGGACGAGCGGCGGATCACGATGCCCGTCTCGTACTTCACCGGCAAGCCGTTCGAGAACTGGTCGCGCGGCAGCGCGCAGATGACCGGCTCGGTCTTCTTCCACCTCGACCACTCCGCCCCGGTCGCCGCGATGCGCGAGCAGCTGCGGGACATCCTGGGCGAGTGCGCCGCCTGGGACGGCCGGGACTGGTCCCTCGCCGTCACCGACACCACACCATCGACGATCCTGGTCCGCGCGGTGGTCACGGCGAAGGACCCGGGCGACATCTGGACGGTGCGCTGTGCCGTACGGGAGGAGCTCATCGGCTGGCTGCGCGACCACCATCCGTACGCGCTGCCGAGGATCGCGACGGCGCCCGCGGCGCTTCCGTCCGACGAGTGGCCGCATCCGTCCCGCCCGACGGACGAGAAACCCTCGGACCGGGACAAGTCCCCCCGCACGGGACGCGGCTGACGGGGACGGCGGACAGCGGCCCGGCCAGGCCAGGCCCCGGGCCGCTCGGCCCTCCCGCCTCACCGCAGGCTGCGGACGTCCAGCTGGCGCAGCACCCGGTCGACGACCTCCGGGTCCGCCCCCGCCTCGTTGCGGGCCGACAGCACCGCGTGGCGTGCGGCCGACATCATCTCGCGCTGGACGCGGCTGACCGCCTTGAAGCGCTCGGCCCGCTTCGCGTACGCCTCGCGTCGCTCGTCGTCGACCATGTCGGGACTGATCCGCGCCCCCACGTCGTACGCCAGCCGGTGCAGCCGCTCGGTGACCTCGTCCGGGAACTCCTCGACCTCCTGGATCTCCTTGAGGCGCTCCTTCGCGGCCTTCGCGGCGCGGATCGCGAGGTCCTTCTCCAGTGCCTCCTCGGCGTCCGTGTCCGCCTTGACCCGGAGCTTGCGGACCAGCCACGGCAGGGTGAGCCCCTGGACGACGAGCGTGGCCATGATCACGGCGAAGGCGATGAAGACGATCTCGTCGCGCCCCGGGAACGGCTTCCCGTCGTCCGTCTTCAGCGGGATCGCGAGCGCCAGCGCGACCGAGGCCACTCCGCGCATCCCCGCCCACCACATGACGACGGTCTCCCGCCAGCTGGTGGGAATCTCCTCGCTGACGTCGCGCCGGGTGTGCAGCCGCTTGGCGAGCCAGGTGGCGGGCAGCAGATAGAGCAGCCGCACGCCGACGACGACCACGACCACGGCGAGTCCCCAGCCCAGCATCTGGAGTTCGCGCCCGTCCGCCGTCCCGAAGACGTTGTGCAGTTCGAGGCCGATCAGCCCGAAGGCGACCCCGGTGACGAGCGTGTCGACGATCTCCCAGAAGGTACGGCCGGTGAGCCGCCCGAGGACGTCGTCGGCGTCGGCGGTGTGCTCGGCGAGGAAGAGCGCGGTGGTGAGGACGGCGAGAACACCCGACCCCATCAGCTCCTCCGCGAGCACGTAACTCACGAACGGCACCAGCAGGGTGAGGCCGACCTGGAGCGTGGCGTCGCCGAGCAGACCCATGAGCTTGATGGTGAGCCAGCCCAGCACCAGGCCCACGACCACGGCCACCACCGCCGAGAGGATCAGCAGCCCGAACGCCTCCGGGAGCGAGAAGCTCCCGCTCACCGCGGCGGCGATCGCCACGTGGTACAGCACGATCGCGGTCACATCGTTGAACAGCCCCTCGCCCTCCAGGATGGAGACGAGCCTGCGCGGCAGCCCGACCGAGCCGGCGACGGCCGTCGCCGCGACCGGGTCGGGCGGGGCGACGAGCGCGCCGAGCGCCACGGCCGCGGCGATGGGCAGCCCGGGGACGATCGCATTGGCGACCGCGGCGACGGCGGCCGTCGTGACGAAGACCAGCGCCACGGCCAGCAGAAAGATCGGTCGTTTATTGGCGGCGAACTGCCGCCAGGAAGTCCGCTGCACGGAGGCGTAGAGCAGCGGCGGCAGCAGCGCCGGAAGGATGATCTCGGGCGGGATGTCCACATTCGGTACGAAGCTGAGGAACGCCATGCCGACCCCGGCGAGCGTCATCAGCACCGGCGCGGGCAGCCCGAGACGCTCTCCCAGCGGGACCGTGACCACAGCCCCGAGCAACAGCAGGAGGAGCAGTGCCATTTGGTCCACGAGGTGCCTTCCGGAGCGCGGGGCGCCGATCTCCGTGATCGGCGGATCTGGGGGCAAAGCCTGCCACGCGAGGCCCGCAATCCAGACAACACCCCCGCATTCCCACCTCCTCGACCGGCATTCCTCCGATGTCTATACCGTCGGCCCCCTTCCGCTGCTTCCTCGGGGCGGGCAGTATGCGGCGTGCGTGATTCAGGGACAGGAACTGTCACCACATACATGACTGTCAGGAGAGGCCACGTGACCGCGTTCTCCCGAAGGCATTTCGTCTCCACCGCCGCTGCCGGAACATCCGCACTCTGGCTGGCAGGCTCCCGTACCTCATGGGCGGCGGCCGGCCCCGTACCGACGGAGCACCCGGACATCGACATCCACGAGAAGACCGTCCGCGACGCCGCCATGACCTGGCGCACGCTCCCCGCCGACTGGCAGCAGGCCCCGTTCCTCGCCAACGGCCGTCTCGGCGCCCAGCTGTACGCCGGAAAGACCGCCGACACACTGAAGCTGATGATCAGTCACAGCCAGGTGCAGGACCAGCGCGGCCAGTGGCGCGGCGGCATCGGCTTCTCCCGCCTCCCCATCGGGTACTTCACCCTGACCCTCGCCGGGGAGATCACCGCCGTCGACTGGACCCTGGACCTGTACGACGCCGAGCTGCGCGGCACCGTCACCACGACCCGTGGCTCCCTGGCCTTCTCCGCCCTCGTCCAGAACGACACCGGCGCCCTGCTGGTCTCCACCCGCCCCAGCCCCGGCGAGGAGTCCGCGGCCTGGTCCTTCCAGTGGCTGCGGGCCGCCACCACCCGCACCAGCGGCAGACCCGAGGACTACACGCCCAATCCGGACCCCCGGACCGGCGACGGCTTCGTCGAGCAGCCGCTGCTCGCGGGCGGCGGCTGGGCCACCGCCTGGCGCGAGCGGCGCGAGGGCACCGGCCGACTGCTCGCCGCGCACCTCGTGTACCGCTTCCCCGGCCAGGTGTCCGGGGCGACGGCCGACGCGCTGCGGGCCGTGGACCGCACCCTGGCCGCCGACCCCGACCGGCTGGTGGACCGGCACCGCCGCTGGTGGCACGCGTACTACCGGCGCAGCTTCCTCTCCGTACCGGACAAGCGGCTGCAGAGCTTCTATCTCATCCAGCTCTACAAGCTCGCCGCGTCGACCAGGGCCGACGGCCCGACGATCTCCGAATGGGGCCCGTGGTTCCCCGAGGTCGGCAACAACTGGACCGCGGTCTGGTGGAACCTCAACGTCCAGATCGGCATGGCCCCCGTCCACGGCTCCAACCACCCCGAACTCGACTCGGTGACCGGCGCCTTCCGCCGCTTCGAGCACAACCTCCCGGCCTCGGTCCCGGCCGACTACCGCGACGGCGAGAGCTACGCGCTGGGCCACCCCTCCGACTGGCAGCTGCGCGCGGGCGACACCTACGACGTCGGCGCCCCCGGCTCGGCCCATGTCTCCGACAACTTCGGCAATCTCACCTGGGCGCTGCACAACGTCTGGCAGTCCTACCGGCACTCGATGGACCTGTCGGTCCTGCGCGACGTGGTGTACCCGATCCTCGCGAAGGCCATCAACTTCTACGCGCACTTCCTGCACGAGGGCCCGGACGGCCGTCTGCACCTGCCGGAGACCCGCTCCCCCGAGTACGCCAACGCCGTGGACTGCACCTACGACCTCTCGCTGATCCGCTGGGGCGTGCGCACCCTGATCGCGTCGGCGAAGCTGCTGCGGAACGACGATCCGCGGCTGAAGCGCTGGCAGGACATCGACCGGCGCCTCACCCCGTACGCCGAGGACCCGGCGGCCGGCGTCATGATCGGCAAGGACGTCCCGCTCGCCGACTCGCACCGGCACCACTCGCACCTGCTGTGGCTGTACCCGCTGCGCGAACGGAACTGGGACCGGCCCGGGGACCGCGAGGTGATGCGGCGCTCCATGGACCACTGGGTCTCCATGCAGCAGCTGTGGCACGGCTACAGCTACGCCACCGCCTCGTCCATGTACTCGGTGATGGGCGAGCCGGAGAAGGCCCTCGACTTCCTGACCTTCTTCACCGACCTCAACGTGGTCGCGGACTGCCGGATGACGGTCAACACGATGTACCGGGAGGGCAAGAACCTCGCCCTGGAGAGCCCGCTGTCCGCCGCCCAGTCGATGCTCGACATGGTGGTGCAGGGCCACGAGGGGGTGGTGAAGGTCTTCCCGTCCGTCTCGGACCGCTGGGCGGACGCGTCGATCGCGTCACTGCGCACCCAGGGCGCCTTCCTGGTGGACGCGGACCGCTCGGGCGGTGCCACGCGCTGGGTACGGGTGCGCAGCGAGGCGGGCACCCCGCTGACCCTGGACCACTCCATCGCGGGCCGGATCGACGTACGGGACGCGCACGGGCGCCCGCTGCACTGGCGGGAGACCGGACCGGGCCGGATCACGGTCGCCCTGCCGCGCGGCTCCACGGCGGTGGTCACCCCGCAGGGTTCGCGCCGCCCACGGACGGCCCCGCGCGATGTGCCGTCGAACGGTACGTGGACCCGCTGGGGCCTGCCCGACTGAACCGCCGGGCCGGAGGCCCTCAGTCCCGCAGGGTGCGGCGCATCGCCCGGTGGGGGATGCCCGCGTCCGGGAACTCGGGGCCGTACGCCACATAGCCGAGGCGCTCGTAGAAGCCCAGCGCATGGGTCTGGGCGTGCAGATCGACGGCGGCCAGACCGAGCTCACGGGCCGCGTCCTCGATGGCCCGGACCAGCGCCGCGCCGACGCCGAGGCCGCGTGCCTCCTTGGTCACCGCGAGCCTGCCGAGCGAACCGACGGCCGGGTCGCCGCCCGTCTTCGCGGCGGCGGCCGGGCCGTGCAGCAGCCGCCCGGTGCCCAGCGCCGAGCCGTCCGCCGCGACGGCGACGACATGCAGGGCGTCCGCGTCGTAGACGTCGTACTCGATCTCCTCGGGTACGTCCTGCTCGCCGACGAAGACGTCCTTGCGGACCAGGAAGCAGGCCGCGAGGTCCTGCTCGTCGACGACGGTACGCGTGGTGTACGGGGCGGGCGCGCCGGTCATTCGCTCTCCGCCGCGATCTTGTCCAGGGCCTGCTGGAGATCGTCCGGGTAGCTGCTGGTGAACTCCACCCAGCTGCCGTCGGACGGGTGCTCGAAGCCGAGCCGGACGGCGTGCAGCCACTGCCGGGTCAGGCCGAGGCGCTTGGCCATCGTCGGGTCGGCGCCGTAGGTGAGGTCACCGACGCAGGGGTGGCGGTGGGCGGACATGTGCACCCGGATCTGGTGCGTACGGCCCGTCTCCAGCTTGATGTCCAGGAGGCTGGCGGAGCGGTAGGCCTCGATGAGGTCGTAATGCGTCACGGAGGGCTTGCCCTCGGCCGTGACGGCCCACTTGTAGTCGTGGTTGGGGTGGCGCCCGATGGGGGCGTCGATGGTGCCGCTCATCGGGTCCGGGTGGCCCTGCACCAGCGCGTGGTACTTCTTCTCGACGACCCGGTCGCGGAACTGCGCCTTCAGCAGGGTGTAGGCCCGCTCGGACTTGGCGACGGCCATCAGGCCGGAGGTGCCGACGTCGAGACGGTGGACGATGCCCTGGCGCTCGGCGGCACCGGACGTCGAGATCCGGTACCCGGCGGCGGCGAGACCCCCGATGACGGTCGTGCCGGTCCAGCCGGGGCTCGGATGGGCGGCGACCCCGACCGGCTTCACGATCACGACGATGTCGTCGTCGTCGTGCACGATCTCCATGCCCTCGACGGGCTCGGCGACGATCTGCACCGGAGCGGGCGCCTGCGGCATCTCCACTTCCAGCCAGGCACCACCCCGGACCCGCTCGGACTTCCCGACCACCGAGCCGTCCACCTGCACCTTCCCGGCGGCTGCCAGCTCGGCGGCCTTGGTGCGGGAGAAACCGAACATCCGGGAAATGGCGGCGTCGACACGCTCGCCTTCCAGACCGTCGGGTACGGGCAGGGTGCGGACCTCGGGATACGTACTCACCTGTCGAGTATGCCTTGCGGCCACTAGTCCTTGTGCACGGTGCCGTCGGGGTCCAGGCCCTTGAAGGAAAGGATCACGATCAGGATGCCGCCGCAGACGATCGCGGAGTCGGCGAGGTTGAAGACGGCGAAGTGCGCCGGGGCGATGAAGTCCACCACCGCGCCCTGGAAGGTGCCCGGGGCACGGAAGATGCGGTCGGTGAGATTGCCGAGCGCACCGCCGAGCAGCAGGCCGAGCGCGATGGCCCACGGCAGGCTGTAGAGCTTGCGCGCGAGCCGGGCGATCACGACGATGACGGTCGCCGCGATGAACGTGAAGATGACGGTGTACGCCTCACCGATACCGAACGCGGCACCGGCGTTGCGGATCGCGCTGAGCTGCAGCCAGTCGCCGATGAGCTCGACCGGCTCGTGGTGCTCCAGCTTCGCGACCACGAGCATCTTGCTGATCAGGTCGATGAGGTAGGCGAACACGGCCACGGCGAAGAGCACCATGATCCTCCGCTTGCCCCTGCTCGGGGCGGTCTCCCCGCCCCGGTCATCGGCCCGGTCCGCGGCCTCGCCCCCTTCGGTCCCCTCAGCATCGGGGATGTCCGGCGTACCGATGATGCGCTCCGCCTCTGCCACGTGAATCCCTCAACCTAGGTTCCTGACTGAGGACGAGGGTACGACACACCGCCGGGGATCAACCGCGCCGCTCCTGCTTCTGTTTGTCCTCGACACAGAGCGTGGCGCGCGGGAACGCCTGCATCCGCGCCTTGCCGATCGGATTGCCGCAGATCTCGCACAGTCCGTACGTCCCGGCGTCGAGCCGGGCCAGGGCCCGCTCGGTCTGCTCCAGCATCTCCTGGGCGTTGGCGGCGAGCGACATCTCGTGCTCGCGGGTGATGTTCTTGGTGCCGGTGTCCGCCTCGTCGTCACCCGCGCCGTCACCGGAGTCACGCATCAGTCCGGCGAGCGCGGCACTCGCGGCCTCCAGCTCACTGCGCAGCCGCATGGTCTCGCTGCTCAGCACGGCCCGCGCCTCGGCGACCTCCTCCGGGGTCCAGGGGTCCTCGCCCGGTCGGACCGCCAGCTCGCCGGGGGCTGTCGTGACGCCCCCGGTGGCCGGGGGCACGGGCGCCGCGCCCGTGCCGGCCGTGCGGGTCCGGGTCGCGCTCTTCTTGGCTACCACCGTGTGGGCTCCCGTCTTCCCGGCGGCCTCGGCCGCCCCCTTGGCCGCGGACGCGGCCCTCTTCGAAGCCTTCTTGGCCGCGCTCTTCTTCGCAGGTGCCTTCTTGGGCGGCTCCGCGGGCCCGGCATCCTCGTGCTCGGCATCCTCATGCTCGGCGGACGCCGCCTTCATTCCGGCCGCTGTCTTCCTGGCCGCGGATTTCTTCGCCGCCGTCTTCTTCACGGCGGCCTCCGTCGCACCGGCCTCGGCCTCGACCTCCGGGACAGTCTCCATACCTGCGTCACCGCCCGTCTCCCCGGCCGCCGCGCCCGTGGATCCGGCCGACGCCGTCTTCTTCGCGGCGGTCTTCTTCGCCACCATGGCCGCGGCCCCTTCACATATTGTGATCTTGCACGCGAATCGTGCTGGGACGATAAATCGACCCCAGCGCCGCGGCAACGGGGCACGCCGCCGAATCGCCCCTCCCCGCGTCCGGATACCGACCTGCCTGCATCCGTTGTGCCCAGCTCACCGCCGGGTAATCCGCCTCCCGGCACCCCGCCCGGACTCCGTACTCCTCCGTCTGCCCATTCGGGTCACGCCCCGCCCCTCGGGTTAAACCGGTCGGCCGTCGCCCGTAAGGGCCCGTACACTGGGCCCAGCGAGAGGCGTGGATGGGACGAGTAGCGTCGTACGCAGCCAGGAGCGACCCGGGGACGGTGGAAGCCCGGGGGCGAGCGCGTCGTGAAGATCACCCGGAGCCGTCGGAAGAACGCCGCAAGGCAAGTAGAACCGGCATCGCGACCCCAATGAGGGGGCCACGGGCGCACGCCCGGGGCCAAGGAGGGTGGTACCGCGGGAGCCGATGAGGCCCTCGTCCCTCCGACGGAAGTGGAAAACGTCCGCCGGAGGAAGTCCGCCCATGACATCGCCGCAGTACCGCCAGGTACCCGCCCAGGTCGACCTGCCCGCGCTGGAGCACGCCGTGCTCGATTTCTGGCGCGACAGCAAGGTCTTCGCCAAGAGCCTCGAACAGTCCGAGGGCCGCCCCGAGTGGGTCTTCTACGAGGGCCCGCCCACCGCCAACGGCATGCCCGGCGCCCACCACATCGAGGCCCGCGTCTTCAAGGACGTCTTCCCCCGCTTCCGGACCATGCAGGGCTACCACGTCGGTCGCAAGGCCGGCTGGGACTGCCACGGACTGCCGGTCGAGCTCGCGGTCGAGAAGGAACTGGGCTTCAACGGCAAGAAGGACATCGAGGCGTACGGCATCGCCGAGTTCAACGCCAAGTGCCGTGAGTCCGTGACCCGCCACACGGACGCGTTCACCGAGCTCACGACCCGCATGGGCTACTGGGTCGACCTCGACGACGCGTACCGCACGATGGACCCCGAGTACGTCGAGTCGGTGTGGTGGTCGCTGAAGGAGATCTTCAACAAGGACCTCCTGGTCCAGGACCACCGCGTCGCCCCCTGGTGCCCCCGCTGCGGCACGGGTCTCTCCGACCACGAGCTGGCACAGGGTTACGAGACGGTCGTCGACCCGTCGGTCTTCGTCCGCTTCCCCCTCACGTCCGGCCCGCTGGCCGGCTCGGCGTCCCTCCTCGTCTGGACGACCACCCCCTGGACCCTGGTCTCCAACACCGCCGTGGCCGCGCACCCCGACGTCACCTACGTCGTCGCGACCAATGGCGAGGAGAAGCTCGTCGTCGCGCAGCCGCTCGTCGAGAAGGCGCTGGGCGAGGGCTGGGAGGCCACCGGCGAGACCTTCACCGGCCGCGAGATGGAGCGCTGGACCTACGAGCGCCCCTTCACCCTGGTGGACTTCCCCGCCGAGGCCCACTACGTGGTCAACGCCGAGTACGTGACGACCGAGGACGGTACGGGTCTGGTCCACCAGTCCCCCGCCTTCGGCGCCGACGACCTCCTGGTCTGCAAGGCGTACGGCCTGCCGGTCGTGAACCCGGTCCGCCCCGACGGCACCTTCGAGGAGGACCTGCCGCTGGTCGGTGGTGTCTTCTTCAAGAAGGCCGACGAGGCGCTCACCGAGGACCTGGCCGCCCGCGGCAGGCTCTTCCGGCACGTCCCGTACGAGCACAGCTACCCGCACTGCTGGCGCTGCCACACCGCGCTGCTCTACTACGCGCAGCCGTCCTGGTACATCCGTACGACCGCCATCAAGGACCGGCTCCTCCAGGAGAACGAGAAGACCAACTGGTTCCCGGACTCGGTCAAGAACGGCCGCTTCGGTGACTGGCTGAACAACAACGTCGACTGGGCGCTGTCCCGCAACCGCTACTGGGGCACCCCGCTGCCGATCTGGCGCTGCGAGGACAGCCACCTCACCTGCGTCGGCTCGCGCGCAGAGCTGAGCGAGCTCACCGGCACCGACCTCTCGGGCCTCGACCCGCACCGCCCGTTCATCGACGAGATCACGTTCACCTGCTCGCACGAGAACTGCCAGCTGGAGGCGTACCGCGTCCCCGAGGTCATCGATGCCTGGTACGACTCGGGTTCGATGCCGTTCGCGCAGTGGGGCTACCCGTACAAGAACAAGGAACTCTTCGAGAGCCGTTACCCGGCGCAGTTCATCTCGGAGGCCATCGACCAGACCCGCGGCTGGTTCTACACGCTGATGGCGGTCGGCACCCTGGTCTTCGACAAGTCGTCCTACGAGAACGTGGTCTGTCTGGGCCACATCCTCGCCGAGGACGGCCGCAAGATGTCCAAGCACCTGGGCAACATCCTTCAGCCCATCCCCCTCATGGACCAGCACGGCGCGGACGCGGTGCGCTGGTTCATGGCGGCGGGCGGCTCGCCGTGGGCGGCGCGCCGCGTCGGCCACAACACGATCCAGGAGGTCGTCCGCAAGACCCTCCTGACGTACTGGAACACGGTCGCCTTCCAGGCCCTGTACGCCCGTACGTCCAGCTGGGCCCCTTCCGGGGCCGACCCGGCACCGGCGGACCGCACGGTCCTGGACCGCTGGCTGCTGAACGAGCTGAACGCGCTGGTGGACCAGGTCACGCAGGCCCTGGACGGTTACGACACCCAGCGCGCCGGCAAGCTGCTGTCCGCCTTCGTCGACGACCTGTCCAACTGGTACGTACGCCGCTCGCGCCGCCGCTTCTGGCAGGGCGACAAGGCGGCGCTGCGCACCCTGCACGAGGTCGTCGAGACGGTGACCCGGCTGATGGCCCCGCTCACCCCGTTCATCACCGAGCGGGTCTGGCAGGACCTGGTCGTCCCGGTCACGCCGGACGCCCCCGAATCGGTCCACCTCTCCACCTGGCCCAAGGCGGACCCGACGGCGATCGACCCCGCCCTCTCCACCCAGATGGCGCTGGTGCGCCGCCTGGTAGAGCTGGGCCGGGCCACCCGCGCCGAGTCCGGTGTGAAGACCCGCCAGCCGCTCTCCCGGGCACTGGTCGCGGCGGCGGGCTTCGAGGCGCTCTCCCCCGAACTGCACGCCCAGATCACGGAGGAGCTGAACGTCTCCTCGCTGGCCTCGCTGTCCGAGGTCGGCGGCTCGCTGGTCGACACGACCGCGAAGGCGAACTTCCGGGCGCTCGGCAAGCGGTTCGGCAAGGGCGTCCAGGCGGTGGCCAAGGCGGTCGCGAACGCCGATGCGGCGGCCCTCTCGCTGGCCCTGCGCGAGGGCACGGCGTCGGTCGAGGTGGACGGCGAGACGATCACCCTCTCCCCCGACGAGGTGATCATCACCGAGACCCCGCGCGAGGGCTGGTCGGTCGCGTCCGACTCGGGCGCGACGGTCGCCCTGGACCTGGAGATCACCCCGGAGCTCCGGCGCGCGGGCCTCGCCCGTGACGCGATCCGCCTCATCCAGGAGGCCCGCAAGAACAGCGGCCTGGACGTCGCCGACCGCATCGCCGTCCGCTGGACGTCGGCCTCCCCCGCCACGGTGGAAGCCCTGACCGAGCACGCGGCCCTGATCGCGGACGAGGTCCTCGCACTGGACTACGCCCAGGGCGAGGCGGACCCGGCGTACGGCGCCCCGTTCGAGGACGAGGGCCTGTCCCTGACGTTCCGCCTCCGCAAGACGGAGCAGTAGCCCACAGCAGGAAGAGGGGCCCGGCCGGACACCAGTCCGACCGGGCCTTTCTCATTGCTTCCCGGGCCTCCCGACCCCGCCCTCCAGCCGTGCAGCTCCACCCTCCAGCCTCCCGGCTCCGCTTTTCAGCCCCTCCGGCGATTGAGGAGCGGGGTCTGGGGCAGAGCCCCAGGTTCGGGAAGGGGCGGGTAGGGGAACGGCCCCGCGCAGCGGCCCCCCACCTGCTGCCCACAACTCAAGGCCCACGCCCCCGCCCCGGCGCCCGCGCCCGCGCCCGCCCACCACGCACGACAAAAGGGCCGGGCCCCGGGGAATCCCCGGGGCCCGGCCCTCAGCCTGCCGACGGCTACGCGCTCAACGCGCGCACCCGGCTCAGTTGTCGTCCTCGTCGATCAGGAACCCACGCATCGGCGAAGGAGCCTGCTGCATCGGCTGCGGCGCCTGCGGCCGCACCGGCGCCATCGGCTGGGTCATCGCCGGCGACATCTGCTGCTGGCCGCCGTACGAGGGCCCACCGCCCATGGACGGGTTGCCGCCCATCTGCTGGTTGCCGTGGTTGCCGCCCATGGCGTGACCCATGGCACCCGCACCGGCCGGGGCCAGCGAGGGCGACGGCGGCAGCGAAGCGGTCGCGGGAGTCCGCGGCGGGGCCAGCGAGTCGTCCGCCTGGGTCTCCAGCTGACGCAGCTGGCTCTCCAGGTAGGACTTCAGGCGGGTCCGGTACTCACGCTCGAAGCCACGCAGGTCCTCGACCTTGCGCTCCAGCGTCGCGCGGGCCGACTCCAGCGAGCCCATCGCCACGCGGTGCTTCTCCTGCGCGTCCCGCTCCAGGGCGTCCGCCTTGGCGCGTGCGTCCCGCTCCAGGCCCTCGGCACGGCTGCGCGCCTCGCCGACGATCTTGTTGGCCTCGGAACGGGCCTCCGCGATCGCCTGGTCGGCGGTCTGCTGCGCGAGCGAGAGGACACGGGCGGCGCTGTCGCCACCGGGGCCCTGACCGGGCTGCTGCATCTGCGGCGGCTGCTGCATCTGCTGCATCTGCTGCATCTGCTGCTGCGGGGCGTGACCACCCATGGGGCCGCCCATCGGGCCGCCCTGCATCGGACCGGGGCCGTGCGGACCCTGCGGACCGGGGCCGTGCGGGCCCTGGGGACCAGGACCGTGACCGCTGGGACCGGCGGGCAGCTGCGGAGCACCACCGGGCAGCTGGGGCGGACCCATCTGCGGGGGCTGCTGCTGGACCGGCGGACCCGATATGGCGGCGGGCACGGGTGCCCCGGGCCGGTCCTGCGGCTCCGGCTTGCGCATGCCCTGCTGCTGCTGGTTCTGCGCGGCGGCACGCGTGGCAGCGGCCAGCTTCGCGCGCAGGTCCTCGTTCTCACGGAGCAGGCGGGTCAGCTCGGACTCGACCTCGTCGAGGAAGGCATCGACCTCGTCCTCGTCATAGCCTTCTCGGAGGCGGACGGTCGTGAACTGCTTGTTCCGCACGTCCTCAGGAGTCAGCGGCATCTCTTCTTCACCTCTACGTAGTCGTCGGCAGTCGGCAAGACCGTATCGCTCACAGCCTGATCACGATGCTGATCAGGATGTAGACGATGATCATCAGAACGAAGAAGGACAGGTCGAGTGCCACGCCCCCGAGACGCAGCGGCGGGATGAATCGCCGCAGAAGCTTGAGCGGTGGATCGGTGACAGTGTAGGTGGCCTCAAGTATGACCACCATCGGCTTGCCGGGCTGCCATGAACGCGCGAACTGGAAGACGTAGTCCATGACCAGCCGGAAGATCAGCACGATGAGGAAACACATCAGCGCGATATAGACAACCTGCAGTGCGACGCCCATTTCGCGCTTCCCTCTCCCCTGGCTCTCGTAGCTCCGGCCTCGCGGCCGGGTTGTTCCCGGTGTCGTGTTCTCAGCTCTGGTTGAAGAATCCGCCCTCAGCGATACGGGCCTTGTCCTCCGCCGTGACATCGACGTTAGCAGGCGACAACAGGAACACCTTCTGCGTCACGCGCTCAATGCTGCCATGGAGACCGAAGACGAGTCCTGCAGCAAAGTCGACAAGTCGCTTTGCGTCCGTATCGTCCATCTCCGTGAGATTCATGATCACCGGAGTGCCCTCACGGAAGTGTTCCCCGATGGTACGGGCCTCGTTGTAGGTCCTGGGGTGCAGTGTGGTGATGCGGTAGGGCTCCCGCTCGGACACGACCTTGGGCATGATCACCGGTGCGTTCTTCTCCATGTTCGGGCGTTCAGGTGTGATGGATGCCACGGGGGCGATTCGGGCGGGTCGCTCTCTTTCCGCCGGGATCTGAACCGGCTCCCGCTGCGCGGGAGGCTGCACCACTCGTACCGGTTCGTCCCGCTCCCGGTCCCGCTCCACCTGATGCGCGGGCTGGTGCCGCCGCCGGTCGCGCTCGGGCTCCGGCTCGGGTTCGAATTCGTCGTCGGGGTCGAACCCCGGACCGTCGTACCCATCGTCCTCCACGAGGCCGAGGTAGACCGCCATCTTGCGCATCGCGCCGGCCATGCTCTGAGTCCTCCGCTCTGTGGTGGATCGGCATCTGTCACCAAGTGCCCCGCGATCCACTGAGGCCTGCCCGCCATAGGCGGGAATGACCATATTTTCTGCTGTGGTCCGACCTGCTTGGCGACGTTACCCGAGCCCGGGTCGGACTCCGAGTACCGCCGTACCGACGCGCACATGTGTCGCTCCGGCCGCGACGGCATCCTCGAGGTCCGCACTCATCCCCGCAGAGACCATGTTCGCAGCCGGATGGTTCCCGCGCAGGCGGGATGAGAATTCCATCAGCCGGTCGAAGGCGGCCCGTTGCCGTCCCGCGTACGCTCCGGCGAGCGGTGCGACGGTCATCAGACCGCCGAGCCGCAGCCCCGGCGCGGAATCGACCGCGGCGGCCAACTCCTCGATCCCGTCCGGCGCGACGCCGCCCCGGTCACCCCGCTCGCCGCTCTCCGCGTCGAGTGCGACCTGGATGAGACAGCCGAGTTCGCGCCCCTCGCGCACGGCGGCCGCCGAGAGCGCGGTGACCAGTCTGGTCCGATCCACCGACTGCACGACATCGGCATAACTCGCTACAGAACGAACCTTATTCGTCTGCAATTGACCGACGAAATGCCATGTGAGCGACAGATCCGCGCATTCGGCTGCCTTGGGAGCCGCGTCCTGGTCACGATTCTCCGCGACATGACGCACACCCAGTTCATGCAGAATCCGCACATCGCTCGCGGGGTAGGTCTTGGTGACCACGATGAGGGTCACTTCTTCCCGCTCACGACCGGCGGCGGCACAGGCGGAAACAATGCGTTCCTCCACCCGCGCCAGATTTTCGGCGAGTTGAGCCTTACGGTCCGTCATGCCCTATCAGTCCAACCAGACATATCCGGCGAGCCGCCCGGTGGTGCGGTCGCGGCGGTACGAGAAGTGGTCACTCGATTCGAGGGTGCAGACCGACGAGGCCTGCCGGTCCTCGACGCCTAGCGCTTCGAGCTGGGCATGGACCCCGGCGGTGACGTCCACGGCCGGAGTGCCCCAGCTGGTCTCGGACCAGGCGGCCGGGACGCTCCGGGCGACTTCGGCGCGCATGTCGGCGGGGACCTCGTAGCACCGTCCGCAGACCGCCGGTCCGGTGCGGGCGACGATCCGGGAGGTGTCGGCGCCGAGCCCGACCATGACCTCGACCACGGCGGGGACGACCCCGGCGACCAGACCCGGACGGCCCGCGTGCGCCGCGGCCGCGATCCCGGCGACCGGGTCGGCGAGCAGTACGGGAGTGCAGTCGGCGGTGAGCACGGCGAGCGGGAGCCCGCGCCGCGCGGTCACCACCGCGTCCACCGCGGGGATCTCAGAAGCGTCTCCCCACGGCCCGTCGACGACCGCGACGTCCCGCCCGTGCACCTGGTTCATCCAGACGACCCGCGCCGGGTCCAGACCGAGGTTCCGGGCGGCGCGTTCGCGATTGGCCAGAACGGCGGCGGGGTCGTCTCCGACCGCGCCGCCGAGGTTGAGCTCCTCGTACGGAGCGGCGCTCACTCCGCCCCACCTGTCGGTGAAGGAGAAGTGGGCGCCGCCCGCCGAGGACCGTGCGTGGAGCTGAGCTATCACTTCAAGAAGTCCGGAACATCCAGCTCTTCGGCCTGGGAGTCCTGGTAGGAAGGACGGGCCGGCGGGACGTGCGGCGAAGCGATCGGCGACAGGTGGTTCTCGCTCACCACCGGTACGGGCTCCGCCTGGACCGGCGGCTCCTCGCGGGTGGGCACGGAGCCCAGCCCACTGGTCTGACGCACGGGCTCGGGGGCCCGGACCGGCGCGGCGGGCTCGTCGCGCTTGGCGGAGTTCGCGCCCAGGACGTTCTCACGACGGGTCGGCGGCTGTCCGCCGTCGAAGCCCGCGGCGATCACGGTGACACGTACCTCGTCGCCCAGCGCGTCGTCGATGACCGCACCGAAGATGATGTTCGCCTCGGGGTGCGCCGCCTCGCTCACCAGCTGGGCGGCCTCGTTGATCTCGAAGAGACCGAGGTCGCTGCCGCCGGAGATGGAGAGCAGGACACCGCGGGCGCCGTCGATGGACGCCTCCAGGAGCGGCGAGGAGATCGCCATCTCCGCGGCGGCCACCGCGCGGTCGTCGCCGCGGGCCGAGCCGATGCCCATGAGTGCCGATCCGGCCTCGGACATGACCGACTTGACGTCGGCGAAGTCGAGGTTGATCAGACCCGGGGTCGTGATGAGGTCGGTGATGCCCTGGACACCCGAGAGCAGTACCTGGTCGGCCGACTTGAACGCGTCGAGCACGCTGACCTGGCGGTCCGAGATGGACAGCAGCCGGTCGTTGGGAATGACGATGAGGGTGTCGACCTCTTCGCGGAGTTCGGCGATGCCGTCCTCCGCCTGGTTCGCGCGTCGCCGGCCCTCGAAGGTGAACGGGCGGGTGACCACGCCGATCGTCAGGGCGCCGAGCGAGCGCGCGATGTTGGCGACGACGGGTGCGCCGCCGGTGCCGGTGCCGCCGCCTTCCCCGGCGGTGACGAAGACCATGTCGGCCCCCTTGAGGACCTCCTCGATCTCCTCACGGTGGTCCTCTGCCGCCTTGCGACCGACTGCCGGGTTGGCGCCGGCGCCAAGGCCGCGGGTGAGTTCGCGGCCGACGTCGAGCTTGACGTCGGCGTCGCTCATCAACAGGGCTTGCGCATCAGTGTTGATCGCGATGAACTCGACGCCCTTGAGACCGACCTCGATCATTCGGTTGATGGCATTGACACCACCGCCGCCGACACCGATGACCTTGATGACTGCGAGGTAGTTCTGCGGTGCTGCCACGTCGAAGGCCTCTCGCCTCGAGTTACGTGTCGTCGCTTCGCGGTAGTCCCGCCGCGACGACGGATGCCGATTGGGACGGTCCGAAACGCCGACCCAAACCCTAACGTTGAAGTTTAGGGTTACCAGTGTGTCTGCTTCATGGACTCTTCCGAACAGGACACTAAGTCGACAAGTGGCGCACGTTCAACGAACACGCCGAACCTCCCGTTTTTCTTTTCACCCTATGTGATCACCCGTAGCGCTGACCAACCAGGGTGCTGGCCAGGCCAAATGTGCGTCAACTGCCCGACACGGCAGGGGCGGTGGGTGCACTCACGTCGAAGTGTCCCGCTTTGGGAGCGGATTTCATGAGAGCGGTGAGAACTCTCGCCTTCACCGGACCTCCTTCACCGCTGCCCCAGATCACCGTGCGCCCCCGGGTGAGTTCCAGGGAGATCGAGTCGTACGAGGTGACCCGTACGACCTTGGTGTCCTTGGCGACGCCGCCCGGGAGTTCGCCCGCGACCCGGACCGCTTCCCGCACCAGCCGGGCACTGCCGAAGCGGCGCAGACTCGCGGACTGATCAGGTGTCAGTTCCAGCAGAGGCACACGCCCAGGCGATTTGTCCACCGTTGCGAAACGCACGCCTTTCGCGTCCACTTCAATGAACTTTGCGCCCTTTTTGACCAGCAGGACCGGCTGTCGTTCCGTCACCTTAAGTCCGATTCCGTGCGGCCATGACCGTACGACATCCACGGAATCGATACGAGGCAACTTCTGGCGCAACCGGTCGGCGATGGCGTCGGTGTCCACGGAGATCAGCGGGGCCCCGATCGGTACCGCCGCGGCGGCCTCCACCTCGGACGGTGTCAGAACGTCGACACCGGTGGTCCTGACCTCTTCGGCCCGGAACCAGGAGGAGCCGTAGAGCGCCCAGACGGCGCCGGCGGCGAGCAGCAGCACGAGCACGCCGATCAGGATCAGCCTCATGCGGCCGGGCAGTCTGCGCCCTTCGGGGCGCGGGCGCGGCGGGCGGGCCGGGGAGTTCTCCCGCTGCCGTGCTCCGCGCTGGGCGGTCGTCGGTCCGGCCACGCTCGCTCCTTACGCCGGGTCCGGGGGCGCCGCCCCCGGACCCGTCCGCCTCACGCGCCTCGGCGTGCGGCAATCGCCTCGTACACCATGCCGACGAGCAGGTCGTCGGCGTCCCGGCGGCCGAACTCGGCGGCGGCGCGGGACATCTCGTACAGCCGGTGCGGATCCGCGAGCACCGGGAGGACGTTGCCCTGCACCCACTCGGGGGTGAGCGCCGCGTCGTCCACCAGCAGTCCGCCGCCGGCGTTGACCACCGGCTGGGCGTTGAGCCGCTGTTCGCCGTTGCCGATGGGCAGCGGGACGTAGGCGGCGGGGAGCCCGACGGCGGAGAGTTCGGCGACGGTCATCGCGCCGGCACGGCAGAGCATCATGTCGGCCGCGGCGTACGCGAGATCCATCCGGTCCACGTACGGTACCGGGATGTAGGGCGGCATCCCGGGCATGTTGTCGACGCGCGGCAATTCGTTCTTCGGTCCGACCACGTGCAGGATCTGGATCCCGGAGCGCTGCAGCAGCGGGGCGACCCGCTGGACCACCTCGTTGAGGTGGCGGGCGCCCTGCGAGCCGCCGGAGACCAGCAGCGTCGGCAGGTTGGGGTCAAGACCGAAGGCGGCACGTGCCTCGGGGCGGACCCGGGCCCGGTCCAGGGTGGCGATGGTGCGGCGCAGCGGGATGCCGATGTAGCGGGCACCGCGCAGCTTGCTGTCGGGGGTGGAGACGGCGACGCCGTGGGCGTACCGCGAACCGATCTTGTTGGCCAGGCCGGGACGGGCGTTGGCCTCATGGACGACGATCGGCACTCCGGCCCGCTTGGCGGCGAGGTAGCCGGGCAGGGCGACGTAGCCGCCGAAGCCGACGACGCAGTCCGCCTTGGTGCGCTCCAGGATCTGCTCGGCGGCCTTGATGGTGCCGCGCAGCCGTCCCGGGACGGTGATCAGTTCCGGGGTGGGTTTGCGCGGCAGCGGCACCGCCGGGATCAGGGCGAGTTCGTACCCCCGCTCGGGTACGAGCCTGGTCTCGAGTCCGCGCTCCGTGCCGAGGGCAGTGATTCCCACGGTCGGGTCCTGCCTGCGCAGGGCGTCCGCGAGGGCAAGCGCGGGCTCGATGTGGCCGGCGGTCCCCCCACCGGCGAGTACGACATGCACCGAAATTCACCGCTCTCCGGACGGACGCTTCTTGACGCGCCGTCTCATCGTCTTCCATCTCACCCCGGGCCTCCGCATGGCCAGGGCCGCCTTCGCTGCGGGATCCTCTCGCGCGAACGCGATCAGCAGCCCGACGGCGAACATGGTCGGCAGCAGGGCCGATCCTCCGTAGGAGAACAGCGGGAGCGGGACACCGGCGATCGGCAGCAGGCCGAGCACCGCACCGATGTTGATCACGGCCTGCACCGTGATCCAGGTGGTCACACCTCCCGCGGCGTACCTCACGAAGGGGTCCTCCGTGCGTCCGGCCACGCGGATACCCGCATAGCCTAGAGCCGCGAAGAGGGCGAGTACCGACAGCGTCCCCGCCAACCCCAGTTCCTCCCCGGTGATGGCGAAGATGAAGTCGGTGTGCGGTTCAGGTAGTTGGCCCCATTTTTCCACACTCGCACCGAGCCCGGAACCGAACCATCCGCCGGACGCCAGAGCATAGATGCCGTGCACCGCCTGCCAGCAGGAGTCCCCCGGTCCGGGCTCGCTGGCGCCGATGCAGGCGAGCCTGGACATCCGGTTCGGGCTGGTCTTGATCAGCACGAAGGCGATCAGCGCGGCGAAGCCGAGCACTCCGCCGAAGAGCCGGGTGGGTGCCCCGGCCAGCCAGAGCAGTCCGAACAGGATCGCGGTGAGAATGATCGCAGTTCCCATGTCGCCGCCGAGCATGATCAGCCCGAGGAGCATGAAGGCGACCGGGACGAGCGGGACGAGCAGGTGCTTCCACTGGGTCAGCAGCCGTTTGTCCTGTTTGCGGGCGAGCAGGTCCGCGCCCCACAGGACCAGGGCGAGCTTGCCGAATTCGCTGGGCTGGAGCTGGAAGGGGCCGCCCAGGTAGAGCCAGTTCTGGTTGCCGTTGACCGACATCCCTATCCCCGGCACCTGGACCAGCACCATCAGGAAGACGGTGCCCATGAGCAGCGGGTAGGCGAACGCCCGGTGCAGTTTGGCGGGCATCCGGGCGGCGAGCGCCATCAGTCCGGCGCCGATGACGGCGGCCAGGAACTGTTTGCGGAAGAAGTAGGTGCCCGGTTTGTCGAGCTCCAGCGCCTTGATCATCGACGCGGAGTAGACCATCACCAGGCCGAGCACGGTGATCAGCAGGCCGGCGCCCAGGATCAGGTAGTACGCGGTCAGAGGGCGGTCCCAGGCCCGGCGTGCCTGCTCGTACATCCGCCGCACGCCGCCTCGCGGAGCGCGGGGGCTGCCGGTGGAGCGGCCCTTGGAGCGCGGCACCGAGGGGCGCCGTGAGCCGGTGGCCGACCGGACCCTGAGGGCGGGGCCGAGGGGCGCCGGGACGCCCGCAGCCGCTCCCGCGAGCAGCGGCGGGGTGAGCGCCCGGCTGATCGCCGCGGTGGCCCGTGAGCGGCCCCCACGGGGCCCGGCGGAGCTCTCTTCGGCCGGCATTGTCGCTGTCCCCTCCACTGCTCGTGCCCGGGGCCTCCGGCGAGGGCCGACGGCCGTGACGGTACGGCGCGGGGGCCGGGCCCGTCAGGCGCTCTCGGCGGCGAGTGCGCGGACCGCGTCCGCGAACGCCTCGCCCCGCTTGTTGTAATTGACGAACATGTCCATCGAGGCACAGGCCGGGGCCATCAGTACGGTGTCTCCCGGCCGGGCGAGCCGTGCCGCCTCGCGGACCGCCTCGGACATCGCCCCAGTGTCGGTCCGGTCGAGGTCGACCACCGGGACCTCGGGGGCGTGTCGCGTGAGGGCTTCGCGGATCAGTTCCCGGTCCCGGCCGATCAGTACGACGCCCCGCAGCCGCCCGGCGGCCCCGGTCACCAGCTCGTCGAAGGTGGCGCCCTTCGCGAGGCCGCCGGCGATCCAGACGATCGGGTCGTAGGCCGCCAAGGAGGCCTCGGCGGCATGGGTGTTGGTGGCCTTGGAGTCGTCGACGTACGCGACCCCGGCGACGTCCGCGACGTGCTCGATGCGGTGCGGGTCGGGGCGGAAGGCCCGCAGTCCGTCGCGTACGGCCGCGGGCTCGACGCCGAAGGCGCGGGCCAGGGCCGCCGCCGCGAGGGCGTTGGCGATGTTGTGCGGGGCGGGCGGGTCGATGTCCCCGACCTCGGCGAGCTCCTGGGCCTGCTTCTGCCGGTTCGCCACGAAGGCGCGGTCGACGAGGATGCCGTCGACGACGCCCAGTTGGGACGGGCCCGGTGTGTTCAGGGTGAAGCCGATGGCCCGGCAGCCCTCCTCGACGTCGGCCTCGCGGACCAGGTCCTCGGTCGCCGGGTCGGCCGCGTTGTAGACGCAGGCGACGCGGTTGCCCTCGTAGATCCGGCCCTTGTCCGCGACGTACGCCGCCATGGAGCCGTGCCAGTCGAGGTGGTCCGGGGCCAGGTTGAGGACGGCGGCGGAGTGGGCGCGCAGCGAGGGCGCCCAGTGCAGCTGGTAGCTGGACAGCTCGACGGCGAGTACGTCGTACTCCTCGTCGCCGAGCACGGCGTCCAGGAGGGAGACGCCGATGTTGCCGACTGCGGCGGTGCGCAACCCGGCCGCCTCCAGGATCGAGGCGAGCATCCGTACGGTCGTGGTCTTACCGTTGGTGCCGGTGACCGCGAGCCAGGGAGCCGCGCCGGGGCCCCGCAGCCGCCAGGCGAGTTCGACGTCGCCCCAGATGGGGACGCCCGCCTCGGCGGCTGCGGTGAAGAGCGGCTTGTCGGGCTTCCAGCCCGGGGTGGTGACGATGAGCTCGGTGGACCCGGGCAGGGTCGCCCCGTCGCCGAGGCGCACGGTGATGCCCTGCGCCTCCAGCTCCGCGGCCTGCGCACGGGAACGCTCGTCGTCCCCGTCGTTGACCACCGTGACGACGGCCCCGAGGCCGTGCAGCACCTTGGCCGCCGGGATTCCGGAGACCCCGAGTCCCGCGACGGTGACGCGCTTGCCCTGCCAGTCCTGGTTGCTCACTTCTCGGCTGCCCATCCCGCGTAGAAGAGTCCGAGTCCGACGATCACGCACATGCCCTGGATGATCCAGAAGCGGACCACGACAAGGACTTCGGACCACCCCTTGAGTTCGAAGTGGTGCTGGAGCGGCGCCATCCGGAAGACCCGCTTGCCGGTCATCTTGAAGGATCCGACCTGGATGACCACGGACATGGTGATCATCACGAAGAGGCCGCCGAGGATGGCCATCAGGAACTCGGTGCGGGAGCAGATCGCCAGACCGGCGAGGGCGCCGCCGAGGGCGAGCGAACCGGTGTCACCCATGAAGATCTTGGCGGGCGAGGTGTTCCACCACAGGAAGCCGAAGCAGGCGCCCATCAACGCCGAGGCGACGACCGCGAGGTCGAGTGGGTCGCGTACCTGGAAACAGGCGTTGGGATTGGTCAGGGTGTCCGCGTTGACGCAGGACTCCTGGAACTGCCACAGCCCGATGAAGGTGTAGGCGCCGAAGACCATCACCGAGGCACCGGTGGCCAGGCCGTCCAGACCGTCCGTCAGATTCACGCCGTTGGACATGGCCAGGATCATGAACAGCGCCCAGACGACGAACAGCACCGGGCCGATCGACCAGCCGAAGTCCGCGACGAACGACAGCCGGTCGGAGGCCGGGGTGTTGCCGTGCTTGTCCGCGAACTGGAGCGAGAGCACCGCGAAGGCGATGCCCACGATCAGCTGGCCCGCCATCTTCGCCTTGGCCCGCAGGCCCAGCGAACGCTGCTTGACGATCTTGATGTAGTCGTCGAGGAAGCCCACGAGGCCCATGCCGGCCATCAGGAAGAGCACCAGCACGCCGGAGAATCGCATCTCCTCGCCGGTGATCAGCTTCGCCGCGATGTACGCGATGATCGTCGCCAGGATGAAGGCAATACCGCCCATGGTGGGCGTGCCCTTCTTGGACCCGTGGGTACGCGGGCCGTCGTCCCGGATGAACTGCCCGTATCCCTTGCGGGCCAGCAGCTTGATCAGCAGCGGAGTTCCGACCAGGGTCAGAAAGAGCCCGATGGCCCCCGCGAAGAGGATCTGCCTCATCGGCCGGAGACCTCGCCCTCGGACGCGTTCCCCAGCAGTGCCATGGCGACCTGCTCCAGGCCGACCGACCGGGACGCCTTCACCAGCACGACGTCTCCCGGGCGCAGTTCACTGCGCAGCAGGTCGACCGCGGCCTGTGCGTCGGACACGTGCACCGACTCCTCACCCCACGAACCCTCGTTGTATGCGCCCAGTTGCAGCCAGGAGGCTTCTCTGCCCCCGACCGCGACGAGCTTGCTGACGTTGAGCCGGACGGCGAGCCGTCCGACCGCGTCGTGCTCGGCGAGCGAGGCGTCGCCGAGCTCGGCCATCTGGCCGAGCACCGCCCACGTACGCCGGCCCTTCCCCATGGCGGCCAGCGCGCGCAGCGCGGCTTTCATGGATTCGGGGTTCGCGTTGTAGGCGTCATTGACGAACGTCACGCCGTCCGGACGCTCGGTGACCTCCATGCGCCAGCGGGAGAGGGTGCCCGCCTCGGAGAGCCCTTCGGCGATCTCGTCTGCGGACAGGCCCAACTCATGGGCGACGGCGGCCGCGGCGAGCGCGTTCGACACGTGGTGCTCACCGTACAGGCGCATGGTCACGTCGCTGCACCCGGTGGGTGTGTGGAGCTGGAAAGCGGGGCGTCCGTCGTCGGTGAGACGGACCTTCTCGCCCCGTACGTCCGCTTCCGCGGCTTCCCCGAAGAGCAGCACCCGGGCCTTCGTGCGGGAGGACATGGCGCGTACGAGCGGGTCGTCGGCGTTGAGTACGGCGACGCCGTCCTCGGGCAGCGACTCGACCATCTCGCCCTTGGCCTGTGCGATCTGCTCGCGGCCGCCGAACTCGCCGATGTGAGCGGTGCCGACGTTGAGGACGAGGCCGACGCGGGGCGGGACGAGACCGGTGAGGTAGCGGATGTCGCCGATGTAGCGTGCACCCATTTCGAGGACGAGGTGGCGGGTGTCCTCGGTGGCGCGCAGCGCGGTGAGCGGCAGGCCGATCTCGTTGTTGAGGTTGCCCGCCGGGTAGACGGTGGGCCCCTTGCGTTCGAGGAGCTGGGCGATGAGGTCCTTGGTGGAGGTCTTGCCCGCGGAGCCGGTGAGCGCGACGACGGTGGTGCCGAGGCGGCCCACGACGGTGCGGGCGAGCGCGCCGAGTGCGGCCACGACGTCGTCGACGACGATCGCCGGAACGCCGACGGGGCGGGCGGCCAGCACGGCTGCCGCGCCCGCCTCGACGGCGCGCTGCGCATAGTCGTGGCCGTCGACCCGCTCGCCGGCGAAGGCGACGAACAGGCTGCCGTGCTTCACCTCCCGGGAGTCGATGACGACCGGCCCGCTGACGGTTGCTGCCGGATCGGGTATGTCGTGCGACTGCCCGCCGACGATTTCGGCGATCTCGGCGAGGGAAAGGGTGATCACTTGGTCATCCCTGACTGTTGTTCTCGTGGGTGTGGGCGCGGTGGTCGGCGCTCTCGGCGCGCCGGTGCCCCAGGGACCGCTCGATGGCCGCGCGCAGGACCACGCGGTCGTCGAAGGGGCGTACCACGCCGTGGATGTCCTGGCCCTGCTCGTGGCCCTTGCCGGCGATCAGCACCGTGTCACCGGGCTCGGCGCGGGCGACCGCGGAGGCGATGGCGGCGGCCCGGTCGGCGTCGACCAGGACGTCGCCCCGCTCGTGGACGGGCACCTCGGCGGCGCCCGCGAGCATTGCGGCGAGGATTCCGAGGGGGTCCTCGGAACGGGGGTTGTCGGAGGTCAGTACGGCGGTGTCGGCGAGGCGGGCCGCGGCGGCGCCCATCGGGCCGCGTTTGGTCGTGTCGCGGTCGCCGCCGCAGCCGAGGACGATGTGCAGCCTGCCCTCGGTGACCTTCCGCAGGGCACGCAGCACGGATTCGACGGCGTCGGTCTTGTGCGCGTAGTCGACGACCGCGAGATACGGCTGTCCGGCGTCGACCCGCTCCAGTCGGCCGGGCACGCCCGGAACGGCCGCGACGCCGTCGGCCCCGGTCTGCGGGTCGATGCCCGCGACAGCGAGCGTGACGATCGCGGCGAGGGTGTTGGCGACGTTGAACGGGCCGGGCAGCGGGGCCCTGGCGGCGATCCGCTCGCCCTTGGGGCCGACGACGGTGAACGTGGAGCCGAGCGGCCCGACTTCGACGTCCTCGGCGCGCCAGTCGGCGTCCGGGTGGCCCTCGGCGGAGAAGGTGACGACCGGGACGGACGCCTCGGTGATCAGCCTGCGGCCGTATGCGTCGTCGAAGTTGACGACGCCCTGCCGGCTGCGCCGCGGGGTGAAGAGCTGTGCCTTGGCCTGGAAGTAGTCCTCCATCCCGGAGTGGAACTCCATGTGTTCCGGGCTGAGGTTGTTGAAGACCGCGACGTCGAAGACGCAGCCGTCGACCCGGCCGAGCACCAGGGCGTGGCTGGAGACCTCCATGGTCACCGAGTCGACGCCGCGCTCGCGCATGACGGCGAACAGGGCCTGCAGATCGGTGGCTTCGGGGGTGGTGCGCTCGGACTTGATGCGCTCGTCGCCGATCCGCGTCTCCACGGTGCCGATGAGCCCGGTGGCGCGCCCGGCGCCGCGGAAGCCGCCCTCGATCAGATAGGCGGTGGTGGTCTTGCCGGACGTTCCGGTGATGCCGATCTGGAGGAGTTCGGCGCCGGGCCGTCCGTAGATCTCGGCGGCGAGCTCGCCCATCCGGCCGCGCGGGTCCTCGGTGACCAGCACCGGAAGTCCGGTGGCGGCGGCGCGCTCGGCGCCCGCCGGGTCGGTGAGGATCGCCGCCGCGCCGAGGTCGGCCGCCTGGGCCGCGAAGTCGGCGCCGTGCAGGCGGGCGCCCGGCAGGGCCGCGTAGAGGTCGCCGGGGCGTACCGCCCTGGAGTCGTGGGTGATGCCGGTGACCTCGCCGGTTCCCGGCGGCTCGACTCCCAGCCGGGCTGCCAGTTCGCCGAGCGCGGTCGGCCCGATCCGGTCCGGGCGGGGCGCTCCCGGGTAGTTCACAGGGGCGGCCTTCTGGGTGGTTTGGGACTGATCAGCGTGGGGCACGGCGGTGAGCGTACCCGGCGCACCCGGCCTCTCGCGAAGCGAGGGGCCGGGGTTCCGGTGGTTCCCGTTCCGGTTCCCGGGATCGGGCGTGATGGTTGTCACTGGATGGTTTCCCCGAGTTCACTCGCCGGGCTTGAAGGACACCGGCAGCCGGGCTGGCTCGCTGCCGGACGGTGGGGTCTGGAGGGTCTTGAGTGCGAACTCCATGACCTGCTTGTAGATCGGTCCGCAGATCTGGCCGCCGAAGTAGCTGCCCTTGGTCGGGTTCTGGATCGCGCAGTAGACGGTGATCTGCGGGTTGTCGGCGGGTGCGAAGCCCGCGAAGGAAGCGGTGTAGCCGTGGTAGCCGCCGCGTACCGGGTCGACCCGGTTGGCCGTACCGGTCTTGCCCGCCACCCGGTAGCCCGGGATCTTGGCCTTCGTTCCGGTGCCCTCCTCGTCGCCGACCACCGACTCCAGCATGGCGGCGAGCGACTTGGCGGTCTTCGCGCTGACCACCCTGGTCCGCCCGGGTGGAGCGGCGGCCTCGAAGTGGCCGTCGGCGCCCTTGGTGCCGCGTACCAGCGTGGGTGCGACGCGGACCCCGCCGTTGGCGATCGTCGAGTAGATGGAGGCGGCCTGCATGGCATTGAGCGAGAGGCCCTGGCCGAACGGGATCGTGTACTGCTGCGAGGTCGACCAGTCCTTGGGCTTGGCGAGGATGCCGGGGGTCTCGCCCGGGTAGTCGAGACCGGTCGGTGAGCCGATGCCGAACTTGCGCAGGTAGGAGTAGAGGACCTTGTTGGCCTGGGCCTGGGTCCTGCCCAGTTCGCCGGTGGCCAGGATGGTGCCGATGTTGCTGGACTTGGCGAGTACGCCGTTGAGCGTCAGGTACCAGGTGGGGTGGTCGATGTCGTCCTTGAAGAGCCGGTCGCCCCGGTGCAGCCGGTTGGGGACGGTGACATGGGTGCCCGGGGTGGCGGCGCCCTCCTCCAGCACGGCGGCCATGGACATGAGCTTGCTGGTGGAGCCGGGCTCGTAGACGTCCTGGAGGGCGGCGTTGCCCAGCGAGGCCGCGTCGGCCTGCGAGAGGTCGTTGGGGTCGAAGCCGGGCGCGTTGGCCATGGCGAGGACCTCGCCGGTCCTGGTGTTCTGGACGATCACGTAGCCGCGGTCGGCCTTGGACTTCTTCACCTGGTCGGTGATGGCCTGCTGGGCGGCCCACTGGATGTCGCGGTCGATGGTCAGCTCGATGTCGGCCCCGGGGACGGCCGGGACCTCCTTGGTGCCCGCGGTGGGCACCCGCCGGCCGCCGGCCTGGGCGTACCTGATCTTGCCGTCCTCGCCCGCGAGCTCCTTGTCCAGCTGCGATTCGAGGCCGCCCGCGCCCTCGCCGTCGGCGTTGACGTATCCCAGTATCCCGGCGGCGAGACCCCCGTTGGGGTAGACCCGTTTGGTGGTCGCCTCCTGGAAGACCCCGGTCAGCACATTGGCTCCCGCGCCGCCGCTCGCCCTGTCCTTGCCCGCCTTCTCGGCGAAGACGGACTTGAGGTCCCTGATCTGGTTCCAGACCTGCGGGGTCCGGCGGCGGGCCAGGACGACGTAGCGGCCCTTCCCGGACAGCTTCCGGGTCAGCTCGGTGGCGTCGGTGCCGAGGATCGGGGCGAGGAGCGCCGCCGCCTGCTGGGGCGCGTCGGGGGCCTTGCTGAACTCGGGCGTGAACATCGAGGGGTCGGCGGTGATGTTGTACGCGTCGACGCTGGTGGCCAGGGCGATCCCGCTGCGGTCGGTGATCTCGCCGCGCTCGGCGGAGATCGTGTAGCTGAGGTAGCGGTTCTCCTTGGCCTTGGCCGCGTACGCGTTGGCATCGACGGCCTGGACCTGGAGCAGCCGGACGACGAACGCCAGCATCACGAGCGTCAGGGCGACGCTGACCAGACGGAGCCGGGGGCGCGGGTTGCCGAGCCGCAGGGGGCGCGCGGTCCGGCCGCGGGGCGGGTGGGGGCGTCGTGCCGGGGCGGACGGGCGGCGGGCCGCGGGCCGGGGGCGCCCCTGGCCGCCTGCGGCGCTGCGCGGGCGCGCGGGGCCGGGGACCCGGCGGCGCGGTGGTTCCTTGGGCGGCACTGCGTCACCTGCCGGGGCTCGTCGAGGGCTGGTCTGCCGGGGTACGCGGCCCGGCGGGCGGGGTCGCGGAGGTGCTGGGCGGCGCGGCGGCGCCCGGAGGGCCGGCCGGTGCCGACGGAGCGGGCGAGGCCGGGGCGGTGGTCCGGGGCGGGGCGCCGGTGGCGGGCGCGGTCGCGGGGGGCGCCGCCGGCGGACTGCTCTTCGGCCGCGGCGGTACGGGGTCGGGCTCGGCGGTGGTCTCGGCGGGAACGCCGCGGACCGTGCCGTCCGGATTCAGGAAGGCGGGGCTGCCGCCGGGCACCATGCCCAGCTCGCGGGCGCGCCGTTCGAGGGCGTCCGGCTCGGAGTAGTTGTCGACGTCGTGCTGGAGGGCCTGCTGCTCGTCGGTGAGCTCCGTGGTCCGTTTCTTGAGCTCGCTCAGCCTGAACGATCCTTCGTTGAGGGCCGAGTTGAGCACCAGGAGCGTGATCAGGCCGCCGCCGAGCAGCACCACGACCAGCAGGACGAAGGGGGTACGGGCCGCGTTGCTGGGCCCGGACGGCATCAGCCGGGCGAGCCGCGCGGCGCGCCCTTTCAACTGCCCGGCCGGTCTGCTCACCGCGCCGCCCCGCGCCTCACCGGTTTCCGGGTTCCCGGCCGCCGGACGCTCACCGCTCCTCCTCGCGGATCCGCTGGGCGCCGCGCAGCCGGGCGGGGGCGGCGCGCCGGTTCTCGGCGACCTCCTCCTCCGTGGGCAGTTCCGCGCCGCGGGTCAGCAGCTTCAGCCGGGGCTGGTAGCGCTCGGGGACGACCGGCAGTCCGGGCGGCGCCGTGGTGGCGGCGCCCGCCGCGAACACCTGCTTGACCAGCCGGTCCTCCAGCGAGTGGTACGAGAGGACGGCGATACGGCCGCCGACCGCGAGGCTCTGCACGGCAGCCGGAATGGCCCGCTCCAGGACGGTGAGTTCGCCGTTGACCTCGATGCGCAGCGCCTGGAAGGTCCGCTTGGCGGGGTTGCCGCCGGTGCGCTTGGCGGCCTGGGGCAGCGAGTCACGGATCAGCTCGACGAGCCGGGCGCTGTTGCTGAACGGCTCCTTCTCGCGCTCGCGCACGATCGCGGAGACGATCCGCTTGGCCTGCTTCTCCTCGCCGTACGCCCGCAGGATCCGGACCAGTTCGCCCGGCGGATAGGTGTTGAGCACCTCGGCCGCGCCGATGCCGGTCGTCTGGTCCATGCGCATGTCGAGCGGGGCGTCCTGGGCGTACGCGAATCCGCGGTCGGCCTCGTCCAGTTGCATGGAGGAGACGCCGAGGTCGAACAGGACGCCCTGGACCTTCGGGATGCCGAGCCTGTCGAGCACCTCGGGCAGTTCGTCGTAGACGGCGTGCACCAGAGTGGCGCGGTCGCCGTACGGGGCGAGCCGCTCGCCGGAGAGCCGCAGCGCCTCCTTGTCCCGGTCCAGCCCGATCAGCCGTGCGGACGGGAAGGCGGAGAGCAGCGCCTCGCTGTGCCCGCCGAGGCCGAGGGTGCAGTCGACGACCACGGGCGTCTGCGGGCCCGGCGCCTCCAGAGCCGGGGCCAACAGGTCCAGGCACCGCTGGAGCATCACCGGGACGTGTCGGGTCTGGCTCATGCGCCCTCTCAGGCTCAGGTCCCGTGTGGCCGCACGTACGGCCTGGTCCCCACCCGCTCAGAAGGGGAGGTCGGCGGGCGCCGGGGAAGGGGCGCCGGTCGACCGGCGAGCGGGAGAGGGCCGGGCCCGTACGTACGCCGCACACACAGGGGAAATCTACGGAATGTGCAGGGTGTCGGTAACTTCCCGTCACTTTAGTCCACCCTGCCATTCGATCGATTCCCGATCAATCAACCCGGCTGCGCGTCGCCCCGCCCTCTGTATCACCCGCCCGGACGAACGATCGTGAGGCTTGTGGGTTACCTCACAACAAGTCTCGTTGACGTTCTTTGTCCCTTCTCACAGCACGACGGGTGCAGGTGCGGGAGCTAACGTCATATCCATGTCGACTTCCGCGCACTCCCCCGCCGGGCCATCCGCGCCCGCAGCCGACCCGGCCCGCACCGGAGGCACGGTCACCGATCGTCTCGTCGAGGCGAACGTCCGGTACGCCGCCGAATTCGAAGACCCGGGCATGGACGCCAAGCCGGTGCTGCGCGTCGCCGTGGTCGCCTGCATGGACGCCCGGCTCGACCTGCACGACGCGCTCGGCCTGGCACTCGGCGACTGCCACACCATCCGCAACGCAGGCGGCGTGGTCACCGACGACGTGATCCGTTCGCTGACCATCAGCCAGCGGGCCCTCGGCACGCGCAGCGTCATACTCATTCATCACACCAATTGCGGCCTGGAGTCGATCACCGAGGAGTTCCGCCAGGAGCTGGAGGTGGAGGTCGGCCAGCGTCCGGTCTGGGCGGTCGAGGCGTACAAGGACGCCGACCAGGACGTACGCCAGTCGATGCAGCGTGTGCGCACCTCGCCGTTCCTGCTGCACACCGACGACGTCCGCGGCTTCGTCTTCGACGTGACCACCGGCTTGCTGCGGGAGATCCTCCCCGCCTCCTGACCGGCCGGATGCCGCCCTTCCGGAACCGAAAACCCCACCGAAACCGACATATCGCCCCCACTTGTCCACAGGCGAGTGACACGAAGCGGTAACGGCAACAAGAATGCGCATGTGGCATCCCGCCGGACGTTTCCGGATGGGGTGTCCGTGTTTCGGGGTGGGCCGGACCGCTGCGCGCGAGTCGGCCCGTGAATGGGGTATCCCCTGCTCCTCGTGAGCGTGGGGCAGGGCCGAGGAGGGCCGGGTGACGACCTATGACGATCGAGCGAGCCTCACAGATCTGACCACGACCGCGGAGCGGGTGCGCAGGTCGGTGGAGAGTGTGATCGAGGGCAAGCCTGAGGTCGTACGGCTTTCGCTGACCGTACTGCTGGCCGAGGGGCATCTGCTCATCGAGGACGTCCCCGGAGTCGGCAAGACGATGCTGGCCAAGGCGCTGGCACGGTCCATCGACTGCTCGGTACGGCGCATTCAGTTCACGCCGGACCTGCTGCCTTCGGACATCACCGGCGTGTCCATCTTCGATCAGCAGCGGCGCGACTTCGAATTCAAACCGGGCGCGATCTTCGCCCAGATCGTGATCGGCGACGAGATCAACCGCGCCTCGCCGAAGACCCAGTCGGCGCTGCTGGAGTCCATGGAGGAGCGCCAGGTCACCATCGACGGGCACAGCTACGAGTTGCCCGACCCGTTCATGGTGGTGGCCACCCAGAACCCGGTGGAGATGGAGGGCACCTATCCGCTGCCCGAGGCCCAGCGCGACCGGTTCATGGCGCGGGTGTCGATCGGCTATCCGAGTGCCGACGCCGAGCTGCGGATGCTCGATGTGCACGGCGGTCCCTCGCCGCTCGACGACCTCCAGCCGGTGGCGCACGCGCACGACATCGTCAAGCTGATCGACGCGGTGCGGACGGTCCACGTGGCCGACGCCGTGCGGCGGTACGCGGTGGAGCTCGTCGGGGCCACCCGCAGCCATCCCGATCTCCGGCTCGGCGCCTCGCCCCGGGCCACCCTGCATCTGCTGCGCGCGGCGAAGGCCTCCGCGGCGCTGAGCGGCCGGGACTACTGCCTGCCGGACGATGTGCAGGCGCTGGCGGTCGCGGTGCTCGCGCACCGGCTGCTGCCGACGGCACAGGCCCAGCTGAACCGCCGTACCGCCGAGCAGGTCGTGCTGGAGATCCTCCAGCAGACACCGGTTCCGACCGCGAGCGGTGGCGTCACCCAGGTCCATCCCCAGCACCAGCCGGGCCGTCCGGCGTACGGCCGGCAGCAGCCCGGCGCACGGCGGGTGTGATGGCCGCCGGGGGGCCGGCCGCGATGGACGACGGCGACGAGAAGGGCGGTCTGCGGACCGCTCTGAGCGGGCTGACCACCCGTGGGCGGTCCTTTCTGGCTGCCGGTATCGCCGCGGCGATCTGCGCCTATGTGCTCGGACAGGCAGATCTGCTGCGGGTCGGGCTGCTGCTCGCCGCACTGCCGCTGGTCTGTGTGGTGGTGCTCGTCCGCACCCGCTACCGCGTCTCGGGCACCCGGCGGCTCGCGCCGTCCCGGGTCCCTGCGGGCACGGAGGCGCGGGTTCATCTGCGGATGGAGAACGTGTCGCGGATGCCCACCGGGCTGCTGATGCTCCAGGACCGGGTGCCCTATGTGCTCGGGCCGCGGCCCCGGTTCGTACTGGACCGGGTGGAGGCGGGCGGCCGTCGCGAGGTGTCCTACCGGGTGCGGTCGGATCTGCGCGGGCGCTATCCGCTCGGGCCGTTGCAGCTGCGGCTGAGTGATCCGTTCGGGATGTGTGAGCTGACCCGTTCGTTCAGCGCGTACGACACCCTCGTCGTCATTCCGCGGACCGAGCCGTTGCCGCCGGTGCGGCTGGCCGGCGAGGCCTCGGGGTACGGCGAGGGACGGCAGCGTTCACTGGCACTGGCCGGTGACGACGACGTGATTCCGCGCGGCTACCGGCACGGCGACGACCTGCGCCGGGTCCACTGGCGCTCGACCGCGCGCTACGGCGAGCTGATGGTGCGCCGCGAGGAGCAGCCGCAGCGGGCCAGGTGCACGGTGCTGCTGGACACCCGGCTGATCGCCTACCAGGGGACGGGGCCCGATTCCGCCTTCGAGTGGGCGGTGTCCGGGGCCGCGTCCGCGCTGATGCACATGCTGGAGCGCGGCTTCGCCGTCCGGCTGCTGACCGACGACGGGAACACGGTTCCGGGCGAGGGCGCGGGCGGTTTCGCCGGGTCGACGCAGGAGTCCGCCGATTCGGCGGGTCTGATGCTGGACGCCCTGGCGGTGGTCGACCACTCCGACGGCAGCGGTCTGTCGCGCGCGTACGACGTGCTGCGCGGCGGCAACGAGGGTCTGCTGATCGCGTTCTTCGGTGATCTGGACGAGGAGCAGGCGGCGGTGGCGGCGCGGATGCGGCAGCGCAGCGGTGGCGCCGTCGCGTTCGTACTGGACAGCGCGGCCTGGGTGCCGGGCGATGTCCTGCCCGCGGGGGCGGAAGCGGCGTCCGAGCGGCGGCTGCGGCTGCTGCGGGAATCAGGCTGGACGGCTGTGGCGGTGGCGCCCGGGACCGGTCTCGCCCGCTGCTGGCAGCAGGCGGGGCACCAGGACGTGGCGGCGCAGTCCGCCGCCGTCGGAGGCGCGGCCGGCACGACAGGTTTCTCCGGGAGATGGTCATGAGCAGTCGTGGTCGGCTGGCGCTGTGCGCCTTTGCGGCGACGCTGATGGCGGCGGCCTCGATGCTGCCGCTGGTCGAGCCGGCCGGGTGGATCCTGCAGGCCGCTTTCGTGCTGGCGGTCCAGAGCGGGATGGGTGCGCTGGTCCGCCGGGCGCCCGTGCCCCGCGCGCTGGTCGTCACGGCGCAGGCGCTGGTCACGCTGGTCCTGCTGACGGTGGTGTTCGCCAGGAAGCAGGCGCTGGCCGGTCTGCTGCCCGGCCCGGAGGCCGTCCAGCGGCTCGCGCATCTGCTGACGTCGGGCGCCGAGGACGTCGGCAGGTATGCCGCTCCGGCTCCCGTGACGGACGGCATCCGGCTGATGCTGATCGGCGGTGTGCTGCTGGTCGGGCTGGCCGTGGACGCCCTCGCTGTGACGTTCCGCAGCGCGGCCCCGGCCGGCCTGCCGCTCCTCGCGCTCTACTCGGTGGCCGCGGGGCTGTCCGAGGGCGGAGCGGACTGGCTCTGGTTCCTGCTGGCGGCCGGTGGCTATCTGCTGCTTCTGCTGGCCGAGGGCCGGGACCGCCTCTCCCAGTGGGGGCGGGTCTTCAGCGGCGCGGCCGCCAGGTCCCCGGGGGGTCCGGCGGTCGGTGCGGCGATTTCGAGCAGCCGGCCGACGGCCCCGGTCCGTACCGGGCGCCGCATCGGCGCGCTGGCGCTGGGCGTCTCGCTGCTCGTCCCGGCGGCGCTGCCGGCGCTCGACGGCGGAATGCTGATCGGTACGGGCGGCAGCGGAAGCGGCAAGGGTGGCGGCGGCACCATCTCCGCGGTGAACCCGCTGGTCTCGCTGCAGGACAACCTGAACCAGCCGGAGAACCGGCAGGTGATGTCCTACCGCACCAATGCCGGCGCCCCGCAGGGCTTCTATCTGCGGATTCTGGCCCTGGACCAGTTCAACGGGAGCGAGTGGCGGCCCTCCACGCGCCGTCTGAAGGATGTACCGAAGAGGCTCCCGGATCCGGCGGGCCTCGGCCCGGACGTGGCGGTCACGGAGATCAGGTCGAACATCTCCGCGTCCCGCTCCTACCAGCAGACCTATCTGCCGCTCCCCTACCCGGCGACCGAGGTCAAGATCGACGGGCGCTGGCGGTACGAACCGGTGGGACGGACGCTCGTCGGTGACCGCGGGGAGACGACCCGCGGTGCGCAGTACCAGGTCACCAGTCTGGTGGTCGAGCCGACCGCCGGACAGCTCGCCGCGGCGGGCCCCGCGCCGGCCGCTCTGCGGCGCGAATACACCCGCGTCCCCGGCACCCTGCCGAAGGTGGTCGAGGAGACCGCGAACAGGGTGACCAAGGGCGCCGCCAACGACTACGAGCGGGCGGTGAAGCTGCAGGACTACTTCGCCTCGGACGGCGGCTTCAGCTACAACACCTCGGTGAACTCGGGCACCGGAAGCGCGGCGATCACCCGGTTCCTGAAGGACAAGCAGGGCTTCTGCGTCCACTTCTCCTTCGCGATGGCCGCGATGGCACGGACGCTGGGCATTCCGGCCCGGGTCGCGGTGGGCTTCACTCCCGGCACCGAGCAGTCGGACGGTTCGGTCTCGGTGGGGCTGCGCGATGCGCATGCCTGGCCCGAGCTCTATTTCGAGGGCGTCGGGTGGACCCGTTTCGAGCCGACTCCGACACGGGGCAGCACGCCGGCGTACACCCAGCAGGACGTCCCCGCGGGTGACACGAACGTCCCGGCCCAGCCCGAGAAGGGCTCCTCGGCGGCTCCCTCGATCGCGCCGTCCGTCCCGGACAGTTGCCCGGCGCAGATGCGCAAGCAGGGCGAGTGCGGCAGCACGGCGGCACCGGGGGCGGCGCCTCCGACGGATTCCGGGACACCGACGAGCACCGTCGCCGGTCTGGTCCTGCTCGCCGCGGTGATCCTTGCGCTGCCTCTCCTGCCGCTGCTCTGGCGGCTCCGGGCACGCAGGCGCAGGCTGAGTCTCTCCACCGGGTGCACGCCGCCCACGGAACAGGGCACCACCGCCACCGGCCTGGACCACGGCATCGAACCGGGCCGCACACCGGTGTACGCGACGACCGGAACGCTCGCGGCCTGGCAGGAGATCACCGACACGGCCTGGGACCACGGCATCGAACCGGACGACTCCCGGACCCCGCGCAAGGCGGCGGCCCGGGTGGTGCGGCTGGGTCGGCTCGACCCCGATGCGGCCGCCGCGGTGCACCGGGTGGCCGGGGCGGTGGAGCAGGTCCTGTACGCCCCGGAGCCCCGGGCGAGCACCGGGCTGGCCGAGGACGTGGAGACGGTACGAGCCGGTCTGCGGGCGTCTGCCGACCGGCTCACCCGGATCAGAGCGGTCGTGGCTCCGCGCTCGGCCGTTCGGGTGATCTGGGCGGCCTCGGACCGCTGGGCGGCTATCACCGGCAGGTGGACGGCGCTGTGGAGCCGGGACCGGTGGGCGGGGTGGCTGCGACGGCCGTCGCGCCAGCAGGGGTGACCGGGGGCGTGGTCTGCCACGGCCCGCCACCGGTCGCAGTCGTGGGCGTGGGCGCGGTCTGCGTCCCGCCACCGGTCCCGGGCGCGGGACGGCTCCGGTAGCTGTGCCGGCCCGGCCGACCGGCCGCCTTCGCCCCGCAGCGTGCGTTCATGCGGGCGGACCCGGGGCTCCCTCGGGTCCGTCCGCGCGAAGGCCCGCTTGAACGCCCTCGCGGAAGGCCTGCCCGTGAAGAAGTCAGGGTCGATGGCCACCTGCGGTGGCCTGTTCCGGGCACACGCGAGGGGCGGCCGCGAAGACGCGGCCGCCCCTCACCCAAGTGTGTCCGAGGGTCTACTGACCCTGCTCGTCGCGGCGGCGCTGCCACCGCTGCTCGATGCGGTTCATCACGGTCCGGCGTTGCCTGGGCCGGCCGCGCTCGCCGCCAGCTCCGGCTGCCGGATGTTCGCCCGGTTTGGGCGCTTTGCGCCAACCAGTGACCGCAAGGACCGCGCAGCCCAGCATGACGAGAAAACCCACCACGCTGATCCAGATCTGCTGGGCGACCATTCCGGCCATGAGGAGCGCGATACCCACCAGGAAGCCTGCGACCGCCTGGTAGACCCGTCGCCGGGTGTACGTACGCAGCCCGCTTCCCTCGAGCGCTGTCGCGAACTTGGGATCTTCGGCGTACAGCGCTCGCTCCATTTGCTCGAGCATTCGCTGCTCGTGCTCCGAGAGCGGCACGGAGTCCTCCTCGTCGTCGGCCGCGGGGGGCGGCCGGTATGCGGCCCTTCCAGGATAGGCAGGGAATCGCCCCCGTGAAACCCGCCTTCTTGCCCATCAGCCAGTCCGGGCCGCCACAACGGCTCAGCTGCTGAGGCGTTGATTCCCCAACCTCCGATCCGTCATGCCGGATGGTGTCCCCCGATCATACGGGGCGAAGCCCCCGATCGGGGGGCCTGGTGCGTACTCCGTCTGCCGCTGCGTCGCTGATCAGCCGCGCTGCGGCCGAGCAACCGCAGGACCGGACCGCGCTCAGGCGCGCTTCGTGCCCAGAACGTGCAGCTGCGTCGCGACCGAGTGGAAGGCGGGCAGTTCGGCCGCGGCGGACTCCAGCTTGAGCAGGGCCTCCATGGCACCGGGCTCCGTGTCCACCAGGACGCCCGGCACGAGGTCGGCGAAGACCCGTACACCGTGGACCGCCCCGACCTCGACGTCGGCCCCGGAGACCAGCCCGGTGAGCTGCTCCGCGGTGTAGCGCCGGGGCACCGGGTCGCCTTCGCCCCAGCGGCCCGCCGGGTCGCTGAGCGCCTGCCGGGCCTCGGTGAAGTGACCGGCGAGCGCCCGCGCCAGGACGGCACCGCCGAGCCCGGCGGCGAGCAGGCTGAGCGCACCGGACGGCCGGAGCGCCTCCGCCGCGTTGCGCACGCCCTCGGCGGGGTCGTCGACGTACTCCAGGACGCCGTGGCACAGCACCGCGTCGTACCCCCCGCGCTCGACCACCTCGAACAGGCCGTGGATGTCGCCCTGGACGCCGCGGACCCGGTCGGCGACCCCGGCCTCGGCCGCGCGGCGCTCCAGCGCGAAGAGCGCGTTGGGGCTGGGGTCGACGACGGTGACGCGATGACCGAGACGGGCGACCGGCACCGCGAAGTTGCCGGTGCCGCCGCCGGTGTCCAGGACATCCAGGGCGTCCCTGCCGGTCGCCTTCACCCGGCGGTCGAGGGCGTCCTTGAGGACCTCCCAGACCACGGCGGTACGGAGGGAGGCGCGGGGGCGCAGCTGGTCCGACACGGCAGATGACTCCTCGGCACGGTGCCGCCTCTGACGGCGGAGCGTGAACAGTGCAGGTGGTACGAGCGATGCCCACCCTATTGCCTCGCGCCGCCGCCGCCCTCATCCCGCGTCGGGCCGCTCCCTCCTGGCCTGCGGGAGCACCGGCTGGAGGACCAGCAGCCGCTCGACCAGGCGCAGGAACATCGCCGCGTCACGCAGCAGGTCGTCGGCGTCCCGCCGGCTGGCCGCACCTGGTATCCCGGCTTCCGCGCGGGCCCTGCGCCGGGCACCTGAGGCGAACAGCGCGCTCCATTCGGTCAGCTCGGGGGCTATTTCGGGCAGGACCTCCCAGGCGCTGCGGATGCGCTCCCGGCGCCGCTTGGACGTCTCCGGGCGGCCCCGCGCGGCGAGCACCGCGGCCGCGGTGCGCAGCGCTGCGAGGTGGGCGGTGGCATACCGCTCGTTCGGCACATCGAGAACGGCGGCCTCGTCGAGGCCGGTGCGGGCCTGGGCGAGCAGATCGAGGGCGGCGGGCGGCGCCGTGGTGCGGCGCGGAACGGGGTGGACATCGCTTGCCGGGTCGGTCAGTGAGGGGGCAGGGCCGTCTGCGCGGCGCCGGGGTGCGGCTGCTGCGGACGAGTGGGCCATGACGAAACCTCCTGTCTCGTGTAACGGCTCCGTGGCCGTATGTATCCATCGTGAGGGGCACCACTGACAATCGACCCGAACCCCTCTCCGACCTGCGCTTTTGCTTCGTTCGCAAGTTCGGGCTACCTTTTTGAACTGACTGGTCAGTTCAAAACAAGGGGGAGGACCTGTGGACAGCCCGCACGGGGCATCCGTCACCGCCGAGAATTTCGGCCTCAAGGGGCCGCGCGGCTGGGCCTTCCGAGGCCTGGGTGTCGACGCCGGACCCGGTTCGCTGGTGGCGATCGAGGGCCCGTCCGGCTCGGGCCGCACCTGCCTGCTGCTCGCTCTCACCGGCCGGATGCGCCCCACCGAGGGCCACGCGAAGGTCGGCGGGCTGCGTCTGCCGCGCAAGATGGCCGCCGTACGCCGCATCGCCTCGCTGGGCCCGGTCCCCGGGGTCAGCGAGCTCGACCCGGCCTTCACCGTCGCCGAGCACCTGCGCGAGCGGGCCCTGCTGCAGCGCCGCTTCGACGGTTCGCTGCGCGCCCTGCTGCGCCCGCGCGCCGAGCGGGTCGCCACCGCCCAGGGACGGATCGACGCGGCGTTGGACGCCGCCGGACTCGACCCGGCCACCCTGCCCAAGGCCGGGCGGACCTCCGTACGGGATCTGGAGCGGCTGGAGGCGCTGCGGCTCTCCATCGCCCTCGCGCTGATCGGCAGCCCCCGGCTGCTCGCGGTGGACGACACCGATCTCAAGCTCTCCGACGCCGAACGTGCCGAGGCCTGGGAGCTGCTGCGGTCCATCGCGGACAACGGCACGACCGTGCTCGCCGTCTGCAGCCAGGCACCCGAGGACGCCATCACCCTGCGTACGGGCAGCACGGGCAGCACGGACGACGCGGACAGCACGACCGCGGAGACCGCGACCGGGGAAACCACGACCGAGGAAGGAACGGCCGATGCGTTCGCCGAGACTGGCCGCGCTTGAGCTCAAGCGTTTCGGCAGGGGAAAGCTGCCGCGCGCCGCACTGGTCGCGCTGCTGCTCCTGCCGCTGCTGTACGGCGCCCTGTACCTGTGGTCCTTCTGGGACCCGTACGGCCGCCTCGACAAGATCCCCGTCGCGCTGGTCAACAACGACAAGGGCGCCACCGCATCGGGCAAGCGCATCGCGGCCGGCGACGAGATCACCGGCAAGCTCCTCGACTCCAAGGTCTTCGACTGGCACGAGGTGAGTTCCGCCGAGGCCGACAAGGGTGTCGAGGACGGGACGTACTACCTCTCGCTCACCATGCCGTCGGACTTCAGCAAGCGGATCGCGTCGAGTTCGGGCGACTCCCCCGAGACCGGCGCCCTCCAGGTGCGGACCAACGACGCCAACAACTACATCGTCGGGCAGATCTCCCGGACGGTGTTCTCCGAGGTGCGCACCGCCGCGTCGACCAACGCCTCGCGCGGCTTCTACGACCGGATCTTCATCAACTTCTCCGACCTCCACGACGCGACGGCGAAGGCCGCCAAGGGGGCCGACGACCTCAAGGGCAGCATCGGCAAGGCCAAGAAGGGATCGCAGGATCTCGCGGACGGCCTGAAGGACGCCAAGGACGGCAGCGGCAGGCTGGCCGGCGGGATCGTCAAGCTGAACAAGGGCGCGGACGACCTCGAAACCGGCTCCCGGCAGGTGGCCGACGGCACTCAGCAGCTCGCCGACAAGGTGAACGGGGTGGCGGCCGACGTCCGCCCGTTCCTGAAGGACAACGGCAAGTCGATCGGCGACACCGCCCGGCTGGTCTCCGACTCCTCGAAGACCGTGCGGGACAACCTCGACCTGCTGGTGAAGGCGGCGCCCACCGCGGCCACCGCCGCCCACACGGCCTCCGACGACCTGGCCGAGATCTACCGCACCAGTTGCACGGACGAGCCGGTGCCCGACTCCACCGTCTGCCCGCCGCTGAAGCGCGCCAAGACCGCGGCGGCCGATGTCGCCGCTGTCGCCGACGATGTGAACGTGCTGGTCACGAACCAGAACGGTGATCTGAAGAAGCTGCGCACCCAGCTGACCACGCTTCAGCGGCAGGCCGATGACCTGGCCGGGCGCGCGCCGCATCTGGACGAGGACCTGAAGTCCGCCGTCAAGAAGGTCAACGCGCTCAACACCGGTGCCCACAAGGTCGCGAAGGGAGCCGACGATCTGCACACCGGCCTGGTCACCGCCAGGACCGGCTCCGCCGACCTGGACACCGGCGTGAGCGATCTCAAGAAGGGCGCGACCAACCTGGACAGCGGGCTGATCCGGCTCGGCGACGGCTCGGCCACCCTCGCCCAGGGGCTCAACGACGGTGTCGGCCAGATCCCCGACTACGACAAGAAGGACCGCGACGCCCGTACGGGAGTCATGGCCGACCCGGTGCAGCTGGCCTCCCAGTCGCTGCACGCGGCCCCCAACTACGGCACCGGTTTCGCGCCCTACTTCATCCCGCTCTCCCTCTGGGTCGGCGCGATGGTGGCCTACATGCTGATCCAGCCGCTCAACCGGCGCGCGCTCGCCGCCGGGGCCTCCGCCTGGCGGATCGCCTTCGCGGGCTGGCTGCCGGTGGCCGCGATCGGTCTGCTCCAGGTGGCCGCCCTGATGTCCGTACTGCACTGGGGGCTCGGTCTGCAGATGGCCCGCGCCGCCGGAACGGTCGGCTTCCTGGCGCTGGTGACCTGCTGCTTCGCGGCGATCGTGCAGTGGCTGAACGCCCGGTTCGGAGCCGCGGGAAGGATCCTTGTACTGGCCGTGCTGATGCTCCAGCTGACCTCGGCCGGGGGAACGTATCCCGTCCAGACCAGCCCCGGATTCTTCAACGCGATCCACCCCTACCTGCCGATGAGCTACATCGTCGAGGGGCTGCGCCGGCTGATCACGGGCGGCGGCCTCGACCCGGTCTGGCAGGGCAGCGCGGTGCTGCTGGCCTTCACGGCGGGGGCGCTCGCCCTGACCGCGGTCGCCGCACGCCGCAAGCAGGTGTGGACCCTGGACCGGCTCCACCCGGAGCTGAGCCTGTGAGCACGCCGGAACCTGTGAGAATCGGGGGCATGGAAAGCAGTAGCACCACGCGTCGCCGGGCCACCCGGCAGAAGCTCTACGAAGCGGCCGTGACCCTCATCGCCGAGAAGGGCTTCTCGGCAACCACGGTGGACGAGATCGCCGAGCGCGCCGGGGTCGCCAAGGGCACGGTCTACTACAACTTCAAGAGCAAGACCGAGCTCTTCGAGGAGCTGCTGCGCCACGGCGTCGGACTGCTCACGGCCTCGCTGCGCTCCGCGGCCGAGGAGACCGAGGAGCGCGGCGGCACCCGGGTCGAGGCCCTGGACGCGATGATCCGGGCCGGTCTGGTCTTCATCGACCGCTATCCGGCCTTCACCCAGCTGTACGTCGCGGAGCTGTGGCGCACCAACCGTGCCTGGCAGGGGACCCTCCTGGTGGTACGTCAGGAAGCCGTCGCGGTGGTGGAGGGGGTGCTGCGCGAGGGTGTGGGCAACGGTGAGCTGAGCGAGGAGATCGACATCCCGCTGACGGCCGCCGCGCTGGTCGGCATGGTGCTGGTGGCGGCCCTGGACTGGCAGGCGTTCCAGCCGGAGCGTTCGATCGACGATGTGCACTCGGCGCTGTCGCTGCTCCTGCACGGGCGGGTCAGCGGGCGCTGATCCGCCCGGCCGGGTGCGCGGCAGCACGAAAAGACGCCGGTCCGGTGAGGCTCGATCCCCCCGAGCCTGCGCCGGACCGGCGTCTTCCGTACTGCCGGAGAGCCTTCCCCCGTGACCTTCGTTCCCCCGTGGCCCCCGGGCTCTCCTTCGTGCTCCCCCGTTCCGGAAGGAACGCCGCGACCGTTCCGCCGCCCCGTGTCGGCGGTGCCGGAGCCGCGCCCTCTCCGTGCGTTCCACTCTCCCGTCCGCACAGGTGGGAGCCCATCCGCACATCTACTCATCTCGTCGCCTAGGTACGGATACTCAGAGCTGCGCGCCGAACCCACCCCGGGTCTTGCGCCATCTGGCCTACGATCTCGTCCGTGTCCGTACTTCCCCTGGTGTTCACGAGCGGCTGGGCGAGCGGGATCAACGCCTACGCGGTGGTCCTGCTGCTCGGTGTCTTCGGCGCGACCGGTCTGACCGACGAGGTGCCCGCGTCGCTGCAACGCACCGACGTCCTCGTGGTGGCCGGCGTTCTCTTCCTGTGCGAGGTGGTGGCCGACAAGATCCCGTACGTGGACTCGGTCTGGGACTCGGTGCACACCGTCATCAGGCCGGTCGCCGGTGCCGTCGTGGCCGCGCTGCTGGCCGGCGAGAGCGGTTCGCTGCCGCAGCTCGCCGCCGCGGCGGTGGGCGGTTCCACCGCGCTGATGAGCCATCTGGTGAAGGCGGGCACCAGAATGGCCGTCAACTCCTCCCCCGAGCCGTTCAGCAATGTCGCCGTAAGCATCGCGGAGGACCTGGGCGTCGCCGGGGTCGTCACCTTCGCGATATTCCATCCGGTGGTGGCCGCGGTCATCGCGGGGACGCTGTTGCTGCTGGGCATCGTGATACTGGCCGTCCTGGCCTCCAGAATCCGTCGGTATCTGCGCCGCAGGGCTCAGCGGCGGGAGGGGAAACGCCTGGCCGGGACGGGTTCGCACTGGCCGCCGGACTGACTGTCGGTGGTGGCAGTTAAGGTCACTGACATGGCACGTATTGCGGTGATCGGCGCCGGGATGGGCGCGATGGCGGCGGCCGCCCGGCTCGCCGTGGCAGGCCACCGGGTGACGGTGTACGAGCGGTCGGAGACCTTCGGCGGTTCGGTCGGCCGGTATGCCCATGAGGGCTTCGCCTTCGACACCGGCCCGACGCTGCTGCATCTGCCCGCCGTCTACCGCGACTTGTTCGTGAAGACCGGCAAGGAGCCGCTGGAGCGGTGCGTCACCATGACCCAGGTCGATCCGGCGAGCCGTCATCTGTTCGCCGACGGCACGGCGGTCTCGCTGCCGAACGCCTCGCGGGCCGGGGTCGTCTCCGCGCTGGACGGCGCGCTCGGTGGCGGCGTCGGCGCGGCCTGGGGCGAGTTCCTGGACCGGGCGCGCGATGCCTGGGACCGGTCCCGGCGTCCGCTCCTGGAGGAGCCGTTGCGCCCCGACTGGCAGGTGCTCGGCCGTGATCCGTATCCGGCGCTCCGCCGGCGCCGCCTGCTGCGCTCCGCCCAACAGGCGGGCACGGTCGCGGAGGTCGGCGCGTGGGAGCTGGCGGACCCCCGGCTGGCCGCGCTCCTCGACGGGTACGCCCTGTCGTACGGGCTCGATCCGCTGCGCGCCCCGACGGCGGCCGCCCTGCTGCCGTACATGGAGGAGACGTTCGGCAGCTGGTACGTCTCCGGTGGGATGCGGGCCCTGGCGCAGGCGGTGTACGAGCGGTGCCTGGCCCGGAAGGTGGAGTTCGTCTTCGGCGCCGAGGTGGCCCGGGTCGTCGAGAAGGGCGGCCGGGCGGCGGGCGTCGAGCTGATGGACGGTACGGTCGCCGAGGCCGGCCATGTGGTGCTGGGGGCCCGGCCGTGGCCGGGGCTGGTGCCCGGTCAGGAGCTGTGGCAGGACGGCGACGTCTCGGTGCAGCCCCGGCCCGGAGAAGGGGTGGTGCCGGGCCGGTTCCTGGTTCTGCTCTCGTTGCGCGGTGCCCGGCCCGCGGATGCCGTGCACCGGACGCTGGTGCATCCCGAGGACGGCGCGGCGGAGCGCGCGGCGGTGTTCGGCGGAAGGCTCGCCGAGCGCCCCACGGTGACGGTGCTGCGCCCGGACGACCCGTCGAACCGCCCCGACGACGCGCACGAGGCGGTGACGCTGATGGCGACGGTCGCCCCGCACGGGGCGGTGGACTGGACGGACCCGGCGGTGCGCGAGCGGTGCGCCGATGCGCTGATCGAGGCGGCGGCCGCGGCCGTGCCCGGGATACGGGAGCGGCTGCTCCACGCCGAGGTGCGGACGCCGGCCGAGACCGCTGCCGACACCGGCGCCGAGGGCGGTTCGGTGCCCGCGCCCGCGCTGGCCGGGGCGGGCGGCGCGTATCTGCACCCGGGCAATCGCACCCGGCTGCCGGGGCTCTACGCCGCGGGCGGCTGGGCGCACCCGGGCGGCGGGCTCGCCCACGCGGGCATGTCGGGAGCGCTGGTCGCCGGGCTGATCGTGGAGGGTGACGGCTTCCGCGGCTCCCAGTGACCGGGAGAGCCGCCTGCCGGGCCCGTCGGCGATTCCGGCCGCCCGCCCGTCGTCAGTAGCGGTACTGCTGCTCGTCGTAGCCGTTGCCGTTGTTGTAGCCGTTCGGGAACGGGGCGGGCTGCGCGGGCTGTTCCGGCAGTGTGACCGGCGGTGTGACCGGGTACTGCTCGCCCTCGCGCTGCTGAGGCACCCAGACACCGCCCGGCGGGGTCTCGGGAGCGTACTGCTGGGCGTACGGGTCGGGGTCGTACTGCTGCCGGCCACCGAAGCTGTCGTAGCCGTTGCTGTAGCTGTCGTACGCCTCGTACTGCGCGGGAGCGCCGGTGGTACCGGTCCCGATGTACGGGTCGGAGTACGCGGCGTACTGCTGCTGCTGCTCGGTGCCGTAGTCGTACTGCCCGGCCAGCGGGTCCTGTCCGGCGTACGGGTCCTGGCCCGGCGCCCCGTACGCGGCGGAGGCAGGGGCGGGGGCGGCGTACGGGTCGTACTGCGGCTGCTGCTGGGGCTGCCCCTCCTGGCCCGGCCCCCGCTGCGACCGGTGATGGTCGGAGTAGACGCCGTACTGCCCGGTGTCGTCCGGCAGCGGCTCGGGTTCGTAGACCGCGGCCGCCGGAGCCTCGGCGTCCGCGCGCTGCGGGGCCTGCCCGTCGTACGCCGTCTCCACGTCCGACACCTGGAGCGTGGGCCCGCGGCCCTCCCGGTCGCCGCCCCGACGACGGCGGCTCGCGCCCGGCCTGCCCCCTATGGCCCAGCCGGTGGAGAAGCCGCGCCGGAAGGAGAGCGTGACGTATGTCTGGCCGGTCGCGAAGGCGATCGTGCCGAGGACGATGACGAACACCGACGGAATCAGCACGCCGACGACCACGCAGCCGAAGCCTCCGAACGCGAGCAGACGCCAGCGAAGGCGCGCCTTGTACTGCAGGAGCACCTCGCCGAGCAGCCACAGCGCGACTATTCCGAACGCGATGTAGAGGACCGTCCAGCCCATGCCCGCCCCCTCCTACGGCCACCGCCCCGGGTCGCGGCGGGTACGGCCGGTCACGACTGCTTGTGCAGTCCGAGATTCTCGTAGATTTCGAGCGTCGCCGTCGAGTTGTTGAGCGTAATGAAGTGCAATCCGGGCACACCCTCGGATCGCAGCCTCGCGCAGAACTGCGTTGCGAAGTCGATGCCAATGGAGCGTACAGCGGCGGGATCGTCCTTGGCGGCGAGGATGCGTTCTTTCAGGGACGAGGGGAAAGACGCGTTGCTGAGCTGCGCAAACCTGTCCAGCTGTTTGACGCTGGTCAGCGGCATGACCTCGGGGATGATCGGGGTTTCGCAACCCGCAGCGACCACACGGTCACGCATACGCAAATAGTCCTCCGGATTGAAGAACATCTGGGTGATCGCATAGTCGGCACCGGCGCGGCACTTGTCCACGAAATGCCGGATGTCGGCGTCCCAGTCGGTCGAGCGCGGGTGCATCTCGGGAAATGCCGCGACGCCGACGCAGAAATCGCCGGATTCCTTGATGAGCCGGACGAGATCGGCCGCGTACCGCACGCCCTGCGAGTGCTCGATCCACTCGCCCATCGGGTCGCCCGGCGGGTCTCCGCGCACGGCGAGGATGTTCCGGATCCCGGCGTCCGCGTACTGCCCGATCATGTTGCGCAGCTCGGCGACGGAATGGTTGACCGCCGTGAGGTGGGCGACGGGAGTGAGGGTGGAATCGGCTGCGATCTGCTCGGTGGCCTTCACCGTCCCGGCCCGGGTGGAGCCACCGGCCCCGTAGGTCACGGAGACGAAACTCGGCCGCACCGCCTCGACCCGGCGCAGCGCGTTCCAGAGGTTCCGCTCGCCCTTCTCGGTCTTGGGCGCCCAGAACTCGAACGAGTACGAGGTCTTGCCGGTCGCGAGGAGCTCACGCACCGTGCGTGCGTGATCTGTCCTGGTGGATGGTGTGCCAAGGGCCATATGGGCAGGTTAACCAGAGCACGACGACCGAAGGACCGGACCAGCGTGAATTGCCCGAATTGACTGGTTGTTTGTCCATCCTTCGGACACTTGGCCTGATCACGCCATGGCGCGCGCCCGGATCCTCCCGGCCAGCTCGGCGGTGGCGGCGGCCGGGTCGGTGGCCTCGGTGATCGCCCGTACGACGACGACCCGGCGGGCCCCGGCGTCCAGCACCTCGTCGAGATTGCCGGCGTCGATCCCGCCGATGGCGAACCAGGGGCGCGGCTGGTCGAGCGAGGCGGCGTACCGCACCAGGTCCAGGCCCGGGGCGTGCCGGCCGGGCTTGGTCGGGGTGGGCCAGCAGGGGCCGGTGCAGAAGTAGTCCACGCCGGGCTCGGCGACGGCCGCGTCGACCTCGGACCCGGCGTGCGTGGAGCGGCCGATCAGCACGTCCTCGCCGAGTACGGCTCGGGCGGCGGGCACCGGCAGGTCGCCCTGGCCGAGGTGCAGCACGTCGGAGCCGATGGCATGGGCGACATCGGCCCGGTCGTTCACCGCGAGGAGCTTGCCGTGGCGCCGGCACGCCTCGGCGAGGACGGCCAGGTGGTCGAGCTCCTCGGCCGCTTCCATGCCCTTGTCGCGGAGCTGGACGATGTCCACCCCGGAGGCGAGGACGGCGTCGAGGAACGCGGGGAGGTCGCCCTGGCGCCTGCGGGCGTCCGTGCACAGATAGAGCCGGGCATCGGACAGCAGCGCGCGAGGCGTGGGCATGGTGCGGTTCCCCCCTGGGAGAGCATCGTGGAGCGGTTGTCGCCGGGCTGTGCGGGGGTGCGGGCCGCGCGGTGTCGCGCTGCCCGCCCCTCACATACGGCCGGCGGTCAGACGGCGAGCGCCTGGGCGCGGCGCTTCACCTCCGTGCCACGATTCTCGCTCAGTGCCTGGGCAGGGGTGCCCGGCAGGGTCGGGTCGGGGGTGAAGAGCCACTCCAGCATCTCTTCGTCGTTGTAGCCGTCGTCCCTCAGGAGCGTCAGGGTGCCGGAGAGGCCCTTGACCACCTTGTTGCCGTCGATGAAGGCAGCAGGCACCTGGAGCGTCCGGTTCTCACCACGTCGTACGGCGATCAGCTGGCCCTCCTTGACCAGCTGCCGCACGCGCGTCACCTGGACATCGAACATTTCGGCGATGTCGGGCAGGTGGAGCCAGGCGGGGACGAGAGCATCGATCTTTGCGTCAATCTCGGTCACGGGTACAAGCCTGCCATCCCGCGCTGACAGCCGATACCCGGAGTCAGCCCTTCAGGGCCTCGCGGACCACGTCGGCGACCCGGCAACGGCTCTGCCGGTCACCGGTGACCCAGCCGTGCGCGGTCGTCAGGGAGCGCGCGTAGCAGGCCCCGGTGTCGGTGGTGCCCCGGTACTTCTCGGTCGAGGCTCCGTCGGCGGACTGGACGACACCGTTCGTGCGGGCGATGCTGCCGGTCGAGTCCACGGTGTCGTCCGTCACCGCGTCCGTGCGCCACGCGTGTGCGGAGCCCTTCCGGGACGCGTCGACGAGCACACGGCGCTGGGTGACGGCGGCCCGCATGTCGTAGTTGTTGTAATCGCCGTACACCGGGATGTCCATGTCCACGTCAATGGGGTAGGACCAGGTGTGCCGCTGCGCGTCCGTGCGCCCGTGGGTCCGGGTCGTCACCGTGGTGGAACCGTGGTCACGCTGATGCATCACCTGGTGACTGCCCGTGCGGGAGACGTTGTCCGTGTTGGTGTACGCGAACTTCTGCTCGACGGTGGTGGTGACCCGGCCCTTCGAGGTCTCGACATAGCCCGAGATCTTCCAGGAGCGGCCGGTCGACACGGAGACGTCCGTGGAGCCGTTCTCGCCCGAGGTCTGGACGGTCTTCACGACCGGGGTGTGGCCGAGCGTGTTGGTGGTCACCTTGCCGCTCGTGCGGGACGCGTGCGCGTCCGTGTCGAGGAAGAGCGAGCCGTCGACGTTCCAGCCGTCGGCCGCGCCGTACGGGGTGATGCTGATGGCGTGCGGCTTGCCGTCGGCCAGCAGACCCGCGAAGGGGGTGAGGTCGATGTCGTACGCCTCGGTCCTGAACTGGTCGATGGCCGGGATCGGGCGCCACAGGGTCGGCACGATGCCGCCGGAGTACACCACGGGGTACGGCTGGGCGAGGCCGGCGGGCTGTCCGTCCACCGCGACCTGCACCTCACGGTAGGGGCCGCCGCCGCAGAGGTAGTCGGGAGCGGTTTCCGCCAGGTCGCTGGGGACCGCGTCGAACCACTGCTCGTCGCAGCCGCCACCGCGTGCGTAGACCTCCAGGCGCGCCTTGGTCAGGTTGCGCGGGAAGGTGACCTCGGTGCGGGTGGAGCCGCCCTTGCCGACGTTCATCCAGGGGGCGTTGTCGGAGCCGGTGTCACCGAGCGGGACGATGCGGTCGGCCGTGGTGGCGGCCGGGTGACGCTTGTCGGCCTGGTAGTACGTGATCTTCAGCTTGATCCTGTACACACCGGTGTACGTCTCGTTGACGACATTGCCAAGTTCGACCTGCAGCTTCTGCGGGTCCTTGAGGAGCGGCGCGAAGTCGGTGATGTCCTTGGCGACGTGCCAGCTGATGCCGTCCTCGTCGGGCTCGGCGGTGCTGGTGCGGAAGACCTCCGCGCCACCGATGAAGACTGCGGCGAGACGGTCGTACTGACGCCCCTTCACGCTGCCCGACCAGTCGAGGACGACCTTGTTCCACGGACCCTTGCACTGCTTGGGCGGGGTCAGCGTGGTGGTGTACGGCGGTCCGCCGAGGGTGTAGCCGAAGTCGTGGTCGACGGCCGTCACCGAGCAGCTCTTGGTGTCCGGACGGGAGACCGGCGGCAGTGCGTCGATCGGGTCCTGGTAGTCGACAGCCGGGTTGGAACCGGGCTTGGGGGTGGCGCCCGCGTACGCCGGGGCGGCGAGTGCGCCTCCGACGAGGGCGATCGACGCCGAGGCCATGGAGATTCCGCGCAGCGCGCGGGCCCATCTGTGCCGGAACATGCGCATCCTTCGAAGAGTGTGAAATGAGCAATCCAAAAGATGCACAGTGCACTAATTTCCGCCCCCGTCCAAGGGGGAGCCCACATAGCGGACGCCAACGTCCGCTTTCCGTACGCCTACTGACGGATCGCCGACTTCAGCGGTACAGAGGGGTCGGCGGCCCGCGCCGGATCGAGCCGCGCCCCCGCCTCGATGAGCTTGCGCCCCTGCGCCAGATCGCGCGGCCGGCCGACGGCGAGAACCGCGACCAGCACGCCCTCGCGCAGCCAGCACACCGACCAGGCGGCTTCGGCCGGATCGCCGCGCCACAGCAGGGTGTCGGCGCTCCCGTGGTGGCCCGCGTACTGCACGAACCGGTCGAACTGCTCGGACCAGAAGTACGGCACGGGGTCGTAGGTCATCGGTGCCGGGCCGTCGGCGGCGGCTGCCCCGATGATGTTGGCGGCGGCGGTGCGCGGGCCCTGGAGCGCGTTGTCCCAGTGGTGGACGAGCAGGCGTTCGCCGTACCGGGCGGAGGGGAACGAGGCACAGTCGCCGACCGCGTACACATCGGGCAGCGAGGTGCGCAGCGCCCCGTCGGCGGTCACCGATCCGTCGGGGCCGAGCGCGATGCCGGAGCCGGCCAGCCAGCCGGTGGCGGGCCGGGCGCCGATTCCGACGACGACCGCTCCGGCCGGGACCGTACGGCCGTCCGCGAGGACCACCCGGCCCGGCTCGATGCGGGCGACCCGGGCTCCGGTGAGGAGTTCGGCGCCGCTCTCCGCGTACCAGGCGGCCATCGGGGCGGCGACCTCCGCGGGCATCGCGCCCGCGAGGGGCCGGTCGGCGGCCTCGACGACGGTGACCGCGCAGCCCGCGGCGCGGGCCGCGGTGGCGAACTCGGCGCCGATCCAGCCCGCGCCGACGACCACGACGCCGTGCTGCTCGTCGAGGACCGGCCGCAGTCGTGCCGCGTCGTCGAGGGTGCGCAGCAGATGGACGCCGGGAACGCCCTCGGACCCGGGCAGGACGACCGGTTCGGCACCGGTCGCGATCACCAGGACGTCGTAGGGAACGGGTCCCGACGGGGTGTCCAGCTCATGCGCCGCGGGCCGCACACCGGTGACGTCGCGACCCAGTCGCAGATCGATCTCCAGCGCCTCGAAGTCGATGTCGAAGGCGGAGTCCTCGGCCTTGCCGAGGAGCACCGCCTTGGACAGCGGAGGCCGGTCGTAGGGCTGATGCGGTTCGGCGCCGATCAGGGTGACGGGGCCGCTGAAGCCCTGCTCCCGCAGGGCCACCGCGGTCTGCACCCCGGCCATGCCCGCACCGACGATGACGACGCGGCGTCCCGCCCGCCGTTCCGGCTGCTCCGACTGCTGCTGCTCGCTCACCCGTACACCTTAAGCACCTGATAGATCGTCAGGAAAGGGGTGCGTTCTTCGACCGCGCTCGTCCCGCCGCCCTCCTGCGACTCCCACGGGGAGGAGGTCGAGGGTGTCGCCGGTCCGGGGGCCGACCTGGCCGGGCGCCTGGTCGGCCGCCGGTGACAGGACGAGTCCGTCGAGCGAACGGGCCACGGCGGCTGCTCCCTTACCGGGCCGGGGGGACGGGGTTTAGGGTGGCCAACGTAAAACACTCGCGGGAGCCCGGACGCACCGGGCTGAGAGGGAGGCTGGGCGGCCTCCGACCGTACGAACCTGATCCGGGTCATGCCGGCGAAGGGAGGGGCTGGAAGCCCATGCGTTCTTCTCGGAACGGAAACGGATCCGATGTCCTGGTCATAGGGGGCGGGATCATCGGCCTGGTGACCGCCTGGCGGGCCGCGCAACGCGGACTGCGCACCGCGGTCGCCGACCCCGAACCGGGTGGCGGGGCCGCCCGGGTGGCGGCCGGCATGCTGGCCGCCGTCACCGAACTCCACTACGGCGAACAGCTCCTGCTGGGCCTCAACGTCGCCTCCGCCGCCCGCTATCCGGCCTTCGCGGCCGAGCTGGAGGCGGCGAGCGGGCAGGAGACCGGCTTCCGCGCCTGCGGCACCCTGGCCGTAGCACTGGACTCCGACGACCGCGCCCATCTGCGGGACCTGCACGCCCTGCAGCGGCGTTCGGGCCTGGAGTCGGAGTGGCTCACCGGCCGTGAGTGCCGCCGGCTGGAGCCGATGCTCGCGCCGGGCGTCCGCGGCGGTCTGCGGGTCGACGGCGACCACCAGATCGATCCCCGCCGGCTGGCCGCCGCCCTGCTGACCGCCTGCGAGCGGGCCGGGGTGGTCTTCCACCGCGGCTGGGTGGAGCGCCTGAGCGTGGTGGGCGACCGGGCCACCGGAGCGGTGCTCGCCGGGGGCACGGAGCTCGCGGCCGACCAGGTCGTGCTCGCCGCGGGCAGCCTCAGCGGCCGCCTGGCGGGGCTGCCGGACGAGGTCGTGCCGCCGGTCCGGCCGGTGAAGGGCCAGGTGCTGCGGCTGACCGTGCCGGCCCCGTACGCACCGTTCCTGAGCCGGACGGTACGGGCCGTGGTCCGGGGCAGCCATGTCTATCTGGTGCCGCGCGAGAACGGCGAACTGGTCGTCGGCGCCACCAGCGAGGAGCTGGGCTGGGACACCACCGTCACCGCGGGCGGCGTCTACGAGCTGCTGCGGGATGCCCACGAGCTGGTACCCGGCATCACCGAGCTGCCGCTCACCGAGACCCTGGCCGGCCTGCGCCCCGCCTCCCCCGACAACGCCCCGCTGCTCGGCCCCACCACCCTGCCCGGCCTCCATCTCGCCACCGGCCACCACCGCAACGGGGTGCTGCTCACCCCCATCACCGGTGACGTCATGGCGGAGCTCCTCACCGGCGGCGAGCCGCCCGAGCCGGCCCGCCCCTTCACCCCGCGCCGTTTCCCGTCCGCCGCCGCCCCCGTACGTCAGGAGCAGCCCGCATGACCGCCGAGCCCGTACCCCGCCACTCCGTGTCCGTGTCCGTGAACGGAGAGGTGCGGCTCCTCGCCGCGGGCACCACCCTGGACATCCTGGTCGCCACCCTGACCGCCGCGCGCTCCGGCGTCGCGGCCGCCGTCAACGAGACCGTCGTACCGCGCGGCCAGTGGTCCGCCGCCGCACTCCACGACGGGGACCGCGTCGAGGTCCTGACCGCGGTCCAGGGAGGCTGACCATGTCGGACGACCTCTTCACCCTCGGCGACACCACGTTCGGCTCCCGGCTGATCATGGGCACGGGCGGGGCGGCCGGCCTCGACGTGCTGGAGCGCTCCCTGACCGCGTCCGGCACCGAGCTGACCACCGTCGCGATGCGCCGCCTCGACCCGACCGTGCAGGGCTCGGTGCTCTCCGTCCTGCGGCGGCTCTCCATCCGCGTCCTGCCCAACACTGCGGGCTGCTTCACCGCGGGCGAGGCCGTGCTGACCGCCCGGCTGGCCCGCGAGGCGCTCGGCACCGACTGGATCAAGCTGGAGGTGGTGGCCGACGAGCGGACCCTGCTGCCCGACCCGATCGAGCTGCTGGACGCCGCGGAGATCCTGGTGGACGACGGCTTCACCGTGCTGCCGTACACCAATGACGACCCGGTGCTGGCCCGCAGGCTCCAGGACGTGGGGTGCGCGGCGGTCATGCCGCTCGGCTCCCCCATCGGCTCCGGGCTCGGCATCCGCAATCCGCACAACTTCCGGCTGATCGTCGAGCAGGCCCGGGTGCCGGTGATCCTCGACGCGGGCGCCGGAACGGCCTCCGACGCGGCGCTCGCGATGGAGCTGGGGTGCGCGGCGGTGATGCTGGCGTCCGCGGTGACCCGGGCCCAGGAGCCCGAGCTGATGGCCACGGCGATGCGGCACGCGGTGGCGGGCGGGCGGCTGGCGTACCGGGCCGGCCGGATTCCGCGCCGCCACTTCGCCGAGGCGTCGTCGCCGGTGGAGGGGCGCGCGGTGCTGGACCCGGAGCGCCCGGCCTTCTGAGCCGCCGGTACGGCGGACAGCGCATGTTCCTGTCACGGCTCGGCTGCAGTACGGCCCCGGGAGTGCCCCGGCCCGTGGGCCGTGTCCGTGGCGGCTCGTAGACTCGCCTGCGTGGATACGACCCTCCAGGACCCTCTTGTCGGGCAGCTGCTCGACGGCCGCTACCGCGTCGATGCCCGCATCGCCGTGGGCGGCATGGCCACGGTCTACCGGGCCGTGGACACCCGGCTCGACCGGGTGCTCGCCCTCAAGGTGATGCACCCGGCGCTGGCGACCGACGTCTCGTTCGTCGAGCGCTTCATCCGCGAGGCCAAGTCCGTGGCCCGGCTCGCGCACCCCAACGTGGTCGCGGTCTTCGACCAGGGCGCCCAGGGGCAGTACGTCTACCTGGCGATGGAGTACGTCGCGGGCTGCACCCTGCGCGACGTGCTGCGCGATCGCGGCGCGCTTCAGCCGAGGGCCGCACTGGACATCCTGGAGCCGGTCCTCGCCGCCCTCGGTGCGGCGCACCGGGCGGGCTTCGTGCACCGCGACATGAAGCCGGAGAACGTCCTGATAGGGGACGACGGCCGGGTCAAGGTCGCCGACTTCGGTCTCGTACGGGCGGTGGGCACCGTCACCAACACCACCGGGTCCGTCCTGGGCACGGTCTCCTATCTCGCCCCCGAGCAGATAGAGAACGGCACGGCGGACACCCGCACCGATGTGTACGCCTGCGGCGTCGTCCTGTACGAAATACTGACCGGGTCCAAGCCGCACGGCGGCGACACCCCCGCCCAGGTCATCTACCAGCACCTCAACGAGGCCGTCCCGCCGCCGTCGGCCACTGTCCCGGGGCTTCCGGCCGAGCTCGACGGCCTGGTGGCGAGCGCCACCGCCCGCGACCCCGAGGTCCGCCCGTTCGACGCGGTGGCGCTGCTCGCCGAGACCCGTGAGGCCCGCTCCGGCCTCACCGACGCCCAGCTGGACGCCGTACCGCCGCAGGCCACCGCCGAGGTGCACGACGCCGCCGAGGACCGCACCAGCGTGATCCCGCGGCTGCTCCCGGCCGACCAGGGCGTCTCGCACCACACCAGCCGGCTGGAAATGCCCCCGCCGGAGCCGCCGCGGACCGCGTCGCAGGACCGGCGCCGCGGACCACGGCGCTCCGTCATAGCCGCGGTCGTCGCCGTACTGCTGGCGCTGGGGATCGGTACCGGTGTCTGGTACATCAACTCCGGGCAGTTCACCCGGGTTCCCTCGCTGCTCGGCCAGACCGAGAAGAACGCCGAGCGGCGGCTCTCGGACGTCGGTCTGGACCTCAAGGGCGTCGAGCGGGCCTACAGCGACACGGTGGAGCGCGGCAAGGTCATCAGCAGCGACCCGGATTCCGGCGCCCGTGTCAGGGGCAATGACGCGGTGACGCTCGTCGTCTCGCGCGGTCCCGAGATCGTGAAGGTGCCCGACGTCCAGGACCTCTCGCTCGCCGACGCCAGGCGTGAGCTGAAGAAGGCCGGTCTGGTGCCCGGCATGGTCACCAAGGAATTCAGCGAGGAGACGGCACGGGGCGACGTGATCCGTACGGACCCCGTGGTGGGCACCGAGCGCCACCCGGACTCGGCGGTCGCCCTCTTCGTCAGCAAGGGCGCTCCGGTGGACGTCCCCGATGTCACCGGGCTGTCCGTCGAGGACGCCACCGCCGCGCTGGAGGAGGAGGGGCTGAAGGCAAAGGTGCTGCCCGACCGGGTCAATTCCGCCGAGGACGCGGGCGACATCGCCCGGCAGTCGCCGGGCGAGGGCACCGAGGCCGCCGAGGGCGACACCGTCGAGCTCACGGTCTCCGACGGGCCGCGCATGATCGACGTCCCCGATGTCACCGGCAAGGACGTCGACGAAGCCACGAGCGAACTGAAGGACGCGGGCTTCGAGGTCAAGGTCGACCGCCCGTTCCTGTCCTTCAGCGACACCATCGCGAGCCAGTCCGTCGACGGCGGCAAGCAGGCCCCCGAAGGCAGCACCATCACCATCAAGACCAAGGGACTCTAGATCCACATGCGCAACCCAGTCGGCGGCCATGTTCCGGTGGCCGGCGGCCTCGCCAAGGTCGGCCTCCCCTACGCCCGAGGGATGGGGGCGGAGGCCGTCCAGGTCTTCGTCGCCAACCCGCGCGGCTGGGCGACCCCCGTCGGCAACCCGGCCCAGGACGAACGGTTCCGCGCCGAGTGCGCCGCCGAATCCATACCGGCGTACGTCCACGCCCCGTACCTGATCAACTTCGGATCGCACACCGAGGCGACCGTCGAGAAGTCCGTGGAGTCGCTGCGCCACTCGCTGCGCCGCGCCCGCGAGATCGGCGCCCTGGGCGTCGTGGTGCACACGGGATCGGCGACCGGCGGCCGGCCGCGCGAGCAGGCCCTCGCGCAGGTACGCACGCACATGCGGCCGCTCCTGGACGAGCTGACGCATGACGACGACCCGTATCTACTGCTGGAGTCGACCGCCGGGCAGGGGTTCTCGCTCTGCTCGCGCACCTGGGACTTCGGCCCGTACTTCGACGCCCTCGACGCCCACCCCAAGCTCGGCATCTGCCTCGACACCTGCCACATCTACGCGGCGGGCCACGATCTGACCGGCCCGGCGGGGATGCGGCAGACGCTGGATCTGCTGGTGGCGACGGTCGGCGAGGGCCGGCTGAAACTGATCCATGCCAATGACTCCAAGGACGTGGCGGGAGCCCACAAGGACCGGCACGAGAACATCGGCGCCGGACACATCGGCGAGGAACCGTTCCGTGAGCTGTTCTCGCATCCGGCGACCGCGGGCGTGCCGCTGATCATCGAGACGCCGGGCGGCAAGGAAGGCCACGCGGCGGACGTGGCCCGGCTGAAGGGGCTGCGCGACACCTGATTCCCCATTGAGGAATACCCCACGGGGGTATACGGTTCCTGCTGTCGGCAGGAACCGCCACTCCGCATTGGGGGATCGCCATGCAGCACGACACACACCAGGGGCAGTACAGCCACCACGCGGACCAGGCGACCCACTCGGGCCATGCAGATCATGCAGATCACGCCGGTCACTCAGGCCACGGCGACCACGCCGGGCACGCCGGGCACGCCGGCCATCACCCCGGCAAGGTGGACTGGGCCATGGCCGCTCGGGCCACGCTGCACTGCCTCACCGGCTGCGCCATCGGCGAGATCCTCGGCATGGTGATCGGCACGGCGCTCGGCTGGGGCAACATGGCGACGATGGTGCTCGCCATCGTCCTGGCCTTCTTCTTCGGCTACACGCTCACCCTGCGCTCGATCCTGAAGGCGGGCGTCGACTTCCGTACCGCCCTGCGGGTCGCTTTCGCCGCCGACACCCTGTCCATCGCGGTGATGGAGCTGATCGACAACGGCGTGATCGCGCTGTGGCCGGGCGCCATGGACGCCACTCTCTCCGACGCGCTGTTCTGGGGCGCGCTCGTACTCTCGCTCGCCGTCGCCTTCGTCGTCACCACACCGGTCAACAAGTGGGTGATCGGCCGGGGCAAGGGGCACGCAGTGGTGCACCAGTACCACCACTGAGGAACGGGCCGGACCGGCCCGGAGCCGTCAGGTCAGAGCTCGGGGCCGTCCCCGGGCTCTTCCTGGTAGGAGTACCGCTGCTCGCTCCACGGGTCACCGATGTTGTGATAGCCGCGCTCCTCCCAGAAGCCGCGGCGGTCGGCCGTCATGTACTCGACGCCCCGGACCCACTTGGGCCCCTTCCAGGCGTAGAGATGCGGCACGACGAGGCGGAGCGGAAACCCGTGCTCGGCCGTGAGCAGTTCCCCGCCGTTGTGAGTGGCGAAAAGTGTTCGGTCCGAGGCGAAGTCGGAGAGCCTCAGGTTGGAGCTGAATCCGTACTCGGCCCACACCATCACATGGGTGACGTTCGGCGCGGGCGGCGCGAGTTCCAGTACTGTGCGGGCCAGGACTCCGCCCCATTCGGCACCGATCATGCTGAATTTCGTGACGCAGTGCAGGTCGGCGACGACCGAGGCGAACGGCAGCACCGAGAACTCCTGGTGGTTCCAGCAGTGCTTCTCGCCGTCGGCAGTGGCCCCGAAGACCCGGAACTCCCAGCGGTCCGGCTTGAACTTGGGCACGGGCCCGTAGTGGGTAACCGGCCAACCACGCTGGAGTCGCTGTCCCGGCGGAAGCTCGGACTGCTCCGACGCGCGCTGTTCCCGGCTTTCCGGTTGACCCATGACTCCATGGTGACAGACAGGCAGGGGTGGTCCCGACCAGGGCGGGGGCAATCCGGACAACTCGCAGTAAGCCTATACTTACTGGACGCCCATCGGGTGCGATGACAGGATGCGGCCAACTTGCCCAGTTCACCGGTTGGAAGGAGCCTCTGCGATGCAGGGCGACCCCGAGGTCCTTGAGTTCCTGAACGAGCAGCTGACCGCAGAATTGACTGCCATCAATCAGTACTTCCTGCACGCGAAGATGCAGGACAACTTCGGCTGGACGAAGCTCGCGAAGTACACCCGCTCCGAGTCGTTCGACGAGATGAAGCACGCCGAGATCCTCACGGACCGCATCCTCTTCCTCGACGGACTGCCCAACTACCAGCGACTGTTCCATGTACGGGTGGGCCAGACCGTCACCGAGATGTTCCAGGCCGACCGCCAGGTCGAGGTGGAGGCGATCGACCGCCTCAAGCGTGGGATCGAACTGATGCGCGGCAAGGGCGACATCACGTCCGCGAACATCTTCGAGTCGATCCTGGCGGACGAGGAGCACCACATCGACTACCTCGACACCCAGCTGGAACTGGTCGAGAAGCTCGGCGAGCCGCTGTACATCGCCCAGCTGATCGAGCAGCCGGACAGCTAGGGTCTCTCGTTTGGATCATGCCGGGCTCGCGTGCCCCGCTCCCTGATCCGGCCTGATCCAAACGAAAGGCCCTGGACCGGCACCGGCGGGAAGGGTCAGGCCGCGTCGTGGAGCGGGATTCCCGGCGCCATGCCGGGAGCGATGCCCGGGTCCGCCCCCGATCCGGCGCCCGTGGTGGCCTCGTCGGCGGGGCCGGGGGTCCGCTTCCGGTCGAGCAGTTCGCGGCGCGGGCAGGCGCCGCGGCCGAGCACGGCCTGGATGGCCCGGACGCAGCCGCCGCAGTCGGTGCCCGCCTTGCAGGCCGAGGCTATCTGCCGGGGTGTGCACGCCCCGGCGTCCGCATGCTCCTTGACCTGCTTCTCCGTGATGCCGAAGCACGAGCAGACGTACACGCGGTTCACCTCCCGGCGGGATCGGTCGTTGGCTGCCACCCCGTCTATCGGTGAGGCTAACCTAACCTTACCCGGCGCCGAAAGGCGTTGAAAGCCTCCGAACGCCCTGTGGGGCACGGATCACATCGATCCGTGCCCCACAGTCGTACGCGCGCCACCTGCGGTGACGCCTACTGGTCCCGGTACATCTCGGCGACCAGGAACGCCAGGTCGAGCGACTGGCTGCGGTTGAGCCGCGGGTCGCAGGCCGTCTCGTAGCGCTGGTGCAGATCGTCCACGAAGATCTCGTGTCCGCCACCGACGCACTCGGTGACGTCGTCACCGGTGAGCTCGACGTGGATGCCGCCCGGGTGCGTACCGAGGCCCTTGTGCACCTCGAAGAAGCCCTTGACCTCGTCCAGGACGTCGTCGAAGCGGCGGGTCTTGTGGCCGGAGGCGGCCTCGAAGGTGTTGCCGTGCATCGGGTCGGTCACCCACGCCACGGTGGCGCCGGATGCGGTGACCTTCTCGACCAGGGCCGGGAGCTTGTCGCGGACCTTGTCGGCACCCATCCGGACGATGAAGGTCAGCCGGCCGGGCTCGCGCTCGGGGTCGAGGCGATCGATGTAGCCGAGCGCCTCGTCGACCGTGGTCGTCGGGCCGAGCTTGATGCCGATGGGGTTACGGATCTTTGAGGCGAACTCGATGTGCGCGCCGTCCATCTGGCGGGTGCGCTCACCGATCCAGACCATGTGGCCGGAGGTGTCGTACAGCTCGCCGGTACGCGAGTCGGTGCGGGTCAGCGCCGACTCGTAGTCCAGCAGCAGGCCCTCGTGCGAGGAGTAGAACTCGACCGCCTTGAACTCGGCCGGGTCCGTGCCGCACGCCTTCATGAAGTTCAGCGCGTTGTCGATCTCGCGGGCGAGCGCCTCGTAGCGCTGGCCGGACGGGGACGACTTCACGAAGTCCTGGTTCCAGGCGTGTACCTGGCGCAGGTCGGCGTAACCGCCGGTGGTGAAGGCGCGGACCAGGTTCAGCGTGGAAGCGGATGCGTGGTACATCTGCTTCAGCCGGTCCGGGTCCGGGACGCGGTCCTTCTCGGTGAAGGCGAAGCCGTTGACGGAGTCGCCGCGGTAGGTCGGCAGGGTGACGCCGTCGCGGGTCTCGGTCGGCTTGGAGCGCGGCTTGGAGTACTGCCCGGCGATCCGGCCCACCTTGACGACGGGCACGGAGGCCGCGTACGTCAGGACGGCGCTCATCTGGAGCAGCGTCTTCAGCTTGGCCCGGATGTGGTCGGCCGACACGGCGTCGAAGGCCTCGGCGCAGTCACCGCCCTGCAGCAGGAACGCCTCGCCCTTGGCGACGGCTCCCATGCGGGCGCGCAGCTGGTCGCACTCGCCCGCGAAGACGAGGGGCGGATACGACGCGAGGTCCGCGAGTACATCGCGCAGAGCCTCGGCATCGGGGTACTCGGGCTGCTGCGCCGCGGGAAGGTCTCGCCAGGTGTTGCCACCGGCGACGGAGGTATTGGCGTTCACGGTCACAACCTCAACATTACGGGTTCCGGCGGTGCGTCCATCCGCGAGCTCAATAGATGAGACGCGTGCTCGGACGTCATCGGCGTCCGCTAGGGTTCAGGACATGTTCGCGCAGACAAACCAGAACTGGTGGTGGACCGCTCATCCGGCGGCCCACTGACAATCGCGCGCGACAGACCACGCGAAGGCCGCCCGAGGGGCGGCCTTTTCCGCGTTTTCGGGAGCCGTTCCTCCATCCGGAAGGAACACCCCATGCCTCACCGCACCGACGTCGTCGTCCACAGACTCCTGAGTGACGACTGCCCGCCGTTCGCGCTGCTGCGCAGGCGCACCCCCGGCCGCGACCAGGACACCGTCGAGGTGCTGATCGGCCGGGTGCGGGAAGTGGACCGGCTCGCCGATCTCCCGGTCGGGGAGCTGCCCTCGCTCGCCCTGGTGCCGTTCCGGCAGATCGCCGAGCGCGGTTTCGATGTGCGCGACGACGGGACACCGCTGTCCGTGCTGGTCGCGGACGAGACGTACGAGCTGCCGCTCGCCGAGGTGCTGGACCGTCTGCCGGTCCGGGACGTGCGGGTCGAGGGCGGCGCGTTCGACGTCGGGGACGAGGAGTACGCCGGGATCGTCCGGCGGGTCGTCGAGGACGAGATCGGGCAGGGTGAGGGCGCGAACTTCGTCATCCGGCGGACCTTCCGGGGGGAGATCCCCGGCTTCGGCCGGGCCGACGCGCTGGCCCTCTTCCGGCGGCTGCTGGCCGGTGAGCGCGGCGCGTACTGGACCTTCGTCGTGCACACGGGCGACAGCGGACCCGAAGGGCCCTCCCCGTCGGGGCGGCGGGCGACGGGCGGGCGGACGCTGGTCGGCGCCAGTCCCGAGGTGCATGTGCGGATGTCCGGCGGGACGGTCGTGATGAACCCGATCAGCGGGACGTACCGCTACCCCGCCGAGGGCCCGACCCCGGAGGGTCTGCTGGCCTTCCTCGCCGACCGCAAGGAGACCGAGGAGCTCTCCATGGTGGTCGACGAGGAGCTCAAGATGATGTGCACCGTCGGCGACATGGGCGGGGTGGTGATCGGGCCGCGGCTCAAGGAGATGGCCCATCTCGCCCATACGGAGTACGAGCTGCGCGGGCGCTCCTCGCTGGATGTGCGGGAGGTGCTGAAGGAGACCATGTTCGCGGCGACGGTCACCGGCTCCCCGGTGCAGAACGCCTGCCGGGTCATCGAGCGGTACGAGCCCGGCGGGCGCGGCTACTACGCGGGGGCCCTGGCGCTGTTGCGGCAGAAGCCGGGCGGGGCGCAGACCCTGGACTCGCCGATCCTGATCCGTACCGCCGACATCTCGGCCGGCGGGCAGCTGCGGGTGCCGGTCGGGGCGACGCTCGTACGGCACTCCGATCCGGACGGCGAGGTCGCCGAGACCCATGCGAAGGCGGCCGGCGTGCTCGCCGCGCTGGGGGTGCGGCCCGGCCGGCCGCGGGACGAGGCGGCCCGGCCGCGGCTGGCGGGCGACCCGCGCGTGCAGGCCGCGCTGGACGCCCGGCGGGACGGTCTCGCGCCGTTCTGGCTGCGGATGCAGGAGCGTACGCAGGAGCTGTCCGGACGGGCGCTGGTGATCGACGGGGAGGACACCTTCACCGCGATGCTGGCGCATCTGCTCCGTTCCTCGGGCCTCGATGTGGCGGTGCACCGCTACGACGAGCCGGGGCTGCGCGAACGGGTGCGGGCGCACGAGGGTCCGGTCGTGCTGGGTCCCGGGCCGGGGAATCCGGGCGACACCGCCGATCCGAAGATGCGGCTGCTGCGCGGACTCGCCGCGGAGCTGGTCCGTGATCACCGGCACGGCCTGCTGGGGGTCTGCCTCGGCCATGAGCTGATCGCGGCGGAGCTGGGTCTGGAGATCGTCCGCAAGACCGTGCCGCACCAGGGCGCGCAGACCCGGATCGAGCTGTTCGGGCGGCCGGAGACGGTCGGCTTCTACAACAGCTTCACCGCGCGCTGCGACGAGGCGGTGGTCACCGAGCTCGCCACGCACGGTGTCGGGGCGAGCGTGGACGCGGCGACCGGTGAGCTGCACGCGCTGCGCGGGCCGGGCTTCGCCTCGGTGCAGTTCCACCCGGAGTCGGTGCTGACGCTGCGCGGCGCGACGATCGTGGCGGAGCTGCTGGCGGGGCTGCCGGTGGCCGGCTGAAGGGGCGGACGGGACCCCGGGGCGATCCGGGGTCTCAGCTCGCCGGGAGCGCCGGGACCAGGACGTTGTCGCTGCGCCGGCCGGCCAGGTAGTCGGCGACGTTCTGCACGGTGGCGTCGATGATCTGCCCCACGGCGTCCTCGGTGTAGTACGCCTGGTGCGAGGTGACGATGACGTTCGGGAAGGTGACGAGCCGGGCCAGGGTGTCGTCGTCGACGCCCTCCAGCGACTTGTCGAGGAAGAAGAGCCCGGCCTCCGCCTCGTACACATCGAGTCCGACGCCCAGGAAGCGGCCCGCGCGCAGTTCGGTGACCAGCGCCGTGGTGTCGATGAGTCCGCCGCGGCTGGAGTTGACCAGGATCGCGTCGTCCTTCATCCGGGCCAGGGCGTCCTCGCCGATGATGTGGTGGGTCGCGGGCAGCAGCGGGACGTGCAGGCTGATCAGGTCGGACTCGGCGAGCAGTCGCTCCTTCTCCACGTACTTCATGCCGAGCGCGAGGCAGGCGGGGTTCTCGGCGACGTCCCAGCCGAGCAGTTCCATGCCGAAGCCGTGGGCGATACGGGTGAAGGCCTCGCCGATCTTGCCGGTGCCGATCACGCCCGCCGTGCGGCCGCGCATGTCCCGGCCGAGCAGTCCGTCGAGCCGGAAGTCGAAGTCGCGGGTGCGACTCGCGGCCCGGATGATCCGGCGGTTGACGGCCATCGCGAGGGTCCAGGCAAATTCGGCGACCGAGTACGGCGAGTAGTACGAGACCCGGGCGACCCGCAGGGCGAGGCGTTCGGCGACATCGAGGTCGATGTTGTTGAAGCCGGTGGAGCGCTGGGCGATCATCTGCGTGCCGCCCGCCGCCAGGGTCTGCAGGACGCCGGCGCCCAGGTCGGCGTTGACGCTGGTGGAGATGATCTCGTAGCCCGCCGCGATGGGGGCGGTGTCCTTGTTCAGGAAGACGTCCAGGCAACGGACCTCGTGCTGCCCGGCGAAGGCCTTCTCGATCAGCGGCTTCTCGTCGGACTGCACGCCGAATGCCAGGATTTCCATGACTTCTCCCGTTCGTCGCACGGATCAGCGGATCAGGGACAGGGGCCGGTCATCGCGAATATACGGCCCATGCCCCTGCCGCACCGCTCGGCCGAACGGGCCGGCCGGCGACCGGGGCCGCGGCGCTCAGAGCCTGTCGGGTGACCTCAGATCGGATAGCGTGCGTGCCAGGGCGTGGCCGCCCGGCCGGAGGTCACCCGACAGGCTCTCAGGCGTCGTCGAGGCCGCGCTCGATCGCGTACCGCACGAGCTCCACCCGGTTGTGCAGCTGGAGCTTGCCCAGGGTGTTCTGCACGTGGTTCTGCACGGTGCGGTGCGAGATGACCAGCCGCTCCGCGATCTGCTTGTAGGAGAGCCCCTTGGCGACCAGCCGCAGCACCTCGGTCTCGCGCTCGGTGAGCTGCGGGACCTTGGGTTCGTCGGAGGCGACCGGCGTGGGGTCGGAGGCGAGCCTGCGGTATTCGCCGAGGACCAGTCCGGCCAGGCCCGGCGTGAAGACGGGGTCGCCGACGGCGGTGGACCGCACGGCCTCGGTCAGCTCCTGCGTACTGGCCGACTTGAGCAGATAGCCGGTGGCGCCGGACTTGACCGCTTCCAGTACGTCGGCGTGCTCACCGCTCGCGGAGAGCACCAGCACCCGCAGCCCGGGGTGGGAGCCGACGAGTTCCTTGCAGACCTGGACGCCGGGCATACCGGGCAGGTTGAGGTCGAGCACGAGGACGTCGGGGGTGACGGCCTTCGCCCTGCGGACCGCCTGCGGTCCGTCACCGGCGGTCGCCACCACGTCGAAGCCCGACTCGGAAAGGTCACGGGCGACGGCGTCGCGCCACATCGGATGGTCGTCCACCACCATCACCCTGATGGCCCGCTCCTCGGCGCCCCGGGTGTTCTCCGTGCTCATCTCGCTGATCCTGCCTTCCCCCGTGAAACCTTCGGAACCTTCAACTCGACCTCGGTGCCCTGGCCGGGCACCGAGATCAACTCCGCCGTACCGCCCAGGTCGCGCAGCCTCCCCCGGATCGACAGGGCCACCCCCATCCGTCCCTCCCCCTCGGCCTGGGCGAGCCGCCCCTCCGGGATTCCGGGGCCGTCGTCCCGGACCGTCACGATCACCTCGTCCGGCCAGTCCTCGACGAGGATCCAGGCCTGGGCATTCTCCCCCGCGTGGACCCTGACATTGTCCAGGGCGGCACTGACAGCGGCCGCCAGCTCCATCGCGGCCGCGGGAGCGAGCAGCACCGGGGCTCCCGGCTCCGCGAAGCTGACCCGGGAGCCGGCGTGCGGGGCGAGCAGGGAGCGCAGATCGCAGTCGGCCCGGCCGGACGGTTCGTCGTCGACCTCCACGCTGCGGACCACGGCGCCCTCGGCGGCGTCCTCGGAGACCCGGGTGGTGGGGACGAGGCCGCTGGAGACCAGGGTGCGCAGGGCGACCTCCTGCTCCCCGGCCATCCGGCCCAGCTCGGCCGCCTCCCCGCCGAGCGCGGTGCCGCGGCGCTGCACCATCGCGAGGACCTGGAGCACGCTGTCGTGGATGTCCCGGGCCAGCCGTTCCCGCTCCCGGGTGGCGGCCTCGATCTCCAGGGCTCGGGCGAGGGTCCGCTCACTGGCCCTGGCGACCTCGACGACGTACCCGATCGCGATGGAGGCGACCCAGACCAGCAGCACGTTGTGGAAGGTGTCCCGGCTGGGGTCACCGCGCTCGATGATGTTGACGACGGCGACGAAGGTGGAGGCGAAGGCCGCCCAGCGCCAGCCGCCCTTGATCGCGAAGGCCAGCACGGAACCCGCGGTCCAGATCGACGGCAGCGTCGGGCCGTCGACCTGCTGGGCCTCGAAGTCGGCGAGCGGGGTGAGGAGTATCCCGGCCAGAGCGATGGTCAGATCGGCGCCGAGGAAACGCTTGGTGCAGGCGGCGGCGCCCGCGACCTTCGGAAGGGTGGCGAGCGTCCAGACCACCATCACCGCCAGGAAGGCGACGGCCACCCACGGCCGGTCGTACTTCTCCCGGCCGAAGACGGAGAGCAGGACCGCGTACAGCATCGTCAGGATGCGGTACGCCGTCAGCGCACTCCACAGCGGCTGCTCGACCGACATCCGTACGACGCGCTCGCGCCTGGCCACTTCCCCCACCCCCCGGACGGCACCGGCGCGCTCGCGCCGTACCGTTCCTTCAGCCTTGCGTTCCGGACTCGTCGCCCTTGTGCTTCTCCGCCTCGGCGCGGCGCTTCGCCTCGTCCGCGATCTGCCGCTTGGCCGCCGTCGCGTAGATGTCGACGTACTCCTGGCCGGAGAGCTTCATGATCTCGTACATCACCTCGTCGGTGACCGAGCGCAGGATGAAGCGGTCCCCCTCCATGCCGTGGTAGCGGCTGAAGTCGAGCGGCTTGCCGATCCTGATCCCCGGGCGCATCAGCTTGGGCATCACCTGGCCGGGCGGCTGGATCTTCTCCGTGTCGATCATCGCGACGGGGATGACAGGCGCTCCGGTGGCCAGTGCCACCCTGGCGAGCCCGCCGGGCTTGCCCCGGTAGAGACGGCCGTCGGGCGAACGGGTGCCCTCCGGGTAGATGCCGAAGAGGCCGCCGCTCTCGATGACCTCGATGCCCGCCTTGATGGCCGCCTCGCCGGCGCCGCGGGCGCCCGAGCGGTCCACCGGGAGCTGGCCGACGCCCTTGAAGAAGGCCGCGGTCAGCTTGCCCTTCACGCCGGGTGCGGTGAAGTACTCCGACTTGGCGATGAAGGTGACCTTGCGGTCCAGGACGGCCGGCAGGAAGAAGGAGTCCGAGAACGACAGGTGGTTGCTCGCGAGGATCGCCGGTCCCTGCGCGGGAATGTTCTCCAGGCCCTCCACCCATGGCCGGAAGGCAAGCTTCAGCGAGCCGCCGATGGAGAACTTCATTGCGCCGTAGATCAACTCGGGTGCCTCCTGTGTGCTGTCCGACAGACCTTAACCCGTGGGCCGCCCCCGCTCCCGCCCGGCAGGGAGCCGATGCGGCGGCCGGAGGCGGTGACGACCCTGGTCGGTGTCAGCCCGGTCGCGTACGGTGAAGTAATCCTTCTGCACTCCCCTCTTTCGCTCCCCTTCGAGCCTCACGAACAGGAGACCCCGGTGCCGGTCCTTCCTGGAGCCGAGCCGTTCCGCCACGAGGGCGGAGAGGTCGGCGTCCTCCTCTGCCACGGATTCACCGGTTCCCCGCAGTCGCTGCGCCCCTGGGCGGAATACCTGGCGGAGCGCGGGCTCACCGTCTCGCTGCCCCTGCTGCCGGGGCACGGCACCCGCTGGGAAGACATGCAGCTCACGGGCTGGCAGGACTGGTACGCGGAGGTGGACCGGGAGCTGCGCGCCCTGCTGGAGCGGTGCGGCCAGGTCTTCGTCTTCGGACTGTCCATGGGAGGCGCGCTGACGCTGCGGCTGGCGGCGAAGCACGGGGACGCGATCAGCGGTCTGGTGCTGGTCAACCCGGCGAACAAGGTGCACGGCCTGTCGTCGTACGCGCTGCCGGTCGCCCGCCATCTGGTGCGGACGACGAAGGGGCTGGCGAGCGACATCGCCCTGCCGGGCTCCGACGAGGTGGGGTACGACCGGGTGCCGTTGCACGCGGCGCATTCGCTGCGGAAGTTCTTCCGCCTGGTCGACGCCGAGCTGCCCCAGGTCACGCAGCCGATCGTGCTGCTGCACAGCCCGCAGGACCATGTGGTGCCGCCCGCCGACTCGGCCCGCATCCTCAGCCGGGTGTCGTCGACGGACGTCGAGGAGATCCTGCTGGAACAGAGCTACCACGTCGCGACGTTGGACCATGATGCGGAGCGGATCTTCGACGAGAGCTACCGGTTCATCGGCCGCCTCGCCCCGAGCGTCGGAAAGAAGGGGAGCACGTCAGGTGGCTGAGCACGACGCGGAGCGCGCGGGCAGCGAGGAGGAGCGCGAGCCCCTTCCCGCGGAGGGAGCGGCCGTGCCCGACGACGGCACGGGCCCGCAGGACGCCGCTGCCCGGGAGGCGACCCCGGGCGCCGACGGCAGCCGGTCCGAGCCGTCGGTCGACGAGGACGCGGCGTGGCAGGCGATCATCGCGGGGTACGGCGAGGAGCCGCCGGACCCGCCGGGCGCCAAGCCGTTCAGGTCGATCGAGGATCTCGCGCTGCCGGAGGACGACCAGCCCGACGTCCTGGATCCGGACAAGGGGCTCGGGAAGAAGTCCGCGAAGCCGCCGGAGAAGCCGCTCGGCAGCTCGATCGTGTTCGCGCCCGGCGTCGGGGGCCCGCGCGACTACGAGGTCGCGGAGCCGAAGGACGACGATCTCGACGGGAGCGACGAGGGGCATTTCGTCCCCCCGGAGCCGCCGCCGCTGCCGGAGGCCGATGTCACGGCGAAGTTCGCCTGGCTCGCGGTCGTCGGCGGTCCGGTGCTGATGCTGCTCGCGGTGCTGCTGCGGTGGGACATGACCTGGTGGCTCACAACGATCTGCGTCGGCGGCTTCCTGGGCGGTTTCGTCACCCTGGTGGCTCGGATGAACGACGACGACGAGGACGGCGACGACCCCGGGCGCGGGGCGGTGGTCTGAGGTCACCCGACAGCCTTTGAGGCCGGGGCGCTGCGGCGGGCGGGCCGCCGCCCGCTCAGGGCCTGATCGCGGGCACCCGTAGCGCCGCCAGCACCGGCAGATGGTCGGTGGCCGCCCGCAGGTCCGCGTCGGTGGCACCGGGCAGCCCGGCGGGGACACCGCAGCCGAGCACCTCGATCCCGTCCGTCGCGAAGACCGCGTCGATGCGCCGTCGCGGGTTGTCCGGCGCGTAGGTGTTCTCCTCGCCCCACGGCCGGACCGCCCAGCAGTCCTGGAGCCGCTCGGCCAGCCGCCGGAACGCGCTCCCGGTCGGTACGTCGTTGAGGTCGCCGGCCGCGATGGCGTGCTCGACGCCCATCGCGTCCAGCCGCTCCAGCAACAACTCCGTCTGGGCCAGGCGTTCGTCGCGCTGCAGGCTCAGATGGAAGCTCAGCAGACCGATCCGGGTGCCCGCGATCCGTACCACCGATGTGGCGAAGCCCCTGCGGTGCAGTCCGGGGGTGAGCGGCAGCAGCACGTCCTCCGTCCGCTCCACGGTGGCCCGCAGCGAGCAGAGCAGCAGCGGCCCGGCCGCCGTGGCACCGCCGCTGAGGAGGACCAGGTCGGTACGGGCCGCGAGCCAGGCCGCGCGCTTGCGCCAGCGGAAGAAGCGCGGGGCTTCCTGGATGAAGACCAGGTCGGGGGCGCAGGCGCTGATGACGCGGGCCAGTGCCTCGCGGTCGTCGCGCATCGACCGGATGTTGTAGCTGAGCACTCGGATGACGGCCGAACCATCCGGCTCGGTACGGGAGTCGGGCAGTGGCGTCAGGACCATGTGTCTCACGATACGACGGACGCCCGCCGCTCCCACAGGGGCGCGACGGGCGTCCGGCTCGGACAGGCCCTAGCCCTGGCGGGCCAGGTCCGCCGCGCCCACCAGCCCGGCCTTGCCGCCCAGTTGGGCCGCGAGCACCTGGGCGTGCGGGCGCCATTCGCCGCCGATCAGCCAGCGCCGGAACGACTTGCGGATCGGGTCGAGCACCAGCTCGCCCTCGTCCGACACGCCGCCGCCGACGATGAACGCGGACGGGTCGAAGAGCGAGGCGAGGTCGGCGAGTCCGGCGCCGGCCCAGCGGGCCAGCTCGCGGAACGAGTCGACCGCCACCGGGTCGCCCTGCCGGGCGGCCTGGCTGATGTGCTTGCCCTCGATACCGTCCACCGTGCCGTCGCCGAGCGACAGCAGGATCGTGGCGTTCTCGGGGGTGGCGTTGGCGCGCTGCTTGGCGTACCGGACGAGTGCGCGCCCGGACGCGTACTGCTCCCAGCAGCCCTGGCTGCCGCAGCCGCAGAGCAGACCGTCCGGGACGACCCGGATGTGGCCGAACTCGGCGGCCACGCCGAAGCGTCCGCGGCGCAGCTTGTTGCCGATGATGATCCCGCCACCGAGGCCGGTGCCGAGCGTGATGCAGATGACGTCGTCGTGGCCCTGTCCGGCGCCGAAGCGGTATTCGCCCCAGGCGGCGGCGTTGGCGTCGTTCTCGACGACGACCGGAAGGCCGACGCGCTGTTCGACCTTGTCCTTCAGCGGCTCGTGCCGCCAGTTGATGTTCGGCGCGAACAGCACGGTGGCGCGCTTGTCGTCGACGTATCCGGCCGCACCGATGCCGACGGCATCGATCTGGTGGCCCTCGCTCGCGCCGGACACGGCCGACGCGATCGCGTCCACGATGCCTTCAGCCGTCGGCGGGGTCGGCACCTTGAACGTCGAGAGGATCCGGCCCTCTTCGTCGACCACTCCCGCCGCGATCTTCGTGCCGCCGATATCGACGCCGATGGTGAGTCCCATGAATCCCTCAGTTCCGGTCGAGCCCCGCTGGGGCCAACCGTACCCGAGCCGGGGGCCCGGCCTTTCGGGGCCGGTCAGTCCAGGTCGATGTGTTCGCCTGCGGCGGGGCCCTCGTCGCGGGGGTCGGAAGGGTCGTCGGCCTTCTTTTCGTTGCCTGCGGGGTCCCCGGCGCCCTGGGTCCAGCGGCGTTCCTGGCCTTCGACGGCGGAGCGGTAGGCGGCGAGGAGTTCGCTGCCGGCTGCGGCAATGTGGTCGAAGACGTCCGGATTGCGCTCGATGACGGGCTCGACCGCGGACTTCGCCTGCTTGATGATCTGCTGCACGGTGCCCTGGGCCGCCGCGCCGAACAGCGGCGACTGGAGGGACGAGACCTTGTCGGCCACGGCGTCGACCAGCTTGCGCAGTTCCTCGGCGGCGGAGCCGGGCGGCGGGCCGTGCTGGGCCCGGCGGCGGGCCTTCTCCGCTTCGAGGTCCTCGGCGCAGGCCTTCGCCCACGCGTCGTCGTCGACGGGACGATCGGTGGCATCGCTCATGGCGGACTCCTGCGACGTGGTGTGCCGGCGGCCCGGCATACGGGGCACGTACTACCGACGTTACCCGAACCGTGGGGTGCCGTTCAGCCCGTCCTCGGCCACAGTCCGGGGTCCGGGGTGAACCGGACCCGGAGCACCCCGTCGGTGAGGGCGGCGCCGGAGACGGTGCAGCGGCGCAGTCCTGATTCCAGCGGGACGATCCGGTGGAACGGGCCGACCGTGAGCAGCAGCTCGTCGCCGCGGCGGACCAGCTGGAGGTCCTTCTTGACGGCGCCGGGCAGCGGCAGGCACCAGACGAGGACCGGGTCGCCGTCGCCGGACGGCGGGGCCGTCACGATCCGGCCGCCGGGCAGCAGCCCGTCGAGGCCGTCCGGGACGTCGGGGCTCTCGATCCACCAGGGGTCGTCGGCCCGGCCGGGGCTCCGCCCGTCCAGTTCCGAGGCCAGTCCGTCGCCCTCGAAGAGGCCGCCACCGGTGCCGGCCGTCTCGAAGACGGTGCAGGCGGCCGTGGTGTCGAGGCGGGCGAGGTCGTCGAGGCCCCGCGGGTCGCGGCCGAGGTGGGGCACCTCGCACAGCGCGGCCTCGGGCACCCATTCCTCGTACCAGCGGTCGACGGTCTTCTCCTGCTGCGCGGCGAGCTCCGCGAACCAGGGGTCGGCGGAGTGCCTGGGCAGCACCCGGTTCACCGCGAGGGTGTCGACCCGCAGTCCGTGCAGGGCGAGGCCGGTGCGGGCGGTGCGCAGGGCTTCCTCGGCGGCGGGGCCGGGCTCCGCGACGAGCCGGAGCGTGGTGTTGCGGTCCTCGATCAGGGCCTGGACGGCGGCCAGCTCGGCGTCCCTGCGGGCGGCTGCCTCGTACAGCCACTGGGCGGGCATGGGCACGCCGGCGAGCTGGGCGAGCATCGGTCGCAGGGCACGGGCGGCCTGGCGTTCCGGGGGAAGCAGCCGGCGCAGATAGCGGCGCAGCTGCTCGGGGAGGGCGAGCAGGGCGAGTGCTTCGCGCAGCGGTGGCAGGTCGACGACGAGGAGGTCGTGGCCGCGGCGCGACCAGTCGCCCTCGGCGGCGCGGCGCAGGGTGTGCAGGAGGGCGAGCTCGGAGCTGCCGGGGAGCTCGGTCAGTTCCTCGCCGTCCAGCCGGTTCCCGCCGAGCAGGTCGAGCACGGCGGAGGCCTGGTCCTGGAGTGCGAGGAGTTCGCCGCGGAAGTGATCGCCGGAGTCGATGCGGGCGGACCACAGCCCATCGGTGACCTCGGTGGGTTCGGTGCTGTCGGGAAAGCCGGGTATGCCGTCGGCCGTCAGCAGCAGGGTGCGCCTGCCGCGGCGGGCGGCGGCCAGCGCGGTCGCCGCCGCGACGGTGGTACGGCCGGCGCCGCCGGGGCCGGTGACGAGGACCGTACGCATCCGGTCAGGCCTTCGGGACGGACTCGACGCGCTTCTTCAGACCGGCCAGGGCCCGGTCGATGATGACCTTCTCCGCCTTGCGCTTGATCATGCCGAGCATCGGGATCTTGACGTCGACGGTCAGCCGGTAGGTGACCTCGGTGCGGTCGCCGTCGCCGAGCGGGGCCAGCGCGTAGGAGCCGTCGATGGCGCGCAGCATCTGGGACTTGACGAGGGTCCAGCTGACCTCGTAGTCGCCGATCCAGGTGTAGGCGAGCGTGTGGTCGTCCTTGATCGCTCCGGCGTCGAGGACGAGGCGGACCTTCTCGGCGCGGCCGTGGTCGTCGGTGGAGAGGACCTCGGCCTCCTTGACCTCGCCGGTCCACTCCGGGTAGCGGGCGAAGTCGGCGATCACTCCCATGACGTCGGCCGGTGCCGCCTCGATCGTGATGCTCGAGCTGGTGTGTTCAGCCATCGCCGTGGCTCCTCCAGTGCGGTGTACCGGTGCGTCGGCAGAGGCCTGCCGTCAGAAGGCTATCGCGTGTGTGCGGCGCCTCGTTCCAGGGTCCGTGCCGGTGTTGTCACCACTCCAGGGCCCAGGGCCTGCCGGTGGACGCGAAGTGGCCGACGTTCACGCATTCGGTGGCGCCGATCCGCATCCGGCGGACCAGCGGCTGGTGGACGTGGCCGAACAGCGCGTACCGCGGGCGGGTGCGGCGGATGGCGTCCAGTAGGGCCCGGCTGCCGCGCTCGAAGCGGCGCGCCACCGTGTCGTACGTCAGCTCCGGGACCTCGGGCGGGATGTGGGTGCAGAGCACGTCGACCGGGCCGATCGCCTCGATCTTCGCCGCGTACTCCTCGTCGCCGATCTCGTACGGGGTGTTCATCGGGGTCTTCAGGCCGCCGCCGACGAAGCCGAAGACACGGCCGCCGATCTCGACCCGCTCGCCGTCCAGGACGGTGGTGCCGGGGTGTGCGTACTCGGGCCACAGGCCGGGGATGTCGACGTTGCCGTAGGTGGCGTACGTCGGTGTGGGGAAGACCGCGAAGAGTGCGGCGTACTGCTTGCGCACCGCCGTGACGATCGCGGCGTTGCGGTCCATGCCCGCCCACAGGCCCCGGCCGAACTCGCGGGCCTCCTCGAAGCGGCGCGCGGTGCGCAGCGCGACGATCCGGTCGGCGTTCTCCACCCCGAAGAGTTCGGGGAAGATGCCGCGCGAGTGGTCGGCGTAGTCGAGGAAGAGCACCAGGTCACCGAGGCAGACCAGCGCGTCGGCGCCGTTCCCGGCACGGGCCAGCGCCTCGGTGTTGCCGTGCACGTCGCTGACGACGTGGATGCGGGTGCGCTGTCGGGTCGATGTGCCTGGGCTGTCCGGTCCGGCTCGCATGACGATCACCTTAGAACTCTGCCGGTCACCTCGGTAGAGGCCGCCGGACCTGCGAATATCGCCGCCCGGTCACGCGGGTGGACTACTGTGCGCCCAAGGGTCACCGTGGTGTGTGACGCATAAGACATCTGGCCGGAACCCCCTATCGGGAACCGAGTACTCGTGGGTAACGTCCGGGCAGTCCAGTCGTGCTCACCCCACTGAGCACCCGCCAGTCTTGGACCGCAGCCGGTGCGTCACACAGAGCCGTGGCACCGGAGCCCGATGAGGAGCAGCAGTCTTGCGCGAGTTCAGCCTTCCGGCCCTGTACGAGGTCCCTTCGGACGGCAACCTGACGGATCTCATCCGCCGCAATGCCGCTCAGCATCCCGATGTCGCGGTGATGAGCCGCAAGGTGGGGGGCACGTGGACCGATGTGAACGCCGCACAGTTCCTGGCCGAGGTCAGAGGCGTCGCCAAAGGGCTGATCGCCGAGGGCGTCGACGCCGGTGACCGGGTGGCCCTGCTCTCGCGCACCCGCTACGAGTGGGTACTGCTCGACTTCGCGATCTGGAGCGCGGGCGCGGTCACCGTCCCGGTGTACGAGACCAGCTCGCCCGAGCAGATCCAGTGGATCCTCGGCGACTCCGGCGCCGCCCTGTGCCTCGTGGAATCCGACGCGCACCAGGCCTCCGTGGTCTCCGTCCAGGCGGACCTGCCGGCCCTGAAGGGCATCTGGCAGATCGAGGACGACGCGATCCGCCGGTTGACGGCGATCGGGGAGGACGTCTCGGACGAGACGCTGGACCTGCGGATGGTGAGCGCCAAGGCGGACGACCCGGCCACCATCGTCTACACCTCGGGCACCACCGGCCGCCCCAAGGGCTGTGTGCTCACGCACCGCAGCTTCTTCGCCGAGTGCGGCAACGTGGTGGAACGACTGAAGCCGCTCTTCCGTACCGGCGAGTGCTCCGTGCTGCTCTTCCTGCCCGCCGCGCATGTCTTCGGACGGCTGGTCGAGGTGGCCTCGGTGATGGCCCCGATCAAGCTCGGCTGCGTACCGGACATCAAGCACCTCACCGATGAACTGGCCTCGTTCCGGCCGACGTTGATCCTCGGCGTGCCGCGGGTCTTCGAGAAGGTGTACAACGCGGCGCGCGCCAAGGCGCAGGCCGACGGCAAGGGAAAGATCTTCGACAAGGCCGCCAACACGGCGATCACCTACAGCCGCGCGCTGGGCACCCCCCAGGGCCCGCCCCTGGGCCTGAAGTTGAAGCACAAGGTCTTCGACCGGCTGGTCTACGGCAAGCTGCGGGCGGTGCTCGGCGGGCGCGGCGAGTACGCGATCTCCGGCGGCGCGCCGCTGGGTGAGCGGCTCGGCCACTTCTACCGCGGGATCGGCTTCACGGTCCTGGAGGGCTACGGCCTGACCGAGACCTGTGCGGCCACCGCCTTCAACCCGTGGGACCGGCAGAAGATCGGTACGGTCGGCCAGCCGCTGCCCGGTTCGGTCGTGCGGATCGCGGACGACGGCGAGGTGCTGCTGCACGGCGAGCACCTGTTCACCGGCTACTGGAACAACGAGGCGGCGACGGCCGACGCGCTGGCCGACGGCTGGTTCCACACGGGCGACATCGGCACCCTCGACGAGGACGGCTATCTCGCGATCACCGGCCGCAAGAAGGAGATCATCGTCACGGCGGGCGGCAAGAACGTCGCTCCCGCGGTGATCGAGGACCGGATCCGCGGGCACGCCCTGGTCGCCGAGTGCATGGTGGTCGGCGACGGACGGCCGTTCGTGGGCGCGCTGGTCACCCTGGACGAGGAGTTCCTGGGCCGCTGGGCCGAGGAGCACGGCAAGCCGGCCGGCTCGACGGCCCGGTCGCTGCGCGAGGACCCGGAGCTGCTGGCCGAGGTTCAGCGGGCGGTGGACGACGGGAACGCGGCCGTGTCCAAGGCGGAGTCGGTACGCAAGTTCCGCATCCTGGACTCGCAGTTCACCGAGGAGGCGGGCCACATCACGCCGTCGCTGAAGCTGAAGCGGAACGTGGTGGCGAAGGACTACGCGGACGAGATCGAGGCGATCTACCGGGGCTGACGACCGGGACGTACGCATGAGAGGGGGCCCGCACGGCATGTGCGGGCCCCCTCTCATGCGTACGTCCCGGTCGTCAGAGCAGTGCCCGGAGCCGCTCGGCGAGCAGGTCCCAGCGCCACTTCTCCTCGACCCAGGCCCGTCCCCGCTCCCCCATCCGCTGCCGCAGCTCCGGGTCGCGGAGCAGGGTGACGATCCGGTCGGCCGACTCCTCCACGCTGTCCCCGCGCACCACCCACCCGGTCTCGCCGTCGAGCACCGCGTCGGGCGCGCCGCCCGAGTCGCCCGCCACCACCGGCAGACCGGTCGCGGACGCCTCCAGGAAGACGATGCCGAGGCCCTCCACGTCCAGGCCGCCGCGACGGGTGCGGCACGGCATGGCGAAGACGTCGCCCGCACCGTAGTGGGCGGGCAGCTCCTCCCACGGCACCGGTCCGGTGAACCGCACGGACTCCTCGACCCCGGTCTCCCCGGCCAGCCGCTTCAGCTCCTCGGCGTACGGTCCGCCGCCGACGATCAGGAGCACCGCGTCCGGCACCTGCGCCAGGATCGCGGGCATCGCGAGGATCAGCGTGTCCTGGCCCTTGCGCGGCACGAGCCGTGACACGCAGACGACGACGGGCCGGTCCGCGAGGCCGAGCCCGGCCCTGACCCGGTCCCCGCCCGACCCCGGGTGGAAGGTCTTCTCGTCGACGCCGGGCGGCAGTTGGGCCATGCGCGCCGCGGCCCCGGGCGTGAGCGCGGGGGCGATCCGGGAGCGGGTGTACTCCCCCAGGTAGGTGATCGTGTCCGTGCCCTCGCCGATCCGTCGCAGCAGCTGCCGGGCCGCGGGCAGCTGGGCCCAGCCCGCCTCGTGCCCGTGGGTGGTGGCGACCAGGCGGCGGGCACCGGCCCTGCGCAGCGCCGGTGCCATCAGCCCGAGCGGGGCCGCGGCGCCGAACCAGACGGAGCTGCAGCCGTGTTCGCGCAGCAGCCGTACCGCGCGCCGGGTGACCCGCGGGGTCGGCAGCAGCATCGTCGTCGGGTCGCGCACGACGGTGAACGGCTGCTCGGCGTCGAAGGCGGCGGTGGCCGCGACGCCTTCGGGGGTCCGCTTCCAGGTCGAGGCGTACACGACGATCTGTCCGGGGTCCAGGCGCAGTGCCATGTTGTGCAGAAAGGCCTGGATGCCGCCGGGGCGGGGCGGGAAGTCGTTGGTCACGATCAGGGTCTTGTCCATCCCGGCCGACAGTACCGGGCGGTCCGGGCCCGATGGCTCCGGCACCGGCCGTGCGGGCATCATGTCTCCTCGTACCCACCGAGTACCCACCGGTGCCCACTGATGAGAACGGATGAGGCGGTCATGAGGGGATCGACCGGCGCGCGGCTCGCTGTCGCGGTGTGGGCCCTGACCAGGGTCGCGCTGCTGCTCTGCGTCACCAAGGTGATCACGCTGTCCGGACCGGACGTGACCAGTGACGTCTCGGTGATCTACCACGGCTGGTCCGAGGTGCTGAAGACCGGTACGTATCCGCAGTCCGACGTCACCTGGCAGTACCCGCCGCTGGCCGCGCTCGCCATCCTCTCCCCCGCGCTGCTGCCGTTCCTGGACTACGCCTCGGCCTTCTTCGTCCTCGCGTTCGTGTGCGACCTGCTGGTGCTGGGGCTGCTGCTGTACGCGGGCCGGGGCGGCGGCCGGTCGGTGGCGGGCGCCTGGGTGTGGGTGGCGGGGGTGCCGCTGCTCGGCACGACCGCGTACGCCCGTTACGACGTGATGGTCACGGCGGTGGCGGTGGCGGCGCTCCTGGCGGGGCTGCGGCATCCGCGGGTGCTGGGGGTGCTGGCCGCCGTCGGTGCGCTGCTGAAGGTGTGGCCGGCGCTGATCCTGGCCGGTACGGCGCGCGGCCGGCGGACGCGGCTGGCGTGGACGGCCGCGGCGGTGACGGCGGCCGGGCTGCTGGTGGGGTGCGCCGTGGCGATGCCCGGTGCGCTGGCCTTCATCGGCTCCCAGCGCGACCGGGGCACCGAGGTCGAGTCGCTGGGCGCGCTGGTCTTCCACGTGGCGCGGCAGTTCGGCTGGCAGGGCCGGGTGGAGTTCCACTACGGCTCGATGGAGTTCCTGGGTCCGTACGTGCCGCTGGTGAGCACGCTGGCCCTCGGTCTGTCCGTCCTCGCGTTCGGCTGGCTGGTGGTGTGGCGGCTGCGGGCCCGTGAGTTCGGCGTGAGCACCCCGGCGGACGCGGCGTTCGCGGCGGTGCTGCTGTTCACGACGACGAGCCGGGTGATCAGCCCGCAGTACCTGCTGTGGCTGGTCGGCCTGGCGGCGGTCTGCCTGGTGTTCCGCGACAGCCGGATGGTGCTGCCGGCCGGTCTGGTGCTGCTGGCGACGGGCTTCACCCAGTGGGAGTTCCCGTTCGGGTTCACGCATGTGGTGACCAGCGACGCGACCGGGGTCACGCTGATGTTCCTGCGCAACGGCCTGCTGGTCGCGGCGACGCTGATCGCCTGCCGCCGTCTGTGGCGGCGGACGGTGCCCCGGGCGACGCGCGACGGCGGCGGGTCAGCCGTCCGGTCCGGCCTCGGCCGGGAGGCGGAGCCGGTCGGCTCCTGAGAGGCTGTCGGGTGACCTCCAATCGGGCAGCCTCTGAGAGCCTGTCGGGTGACCTCCGACCGGGCGGCCACGCCCTGGCACGCGCGCTTCCCGCGTTGTCGTCGGTCGCCAACGCTCCGCGTTGACTTCCTCTTCCGCCTTGGAATCGCACGCACCAGACCGCGTCCGCTATCCGATCTGAGGTCACCCGACAGGCTCTGAGCCGTGCGCCGCGCTCAGCCGAGCCGGGAGCGCAGTTGCTCCCGCCAGAGTGCGGTGAAGTCCTGCGGGGTCGTGTCGAGCACCTCGTGCATGGCCTGCTCCACCGCTCCGTCCCGTCCCGGGTGCCCTCCGACGGCCCGGTAGAAGGCGAACAGCTTCTTCTCGCCCCAGTGGTCGGCGATCAGCTCGCAGGCCGCCCAGCCGCCCTCGTACGCCCTCGCCAGGCGCGCCGGGTCGCCCGCGAAGCCGAAGTCCTCGTCCGTGGGGAGCTCGGCGGGCGGGTCGCCGCGCCGGACGGCGTTTGCGAGGTCGGGCGCGATCTGTGCGGCGGTGCGGTCCTCGGAGCGGTAGGCCGCCCAGTCCGCGAAGCCCTCGGAGAGCCAGGTCGGGGTCGCGGCGGAGGTGCGGGTGCGGGTGGCGACGTGGGCGGTCTCGTGGGTGAGGACGATCCGCTGCCCGAAGGTGCCGAGGGTGCCGTACGCCTGCGGGTTGACGATCACCCGGTCCGCGGGGGTCCGGCCCGCGCCGCCGGTCTGCCCGGTGGTGACGGCGGCGATGCCCCGGTAGTCCGCCGCCGACGACCCCAGCAGCCCCGCCATGTCCTCCACCGTCCGCGGTACGAGCATCACCACGCGGCCCGCCCAGCGTTCCGGCCAGGCGTCGGACACGGCGGGCACCGCGCGGTCCGCGGTCCGGGCGATGGCGCGCAGCTCCTGCTCCGTGCGGCCGACGCCGAGCACGAGGCTGTGCTTCCCGGGCACCACCCGGACGTCGCCCTGCTGCCAGAGCTGCCGGGCGCCGTCCCCGTCCGCCCGGTCCCCGACGACGTACCAGCGGCCGTCCGCCCGGTCCCGTCTCAGGTCGAACACCCGGTCCGCGGCGACCGGGGCGGCGTCGTAGCCCTTGATCCGGTAGCGCAGCTCGACGTCCGCGGTGGCCCGGTCGGCGCCCCGCGCGGTCACGTCGCGCAGCCGGTACGTCCACGAGCCCAGCGGTATGTCCGCGAGGTTGGCGAGCTCCCGGCGCTGGGCCGTGCGCAGCCCGGTGGCTTCGGGGTCCGTCGTGGCCAGGTAGGCGTCCGTGTCGTGGTCCAGCACGGCGGCCGCCCGGCGGTCCAGCGTGGCGCGGACGGCGCGGACGGTCGCGTCCGGGGCGGCGCCGTCGTCGTGGGCCGCGCAGCCGGAGGCGAGCAGCAGTCCGGCGAGCAGCGCTCCCGCCGCGCGCCGCCCGCCGTTCCGTCCCCGCCGCTCGCTCACCCGACCGAGGGTACGGTCAGACGCGGGTGACCGACGAGACGGGCATCATGCCGACGGGGTCGTAGCGCACCGGGGCCCCGGGGTACGGGGCGTGGATCACCTGGCCGTTGCCGACGTACATCGCGATGTGGCCGGCGTCCGCGCGGTAGGCAACCAGGTCGCCGGGGCGGGCCTCGGAGAGCGGCACCATGTGTCCCGCGTACCGCTGGGCCTGCGAGGTCCGCGGCAGGCTGACCCCGGCCTGGGCGTACGCCCACTGCATCAGCCCGGAGCAGTCGAATCCGGCCGGCCCGTTGGCTCCCCAGATGTACGGGCGTCCCAGTGCCTGCCGGACCGCCATGAGGGCGGCCGCCGCGCGCGCGGAGCCGGCCGGCAGATCGGCCATCGCCGGGTACGCGCCGTCGCGGCCGGAGCGCGAGGCCCGCTGGAACTCCGCCCGGTCGGCGCCGGGCAGCGCGTTCAGCAGCTTCCTGGCCTCGGTGAGCTTGCGCTCGACGGCGCGTTTGTGGCGGGTGGCGTCCGCCCGGTTGCGCTCCAGCTCGGCCAGCGCGCGGTCCGCCTCCGCGCGGGTCTGCACGAGCCCGCGCTGGACCTGCTGGAGTTCCCGCAGCTCGGCGGCCTGAAGGTCGGTCAGGCGCTCCAGCACGGCCGCCCGGTCGAGGTAGCTGTCCGGGTCGGAGGAGAGCAGCAGGGCGAGCGAGGGGTCGATGCCGCCGGAACGGTACTGCGCGCTCGCCGCCGAACCGAGCGCCGTACGCATCCGGTTGAGCCGTTCCTGGCCGCGGGCCGCCCGGTCCTGGGCCCGGCCGACCTCGCCGCGCAGCCGGCCGGCGTTCTCACCGGCCTTGTTGTACTGCTCGGTGGCGCGCTCGGCCTCGGTGTACAGCCGGTCGATGCGGGCCTTGGCGGCCCGGGGTGCGTCCTGCGGGTCGGCGTTCGCGGTGGCCGCCCCGAGGGTGGCGGCCGCGGTCGCCGCCGCGGCCGACAGAACGGTGGCCCGGACCCCGAGATTGAGGCCGGGCTGTGTGGAACGGCGATGGGACACCACAGGACGCCGCACTCCCTTCCGCGGTACGCAGACGCGCGCAGCCCCTGCCGCCCGGGGCGGGCGGACCGACGACCGGGAGCTGCACGGCAGGCAGACAGTAGTCGGCCGATCACGGAGCGACCAACGACCGCGCCGGACGGAAGGGCGGCAGAAAAGGCGACGCCCCGCCGGTGACCTGTGGTCTCCGGCGGGGCGGGCTGTCTGCGCGGGCGCGGGAATTCGCCCGTTCGGGCGTCGTCAGCCGACGCGCACGCCGAACTGGAAGCTGCCGATGGTGTTCATCGACTCGTAGCGGACGAACGTGCCCGGGTACGGGGCGTGCAGGACGGTGTTGTTGCCCGCGTAGAGGCCCACGTGCTCGGTGTTGTTGAAGAAGACCAGGTCGCCCGGCTTCAGCGCGCTGCGCCCGATGTGGACACCGTCGTTGACCTGGGTGTACGTGACCCGGGAGATCTGGACGTTGGCCTGGGCGTAGGCCCACTGGGTCAGCCCGGAGCAGTCGAAGGCCCCGGGGCCGGTGCCGCCCCTCTGGTACGGCTTGCCCTCCTGGGTGGCAGCTGCGTTCAGGGCGGCGGCACCCCAGGCGGAGGCGGGGACCTCCTTGCCCAGGTCGACCCGGTCGCTCGCGGCACGGCTGGCACGCTGTTCGTCATTGCGCATCTTCGTGCGCTCGGCCTGGGTCATCGTGTTGAGCAGGCGCTGCGCCTCGGCCAGCTTGTCCTGGAGCTTCTTCTTCTTCGCGCCGAGTGTCTTGCGCACGTCCGCGAGGTCACCGAGCTTGTCCTGGGCCTCCTTGCGCTCCTGCGCGAGGACCCGCTGCTTCTCCTGGATCTTCCCCAGGGTCTCGGTCTGCTTGGCCGTCAACTGGTCGAGGGCCGAGGCCTCGTCGAGGAAACTGTCCGGGTTGGAGGAGAGGAAGAGCTGCACCGACGGGTCGATGCCACCGGAGCGGTACTGCGCGGCGGCGAGCGAACCGAGGCCGTTGCGCAGGTTGTTGATCTCCTGCTGGCCGCGGGCCACCTTGTCCTGCAGCGCGCCGACTTCCTTCTCCAGCTTCTGCTGCTTCTCCTTGGCGCCGTAGTACCGCTCATTGGCGGCGCCGGCCTCGTGGTTGAGCTTCTCGACCTTCGCCTTGACCTCGCCCTTGGAGGGCTTCGGGTCGGCGTGGGCCGCCTGGGAGGTCAGGGCCACGGCCGCGGCGGCGGTCGCGGTGAGCACGGTCACACGGGCGCGGCTCGGCTGCTTGGGACGACGGTGGGACGCCACGAAGGCGAGCTCCTTCTTCCTCGAGCCGCCTACCGGGCTGTGGGGGATTCGAATCCCCGGCTCCGTGCACGTCACGGACTCGGCGGTGTCTTCGCCGTCACCCCGGATGGGTGATCAACCGTGCGAAGGTTCGAGGTACGACCCTAGTGACCAACTTGTGATCAGTTCAAATCCTCACCAGAAAAATCTCGTCACAGACCGCACTTCTTTACCCTCGACGCACGGGGTGTAGCGGCGACCTGACGGTCCGTTCCCTCATTTCCACCGAGACCCGACAAGTGCCACTAGACGCGCGAAAGGCGCTTCAGGAGCAAGACGGACGCAACGGGCCTGGCGCCCGCCTTCGCCACTCCGTCGGCGACTTCGCGGTCGGTGGAGACCACCACGACGGGCCTGCCCGGAGGTTCGGCGCGCGCCAGCTGACGGATGAGTTCGTCGGCGGTCACGCCGGGCTTGCTGAACAGCACCCGGACCCCGCGCGGCGGTGCGAGCAGCACCGGGGCCGCCAGTTCGGCCCCGTCGAAGACGCAGGTCATCTCGGCGCCGGTCTGTGCCGCGAGCACCGCGAGGCCGCCCAGCAGCCGCAGCCGCTGCTTCTCCAGCGGCAGCTGCGGATAGCCGGTCTTGGTGACGTTGTAGCCGTCGACGATCAGATGCGCCTGCGGCAGCGCGAGCAGCTGGTCGAGCAGGGCCGGGTCGGTCTCCGAAAGGGCCCTGGCGGCAATGTCCTTGGGCGACATCCGGCCCGGCTCGACGGCGTCGACACTGTCGGCGGGACGGATCGAGGAGGGCGGCAGGGCCAGTTCGCGCCGGAGCCCGCTCGCCGCGTCGAGCACCGTGTCCAGCAGCAGCCGCAGCCTCATGTCCTCGACCGAGCGGCCCTCCCTGGCGGCCCGGCGGCCCGCCTCCACGGACGCCTCGGCCTCACCGAGCCGAGCCTTGAGCCGGCGGCTCTCGCTCTCGGCGGCGGAGACCTGGGCGGCCGTCTCGGACCGTACGGCGTCGGTCTCGGCGCGGCTGCGGCGCAGCGCGGCCTCGCCGCGCCTGACCTCGTTGACGGCGCTGCGCAGCTTGCGCTGGAGGGATTCGGCCTCCTTGCGGGCCGCGTCCAGCTCGGCGCGCAGCCGCTCCGTCTCGCTCTTCGTGTGCGAGCGGGCCCGGACGAGCTCCTCGCGCAGCCGCTCCAGTTCGCGGCGGCTCTCCTCGTCGGCGCGCTCGGCATCCGCGCGCTGGGCCTCCTCGCCGGCGGCGGCGACCAGCTTCACCCAGCCCGGCGGGCGCAGCACATAGGCCGCCGCGGCCACATCGACGGGGTCGGCGGCGGCAGGCGGCGCACCGGCCCCCAGGGCGGCGGACAGCTCGGGCTGCCCCTCCTTGAGCCGCTCACCGATGCGCTGCCGGAACAGCGCGTCGTTCTCCAGGGCGGCCGCCATCGCGTTCCCGGCGAACTTGGCCCGCCGGGTCGGGGTGAAGCGGGCGTACTGCCGTAGCTGGGCCGGGAGTTCGGTGACCGTCAGGCCGCCGAACGCGTCCGAGACCAGTGCGACGACCCGCCGCCGTACGCCTTCGGGCAGCGGGCGGTCGAGCGCCTCGACGGCGTCGTCGGCCGCCTCGGCCGACTCGGCGCCGCTATCGGGCTGCTCCACCATCCGTCACCCCAAATGTCTGTGGGCGCGGCTCCGTCAGGAGTCGGCACCCGGCCTGTCCACCAGTTCGATCTGGTCCACCGCGTTGCACCAACGGCAGCGCACCGACTCGATGGTCTCACTGACCACCTCGCGTTCCTCGACGCTGGACTCACCGGCCAGGTCGAGATGGACATATTCGACGACCTTCGAGGAGCGCGTCACGTCGAAGCGCGTGAGATTTCCGCAGAGCGTGCAGCGCCAGCGAGTCCCGTCGGTCGGCTGGGGAACCGTCGTCATCGTTGCGTCCTCTTTCGTCGAGCCTCGTGCTGCCTTGCTTCAAGGATCTCGCGGTGCGCCGTCGAACTGCAGATGTCCTGCCGTAACCCTACGGCCTCACCGCGTCCCCCCGACACGGCGAGGCGGTCTGTCCCGTTCCCTCCGGTTGCGTCATGCTCTGTTCATGATCGATCGGCGAGCTGTGGCCGGCAGACTGTCCGGCGGACTGCTACGGACGGTCACCGGTGGACCACTGGTGACCCATGCCCTGATCGCGGTCTGCGCCCTGGTCTTCGTGATCAGCCCGCTGTCCGGCTTCAACCCTGTCCCCGGGACCGCCGACGCCCTGCTGGCCGCCCAGGCGGGGTACTTCGAACGGTGGGGCGTGATCCCGAGCGAGCTGTGGGACGGCTCCGCACACGCCCTGCTCGCCCCGCTCACCGCCCTCTTCGTGCACGGCAGCTGGCTGCACCTGCTCGGCAACGTGCTCTTCCTGTACGTGTTCGGGGCGATGACCGAGGAGCGCATGGGCCGGGTCGGGTTCACCTTCTTCTACGTCATCAGCGGCTATCTCGCCCTGGTCGCCTACGCGGCCGCCCATGCCACGTCCGACCAGACGCTGGTGGGCGCCTCGGGAGCGATCTCGGCGGTGCTCGGGGCGTTCCTGTACCTCTTCCCCAGGGCCCGGGTCACCAGTCTGTTCCCGTTCCTCTTCTTCCTGCCGCTGCGCTTCCCCGCCTGGATCGTGCTGGTCTTCTGGTTCGTCCTGCAGTGGCTGGCGGTCCAGGGCGCGGGCAGCGGGGGGCCGGGCGTGGCCTATCTGGCCCATGTGGTGGGCTTCGCCCTGGGCTTTCTCTACGCCTGGGGGCGTTACCGGCGTACGGATAGAGTGAAGGCACCAGCCACGGCCACCGAGGGAGAAAGCCAGCCGTGATCACCGCGATCGTGCTCATCAAAACCAGCGTGGACCGGATTCCCGAGATCGCCGAGGCCATCGCCGCGCTGGACAGTGTCAGCGAGGTCTTCTCGGTCACCGGTACGTACGACCTGATCGCCATGGTCCGGGTGGCCAAGCACGACGATCTGGCCGACGTCATCCCCGGCCGGATCAGCAAGATCCCCGGCGTCGAGGCCACCGACACGCATGTGGCGTTCCGTACCTACTCGCAGCACGACCTGGAGGCCGCCTTCGCCATCGGCCTCGACGCGTAGGCACACCCCCACGGTGTGACACTTCGGCGGGGGACGGGCTCGGCTGCCCGTCCCCCGCCGAAGTGCTGTGTGCCCGTCAGAGCTGCGCCGCACCCCGGTCCGGGACGCAGCGGCCGTCCTCGGTGCGGTACTTCCACTGGGCGCCCTTGCTCACCAGTTCCTTGACCGCGCGGACGAAACGCTCGATGTGCTCGTCCGGCGTACCGGCGCCGAAGCTCACCCGGATCGCGTTGAGCGAGCGCTCGCCCGGCTCGGCCTCCGGCGCGCCGCACTCCCCGACCTCCTGCGGGTCGCTGCCCAGCAGGGTGCGGACCAGCGGGTGGGCGCAGAACAGTCCGTCGCGGACCCCGATGCCGTACTCGGCGGAGAGCGCGGCGGCGAAGTGCGAGCTGTTCCAGCCCTCCACCACGAAGGAGATGACGCCGACCCGCGGGGCCTCGTCGCCGAACAGCGAGAGCACCTTGACCTCGGGGACCTCGGCGAGGCCGGACCGGACCGCGCCCACGAGGTGCTGCTCCCGGGCGACCAGGTTGTCGAAGCCCGCCTCGGTGAGCGCCTTGCAGGCGGAGGCGATGGAGTACACCCCGATGACGTTGGGGGAACCGGCCTCGTGGCGGGCGGCGGTGGAGTGCCATTCGACGTCCACGCCGCCGTCGGTGCGACGGGCGACCTTGCGCGAGGCGCCGCCGCCCGCGAGGTAGGGCTCGGCCTGCTGCAGCCAGTCGGACCGGCCGGCGAGGACGCCCGAGCCGAAGGGCGCGTACAGCTTGTGTCCGGAGAAGGCGACCCAGTCGACGTCCAGCTCGGCGATGTCGACAGGGTGGTGCGGGGCGAGCTGCGCGGCGTCCAGCACGATCCGGGCACCGTGCGCGTGCGCGGCGGCGGCCAGCTCCTTCACCGGCCACAGCTCGCCGGTGACGTTGGAGGCGCCGGTGACGCAGACCAGCGCGGGGCCGTAGGGGTCGCGGTCGGCGAGGGCCCGCTCCAGCGTCTCGACGGCCTGGGAGGGGGTGCGCGGGGCGTTCAGGTAGGTCACCCGGGCGTCGCGCCACGGCAGCAGCGAGGCGTGGTGCTCGGTCTCGTACACGAAGACCTGGCAGTCGGCCGGGACGACCGCGGCCAGCAGGTTCAGCGAGTCGGTGGTCGAGCGGGTGAAGATCACCTGGTCGTCGGCGCGGCAGCCGAGGAACTCCGCGACGGTCGCGCGGCTGTTCTCGAAGAGGTCCGTGGAGAGCTGCGAGAGGTAACCGGCCCCGCGGTGGACGCTGCCGTAGTACGGGGCGTACGCGGCGACGTCGTCCCAGACGCGCTGCAGGGCGGGGGCGCTGGCGGCGTAGTCGAGAGCGGCGTAGGTGACCTCACCACCCGTGACCAGCGGAACCGTCACATCCTTGCCCAGAACCGGCAGAGGGGCACAAAGCGACTGGTCGGCGGCAGCGGTGAAGACAGACATGGCGAACTCCCGTAAGAGGCAGGCGAATTGCATGCGCCGGCGGAAACGCGGCAGCGCAGCGGAGAAAAGAGGGGTGTGCGGAGGAGGGCCGACGGCCCTATCGCATTCGCGTGCTCACAAGAGACTCCCTAGGGACCAGGACCCCGGGGGTTGGCATTCACAGATGCCGAGGGGCCCGCGCTTGCCGCAGACCTCGCTGCCTACGGCCTGGTCTTCACCCGGGGCACCCCGCCACGGACGGAGGGTTGCCGGACAGCGGGCCGGGGCCGTAGTCGCTGTCACTCATGACCTGACCAGCATCTTGCCATACGCACGAAGACGCGCAAGGCGCAGTCCAGGATCCGGACTGCGCCCCGCGCCACATCTGCGCCTGTTTCAGGCGTTGCTGGCCGCCACCCAGCGCTCCAGCGCACGTGCCGCCGCCCCGGAGTCGATGGACTCGGCGGCCTTCGCCATCCCGGCCGCGAGCTGCTCGTTCAGCGTGCCGTCCGCCGCGTCCAGCGCCACCAGCGCCGCCGCCGAGTTGAGCAGCACGGCATCGCGCACCGGTCCCCGCTCGCCGCCCAGCACCCGGCGGGCCACATCGGCGTTGTACGAGGCGTCCGCACCGCGCAGGGCCTGCACGGGCACCAGTTCCAGACCGACGTCGCGCGGGTCGAACGCCTCCTCGCGCACCGCTCCGTCCCGGACCACCCAGACCCGCGAGGTCGCGGTCGTCGTCAGCTCGTCCAGACCGTCGTCGCCGCGGAAGACCAGCGCCGAATTGCCGCGCCCGGCCAGCACCCCGGCGACGATGGGCGCCATCTTCAGGTCGGCCACGCCGACGGCCTGCGAACGCACCCGGGCCGGGTTGGTGAGCGGCCCGAGGATGTTGAACGTCGTCGGCGCGCCGAGCTCCTTGCGGGCCCTGGAGACGTAGCGCAGGGCGGGGTGGAACTTCACCGCGAAGCAGAAGGTGATGCCCGCCTCCTCGGCGACCTCGACGACCCGCTGCGCGGAGAGGTCCAGGTTGACGCCGAGCTTCTCCAGCACATCGGAGGAACCGCTCGCCGACGAGGAGGCGCGGTTGCCGTGCTTGACGACCTTGGCGCCGGTGCCGGCGATGACGATCGCCGACATGGTGGAGATGTTGACCGTCTTGGCGAGGTCACCACCGGTGCCGACGATGTCGACCGTACGACCGGGTACGTGGATGGTGTGGGCGTGCTCGTACATCGCCCGTACCAGGCCGGACACCTCGTCGATCGTCTCGCCCTTGGCCCGCAGCGCCACCGCGAACCCGGCGATCTGCACATCGGTCGCCTCACCGCTCATGATGCGGTCCATCGCCCACGCGGTGTCGTCGGCGGTGAGGTTCTCACCGCGCAGCAGGGGGTTCAGCATGCCGGGCCAGGAACGGTCCGCCACGCTGTCGCCGCCGATCGGGGTCACAACGTTCATGGTCCGCTCCTGGGTCCACAGCCGGTAAAAGGGATCGCCTCCACCCTATCGAGCGCCGTGGACGGCAAAGAGCCCCGTCCATCGAATGGACGGGGCTCCTGCTGTGGCGATCAGTTCAAGCGATCAGTGGTGACCGTGGCCGCTGGTGATCTCCTTGTACTCCTCGGCGGTGGGCTTGGCGATCTGGTTGTCCTCGCCGAAGTAGCCCTTGCTGAGCCGGGCCCGCAGCTTCTGCAGGACCGGCACCTTGCGCTCGACACCGTTCTCGTCGACCGTCGGGCCGATCTCGACCGGCTTGTACTGCTCGTGCGCGGTGAGCGTGTGCAGCTGCTCGGGGCCGAGCGGCTCGTGGATCTCGACGAACTCACCGTGCGGCAGGCGCTTGATGATGCCGGACTCGCGCCCGTGCAGCACCTTCTCCTTGTCGCGGCGCTGGAGGCCGAGGCAGATCCGCCGGGTGGCGATGAACGCGATGACCGGGCCGACGAAGATGAAGATCCGGACGAACCAGGAGATGGCGTTCAGCGACAGGTGGAAGTGCGTGGCCCACAGGTCGTTGCCACCGCCGATGAAGACGATGACGTACTCGGTGATCCAGGCGACACCGAAGGCCGTCCGGGTCGGGGCGTTGCGCGGGCGGTCCAGGATGTGGTGCTCGCGCTTGTCGCCGGTGACCCAGGACTCGACGAACGGGTAGACCGCGATGATCGCGAGCACCAGTCCGAAGGCCATCAGCGGGATGAACACACCCAGGACGAGCGTGTGACCCCAGAGGTTGATCTCCCAGCCCGGCATCACTCGGATCAGACCCTCGGCGAAGCCCATGTACCAGTCGGGCTGGGCGCCGGTGGACACCTGGTCCGGGCGGTACGGGCCGATGGCCCAGATCGGGTTGATCGAGGCGATGGCCGCGATGACGGCGATGATGCCGAAGACCAGGAAGAAGAAACCGCCGGCCTTCGCCATGTACACCGGCAGCAGCGGCATGCCGACGACGTTCTTGTTGGTGCGGCCGGGACCCGCGAACTGCGTGTGCTTGTGGTAGAAGACCAGGATCAGGTGCGCCACCAGCAGACCGAGCATGATGCCCGGCAGCAGCAGGATGTGGATCGAGTAGAACCGGGCGACGAAGTCGTGACCGGGGAACTCTCCGCCGAACAGGAACATCGAGATGTACGTGCCGACGATCGGCATCGACAGGATCGCGCCCTGGGTGAAGCGGACACCCGTACCGGACAGCAGGTCGTCCGGGAGCGAGTAGCCGGTGAAGCCGGTGAACATGCCCAGCACGAACAGCAGGAAGCCGAACAGCCAGTTGATCTCACGCGGCTTGCGGAACGCGCCCGTGAAGAAGACGCGCATCATGTGCACGAACATGCCGGCCAGGAAGATCAGCGCGGCCCAGTGGTGGATCTGCCGGACCAGCAGACCACCGCGGACGTCGAAGCTGATGTCCAGCGTCGAGGCGTAGGCCTCGGACATCCGGATGCCCTGCATCGGCTCGTACGAGCCGTGGTACACGACCTCGTTCATGCTCGGGTGGAAGAACAGCGTCAGGTACACACCCGTGAGGATGATGATGATGAAGCTGTAGAGGGCGATCTCACCGAGCATGAAGGACCAGTGGTCCGGGAAGATCTTGCGCATGTTCGACTTGGCCAGGGAGTAGATCCCGAGCCGGCCGTCCGCCCAGTCGGCCACCCGCTCACCGGCGGGCGCCTTGCGCTGTGTGTCGGTCGCAGTACTCATCCGCGCTCCCAGAATGCAGGACCGACGGGCTCATCGAAGTCACCGAGCGCCTCGAGGTTGCCCTCGCTGTTCACACCGATCCGCAGCTGCGGAAGGGCGTGACCGGCCGGACCGAAGATGACGCGGGCGCCGTCGGAGAGGTCGAAGGTGGACTGGTGGCACGGGCAGAGCACGTGGTGCGTCTGCTGCTCGTACAGGCTGATCGGGCAGCCGACGTGCGTGCAGATCTTGGAGAAGGCCACGATTCCCTCGTGGGCCCACTCGCGCTCGCGCTTGTCCTTGATGTTCTCCGGCTGGATACGGATGATCATCAGCGCGGCCTTGGCGATCTGGTTCTGGAAGTCCTCCGCGTCCTCCGACAGGCCCTCGGGCATGGCGAAGGTCAGCGAACCGACGGCGACGTCCTCGGGACGCAGCGGCTCCATCGTGTTCATGTTGATGAGCTGCTTGCCCTTGGCCCACAGGGTGTTGCGGAGCTTCTTCTCCGGCAGCGGACCGAGGTCGCGCAGCAGCACCACACCGGAGAGCGGCACCAGGGCCAGCGCGCCGAACATGGTGTTGCGGATCAGCTTGCGCCGGCCGAACGCGGACTCCTCGGCGCCTGCCGCGAAGTCCGCCAGGACCTTCGCCTTGACCTCGGGCTCGGCCTCGATGGCGTGCCGGTCGTCGGCGACCTCCACGTCGGACATCAGGGTGCGCGCCCAGTGGACGGCGCCGGCGCCGATCGCGAAGAGGGCCACGCCCAGGGTCAGACCCAGGGAGAAGTTGAGCGCGCTCACATGGCCGAAGGGCCAGATGTACACGATCTTGTCGACCGGGAAGATGACGTACGAGGCGATGAAGCCGATCGTCGCCAGCATGGACAGCGTGAACATGAACGCGACGGCGCGCTCGGAGCGCTTCGCGGCCCGTTCGTCGATGTCCTGGATGCGCGGCTTGTGGGCCGGCAGCCCCGGGTCGGCGAACGGGTCGTCCGCGACCTCTACCGCGCCGTGCGCGGTGTCCTGCTCAGCGGGCAGGTTCTCTTCTGGAATCTCTTGGCTACTCATGACTTCTTGGCCTTAGCGGTGTGGGCCGCGACCCAAATGGCAACTGCGATCAGTGCGCCGAGCCCGAAGATCCAGGCGAACAGCCCCTCGCTGACCGGCCCCAGGCCGCCCAGCTTCAGACCACCCGGGTTCTCCGACTGGGCGCTGTTGACGGTCTGGATGTACGCGATGATGTCCCGCTTCTGCTGCTCGGGCATCGTCGTGTCCGGGAAGGACGGCATGCTCTGCGGGCCGGTCTGCATGGCCTCGTAGATGTGCTTCGGGTCCACGCCTTCAAGGCTGGGCGCGTACTTGCCGTTCGTCAGCGCGCCGCCCTCACCGGTGAAGTTGTGGCACTGCGCGCAGTTGGTACGGAACAGGTCGCCACCCTTGGCGATGTCCGCACCGTCAGGGCTGACCTGGCTCTTGGTCGGAATGATCGGACCGGCGCCGAGCGACGCGACGTACGCCGCGAGCTGATCGATCTGCGCCTGGTTGTAGATGACCTTCTTCTTCGGCACCTGGGCGCCGGGCTGCTGCGCCGGCATACGGCCCGTACCGACCTGGAAGTCAACGGCGGCGGAGCCCACGCCGACCAGGCTCGGCCCGTCGGTGGTGCCCTGACCGCCGGTTCCGTGGCAGCTGGCGCAACCGACGGAGTACAGCTTCTTGCCCTCGTCGATGGCGAGGGACTGGGCGGTTTCGTCGGCCTGCGCCTTACTCGCGGGCGCAAACGCGGCGTACAGCCCCCCAGTGGCCGCCAGCGCGAGGAGTAGTACGACGACCGCCGCCAACGGATGGCGTCGTCGTGCGGAGAGCTTTTTCACGGATTACCCCGGTGTCAGGATCTTCTGCGTCGATGCTGGAAGTGGTTCGGGTTCGAGCCCGGTTACTTGATCATGTAGATCGTGGCGAAGAGGCCGATCCATACGACATCGACGAAGTGCCAGTAATAGGACACGACGATGGCGGCGGTCGCCTGTTCGTGGGTGAACCTCTTGGCTGCGTATGTCCTGCCCAGAACGAGCAGGAAGGCGATGAGACCGCCTGTCACATGCAGACCGTGGAAGCCGGTGGTCAGGTAGAACACCGAGCCGTACGGGTCGGAGGACAGCGAGAGGCCGTCCTTCTTCACCAGCTCGGTGTACTCGAAGACCTGGCCTCCGATGAAGATCGCACCCATCACGAAAGTGATCACGAACCAGGCACGGAGCTTCTTCACATCGCCCCGCTCCGCGGCGAAGACGCCGAGCTGGCAGGTGAGTGAGGAGAGCACCAGGATCGTGGTGTTCGTCGCCGAGAACGGGAAGTTCAGGGCCGAAGCCATTTCCTTCCAGTGGTCCGGTCCCATCACCGATCGCAGGGTGAAGTACATCGCGAAGAGGGCCGCGAAGAACATCAGCTCGGAACTCAACCAGATGATGGTTCCGACGCTGGTGAGGTTCGGTCGATTGACCGACGGGTGCGCGTGCCCGGTTTCTACTGTCGTTGCTGTCGCCACGACCGACATTATGTCGGTCGCTTATCCCGCCCTCACCCCGGGGGGTGCCGTTCGGTGTGTCAGGCGGGTGTGTCCTCCCCGAACGGCCCATGGATCCGCTGTCCCGGGCGGTGCTGACAGGACGTCGGGCGGAGTACGATCCGCGCATCGGTTCATGCCCGGAAAGCCCCGAAGACACAGATGTCACGGAGGAACAATGCAGCCGACCGCCACGGTCCTGGTCTACAGCGACGACGCCAACACCCGTGAGCAGGTGAGGCTGGCAGCCGGGCACAGGCCCGCGGCCGATGTGCCACCGGTGGAATTCCTGGAATGCGCCACGCTGCCCGCCGTGCTGGAGGCGCTGGACCGCGGCGGCATCGACGTCTGCGTGCTGGACGGCGAGACGGCGCCCGCGGGCGGCATGGGCGTCTGCCGGCAGATCAAGGACGAGATCTTCCACTGCCCGCCGGTACTGCTGCTGATCGGGCGCCCGCAGGACGCCTGGCTGGCCACCTGGAGCCGGGCGGACGCCACGGTGACCCTGCCGGTCGAGCCGGTCGAGTTCGCGGACGCCCTGGCCGCCCTGCTGCGCAGCAGGGACTGCGTGAACGCCTGAGTCCCGCCGCGGTTTCGTCCGTGGTCCCACTGAGGGGCAGCGCACTCCCCGGTCCGGTCAGACCTCGGGGCGCAGTCGCGCCGCCTGGATCGTGTCCGTACGGTCCGGCGTGGTGTTCTTCTGCAGGGCGCTGCCCTTCAGCCATTTGGCCCAGGACAGGTTCCAGTCCCCGTAGCCGTTGTCGAACGGCGTCATCGTCTCGCCCTGGCTGCCCACGACCGTGACGACGTCGCCCTGGCGCACGGTGTTGTAGAACCACTCGGCCTGGCTGGTGCTCATGCCCGTACAGCCGTGGCTGACGTTCGCGTACCCCTGCGAGCCGGTGGACCAGGGGGCCGCGTGCACGTACTCGCCGCTCCAGGTGACGCGCGTCGCGTAGTAGACCAGCAGGTCGTACGAGTCGGAGGAGCCCTCCGCGATGCCGATCGTCTCCCCGCGCATACGTACGTTGTACTCCTTGCCCAGCACGACCTTGACGCCGTTTCGGGTGGAGAAGCCGGGCTTGCCGGTCGTCACCGGAATGGTGTTGATCACTCTCCCGTTGCGCTTGACCGTCATCGAGTGCGCCGCGGCGTCCGTGACGGCCTCGATGCGGTCGCCCGTGGTGAGCCTCAGCGCCTTCGTGGGGGCGCCGTAGAGGGCGTCGGTGACCTTGACCCCGGCCAGGCCGCTGGTGACGTCGATGGTGGCCCTGGCGGGCCAGTAGTCCTTGGGGCGGTAGTGCAGGGTCTTGTCGTCGACCCAGTACCAGGAACCGGTCACGGCGGGTGTCGAGCGGACCCTGAGGGCGCGCTCGACGTTGGCCCTGGACGCCTTGTCCTTGACCGGAGCGCTGAGTTCCGCCGTGATGGGCTGTCCGACGCCGTAGGTGCCCGCCTGGGGGCCGAAGGCGACCTTCAGGAACTTCTTGGCGGAGGTGGTCCCGAAAGAGAGCGTACGGCCGCCCGGAGCGCCGTCGTCGTCCTCCGTGCTGACCCGCACGGTGTACCGGGTGCCGGCGGCGAGCGGGAGGGTGGAGTGCCACCGCTTCCCGTCGGCGTCGAGTTCGCCCGCGAGGTGGCGGCCGGTCGTGTCGACGGCCGACACGTCCGTGATCCGGCCGTCGTCGCCGTTGACGGTGACCTCCAGCGGCTTGCCGGGGTCGACCTTCCCGTCGCCGTCCGACGCGTTGGAGGAGATCTCGTCCACAGCGTCGTACGGCTTCTCCGCGAGCGGATGGCCGCCGGACCCGCCACAGGCGGTCACTCCTGCGACCAGGGCCACGACCAGCAGGGTGCAGCCCACTACGGGGCGGATGCGCGGCGTGTGGTTCATGGACCCACGCTATGGAGGTTCATCCGTATCAGCGCGCGGTGTGACTGCGAACGGGGGACCCGCACTCCTCTCGGTGGAGAAGTGCGGGCCCCCCGTCAGGTGGAGCGGTGACGCGATGTCACTGGGTGCGGTTCTCACCGCGGTAGTACTCGAAGACCCAGCCGAAAAGACCGATCAGGATGACCGGGGCCGAGAAGTAGAGCAGCCACCAGCCGAAGATGACTCCCATGAAGGCGAGGGCACCGCCGACCGCCAGCGAGAGCGGCTGCCAGCTGTGCGGGGAGAAGAACCCCACCTCGCCGGCCTCGTCCGCGACGTCGGCTTCCTTGTTGTCCTGCGCCAGGGCGTCGACCCGCCGGGCCGTGAAGGCCAGGTAGAAGCCGATCATGACGCTCAGCCCGAAGGCCAGGACGAGTGCGGTGGTACCGGCCGGCTCCTTCGACCACACGCCGTACGTGACGGCCATGGCGAGGATGAAGACGCTCAGCCAGATGAACATCTTGCCCTGGATCTTCACTTGCCGGCCTCCTTGCCACCAGCGAGGGCCTTGTCATCCTCGAAGTGGTGCTCCAGCTGCTCGAGCGCCGAGATCTCCGGGTGATGCAGGTCGAACGCCGGGGATTCGGAACGGATCCGCGGCAGGGTGAGGAAGTTGTGCCGCGGCGGCGGGCAGGAGGTCGCCCACTCCAGCGAACGGCCGTAGCCCCACGGGTCGTCGACCTCGACCTTCTTGCCGTACTTGGCGGTCTTCCACACGTTGTAGAAGAACGGCAGCATCGACAGGCCGAGCAGGAACGAGGAGATCGTCGAGATCGTGTTCAGCGCGGTGAAACCGTCCGCGGCGAGGTAGTCCGCGTAACGACGCGGCATTCCCTCGGCACCGAGCCAGTGCTGCACCAGGAACGTGCCGTGGAAGCCCACGAACAGCGTCCAGAACGTGATCTTGCCGAGCCGCTCGTCCAGCATCTTGCCGGTGAACTTCGGCCACCAGAAGTGGAATCCGGAGAACATCGCGAAGACCACGGTGCCGAAGATGACGTAGTGGAAGTGCGCGACGACGAAGTACGAGTCCGAGACGTGGAAGTCCATCGGGGGCGATGCCAGGATCACGCCGGTCAGACCACCGAAGGTGAAGGTGATCAGGAAGCCGACGGCCCAGAGCATCGGTGTCTCGAAGGACAACGACCCCTTCCACATCGTGCCGATCCAGTTGAAGAACTTCACACCGGTCGGTACCGCGATGAGGAAGGTCATGAACGAGAAGAACGGCAGCAGCACACCGCCCGTGACGTACATGTGGTGCGCCCACACGGTCACGGAGAGGCCCGCGATGGCGATCGTCGCGCTGATCAGGCCGATGTAGCCGAACATCGGCTTCCGGCTGAACACCGGAATCACTTCGGAAATGATTCCGAAGAATGGCAGGGCGATGATGTACACCTCTGGATGGCCGAAGAACCAGAAGAGGTGTTGCCAGAGCAATGCGCCGCCATTGGCCGCGTCGAAGACATGCGCCCCGAATTTACGGTCCGCCTCCAGCGCGAAGAGCGCGGCGGCGAGGACCGGGAAGGCCAGCAGGACCAGCACACCGGTCAGCAGGACGTTCCAGACGAAGATCGGCATGCGGAACATCGTCATGCCGGGAGCGCGCATGCAGATGATCGTGGTGATGAAGTTGACCGAACCGAGGATCGTGCCGAAGCCCGAGAAGGCCAGACCCATGATCCACATGTCGGCGCCGACACCCGGCGACCGGACCGCGTCCGAGAGCGGGGAGTAGGCGAACCAACCGAAGTCCGCCGCACCCTGCGGGGTGAGGAAGCCGGCCACCGCGATGATCGAACCGAAGAGGTACAGCCAGTACGCGAACATGTTCAGCCGCGGGAACGCCACGTCGGGCGCGCCGATCTGCAGCGGCATGATCCAGTTCGCGAATCCGGCGAACAGCGGCGTCGCGAACATCAGCAGCATGATCGTGCCGTGCATCGTGAACGCCTGGTTGAACTGCTCGTTCGACATGATCTGCGTGCCGGGACGGGCCAGTTCGGCGCGCATGAAGAGCGCCATCAGACCGCCGATGCAGAAGAACGCGAACGATGTGACCAGGTACATCGTGCCGATCGTCTTGTGGTCAGTGGTGGTCAACCACTTGATGACGACGTTTCCCGGCTGCTTCCGCCGGACCGGCAGCTCGTCCTCGTACGAGTCGTCTGCTGCCGCGGCACCCTGAGGTTCGTTGAGGATGCTCACAGTTTGTTCGTCTCCGCATTCCTGGCCGGGTCAGTCTGCTCGATGCCGGCCGGCACGTAGCCCGTCTGGCCCTTCTTCGCCAGCTCCTCGAGGTGCGCCTGGTAGCGCTCCGGGGAGACGACCTTGACGTTGAAGAGCATCCGGGAGTGGTCGGCGCCGCAGAGCTCGGCGCACTTGCCCATGAAGGTGCCCTCCTGGTTGGGAGTCACCTCGAAGGCGTTGGTGTGGCCCGGAAAGACGTCCTGCTTCATGAGGAACGGCACCACCCAGAAGGAGTGGATGACGTCACGCGAAGTCAGAACGAAGCGGACCTTCTCGCCCTTCGGCAGCCACAGGGTCGGACCCGGGTTGCCGTTCTGCGGGTTCCGCGTTCCCGGGACGCCGAAGTCGTAGACGCCTTCCGCACCCTTGGGGAAGTCCTTCTGGAACCGGTTGGGGATGGCGTCGAGCTCCTTGGGGATCTCGTTGCCCGTGGCGGTCGAGCCGTCCACGTTCTCGATGTAGTTGAAGCCCCAGCTCCACTGATAGCCGACCACGTTGATGGTGTGGGCGGGCTTCGGGGAGAGCGAAAGGATCTTCGTTTCATCGCGCGCGGTGAAGTAGAACAACACCGAGACGATGATCAGAGGGACCACGGTGTACAGCGCCTCGATGGGCATGTTGTACCTGGTCTGCGGAGGAACCTCGACCTTGGTGCGGCTGCGCCGGTGGAAGATGACGCTCCACAGGATCAGGCCCCAGACCAGCACGCCCGTGGCGAGCGCTGCCGCCCACGAGCCCTGCCAGAGGGAAAGGATCCGTGGTGCCTCTTCTGTTACCGGCGTAGGCATACCAAGGCGGGGGAAGTCCTTGTATGTGCAACCGGTGGCGGTCGCCAGGATCAGGCCCGCAGTCAGCACCTGCGGCAGCTTCCGCCGCATCGGGCGCCGCGACGAGCGGTCGGAGCCGTTGGGACTCACGTAGCGCCTTCCCGAGAGTCTCGCCCGCGCGGTCGGCGCGGCCGTCTTTCTGGTCGGTCGCCGCCCTGACGCGGGCAGGGGTTTGGATGTTTATGCGGACCAAACCCTACTGGACGCTATTTGGGGTCGCGCGGGGAGGGTGCCCAACGCGCCGTCCGACTCCCCGAAGGGGTGGAATACGGGCCTCCGAGCGCCATCTGACGCCCCCTCTCCCGACCTCTCGCGGGCGGCCCGTCCCCGGGTCCGGGCCCGGCTCGGGCTAGCGTGGCCGCGTGCCCTACTTCGACACCGCATCCTCCGCTCCCCTGCACCCCGTCGCACGTCAGGCGCTGCTTGCCGCGCTGGACGAGGGCTGGGCCGACCCGGCCAGGCTCTACCGCGAGGGACGGCGCGCCCGGCTGCTGCTGGACGCCGCCCGGGAGGCCGCCGCCGAGGCCGTCGGATGCCGTCCGGACGAGCTCACATTCACCCCTTCGGGGACCCGGGCGGTGCACTCGGGGATGTCCGGGGCCCTCGCGGGACGTCGGCGTGTCGGCCGCCATCTGGTCGTCTCCTCGGTCGAACACTCGTCCGTGCTCCATTCGGCGGCCGCCCATGAGGCGCAGGGCGGATCGGTCTCCGAGGTCCCGGTGGACCGGTCGGGGGCGGTGAGCACGGCGGCGTTCGCGGACGCGCTGCGCGAGGACACCGCGCTGGCCTGTCTGCAGTCCGCCAATCACGAGGTCGGCACCGAGCAGCCGGTGGCCGGGGTCGCGGAGGTCTGCCGGGCGGCGGGGGTGCCGCTGCTGGTGGACGCCGCGCAGTCGCTGGGCCGGGAGCCGGTGCCGGACGGCTGGTCGCTGCTGGTGGGCAGCGCCCACAAGTGGGGCGGGCCCTCCGGCGTCGGGCTGCTGGCGGTGCGCAAGGGGGTTCGGTTCGCCGCTCAAGGACCGGCCGACGAGCGGGAGTCGGGACGGGCGGCGGGCTTCGAGAACATTCCGGCGATCGTCGCCGCGGCGGCGTCGCTGCGCGCCGTGCGGGCCGAGGCCGCGGCCGAGTCCGTACGGCTGCGGGCCCTGGTGGACCGCATCAGGGCCACGGTGGCGGAGGTGGTGCCCGATGTGGAGGTGGTCGGCGACCCGGTGCGGCGGCTGCCGCATCTGGTGACCTTCTCCTGTCTCTATGTCGACGGGGAGACACTGCTGCACGAGCTGGACCGGGCGGGGTTCTCCGTGTCGTCCGGCTCGTCCTGCACCAGCAGCACGCTGACGCCGAGCCATGTGCTCAGGGCCATGGGAGTGCTGTCGGAGGGGAACGTACGGGTGTCGCTGCCGAACGGCACCGCCGAGGAGGACGTCGACCGCTTCCTGGACGTGCTGCCCCGGGTGGTGGCGGAGGTACGGCAGAGGCTGGGCGCGCCCGCTGCGGTGCCCCCCTCCCCCGCCCCGGCCGCGTCCCTGGTGGTCGACGCGCTCGGGAAGCGGTGCCCGATCCCGGTGATCGAGCTCGCAAAGGTGATCGGGGAGGTACCGCCGGGCGGGACGGTGACCGTGCTCTCCGACGACGAGGCGGCACGCCTGGACATCCCGGCCTGGTGTGCCATGCGCGAGCAGGAGTACGTGGGCGAGGAGCCGGCGGACCGCGGCTCGGCGTATGTGGTCCGCCGGCTCGTCTGAGCCCGTCCGCCGGATCAGCCCAGGTGCGTGCGGACCTCGGCGGCGGCCTCGTCGCCGTACGCCTTGGTGAAGCGGTCCATGAAGTGGGTGCGGCGCAGGGTGTACTCCTGGGTGCCGACCGTCTCGATGACCAGGGTGGCCAGCATGCAGCCGACCTGGGCGGCGCGCTCCAGGCCGACGCCCCAGGCGAGACCGGAGAGGAAACCGGCCCGGAAGGCGTCGCCGACGCCGGTCGGGTCGGCCTTGATCTCCTCCTCCGGGCAGCCGACCTCGATCGGCTCCTGGCCGGCGCGCTCGATGCGCACGCCGCGGGCGCCGAGGGTGGTGACCCGGTGGCCGACCTTGGCCAGGATCTCCTCGTCGGTCCAGCCGGTCTTGGACTCGATGAGCCCCTTCTCGTACTCGTTGGAGAAGAGGTACGTGGCGCCGTCCAGGAGGATCCGGATCTCGTCGCCGTCCATCCGCGCGATCTGCTGCGAGAAGTCCGCGGCGAACGGGATGCCGCGGGAGCGGCACTCCTCGGTGTGGCGGAGCATCCCCTCGGGGTCGTCGGCGCCGATCGAGACCAGGTCGAGGCCGCCGACCCGGTCGGCGACGGCCTTCAGCTCGATGAGCCGGGCCTCGCTCATCGCACCGGTGTAGAAGGAACCGATCTGGTTGTGGTCGGCATCCGTCGTGCAGACGAAGCGGGCGGTGTGCAGGACCTCGGAGATCCGGACCGACCCGGTGTCGACGCCGTGGCGGTCGAGCCAGGCGCGGTACTCGTCGAAGTCGGAGCCGGCGGCACCGACCAGGATCGGCTCCGTGCCCAGCAGGCCCATGCCGAAGCAGATGTTGGCGGCGACACCGCCCCGGCGCACGTCGAGGTTGTCGACCAGGAAGGAGAGCGAGACCGTGTGCAGCTGATCCGCGACCAGCTGGTCGGCGAAACGGCCGGGGAAGGTCATGAGGTGATCGGTGGCGATGGAGCCGGTGACTGCGATTCGCACGGGGAGACTGCTCCTGCGGAGATCGGGGGGAACGGGTGACTGTGTTCCCGGGGCGGCGTGACAGTTCACGCTACCGGTTCCCCGGACCCGCCCTGAAGGGGGAAAAACTACCCGATAGTAGGGCTTTCTTCCTGTGGCCTGCGGTGCCTACGGTGCGGTTATGTCGAACCACTTCGCCACGCGCGAGTCCGAGATCAGCCTGGCCGAGCTGCGCGGTGACTGCGCGCGGATGGCTCCGCACTGGGTGGCCCACCCGAAGTCTGCCCCCGTTCCGGTCGCGCCGTCCCGGATTCACGGGGTCACCGTGCCCGCCGCCTCCGCCCGGCTGATCGACGCCATGTCCGACTACGGCGACTGAGAGGCGCCGAAGACCGGTACCGATCGCGCCTGACGCCCCGCGCGGGAAACCTGCGGGAACCGTGCGCGCCGCTGCCCCGTCCCATCGTTGTCCCCGATCCGGGGGCGGACGACAGGCCGGGCGACGGCATGTGACGGCAATGCAGGCGAAGGAGCGATCCGGTGAGCACCGAGCGACCCGACAACGACGTGACCGGCCCCCGGCGGCGTTCGCCGCTCGCCGTGGCCTCGGTGGCGGCAGCCGTACTGCTGGCCGGTGGCGGTGGCGCGTACTGGGCGGCGACCGCGGCCGACGGCGACGGCAGGTCCGGCGGCAGCGCGGACGGCGACGGGCGGCGCACCCCGCCCCCGCTGGCCCTGGGCGGGCACGCGGGCACCCCGACGGCGCCCGAGAGTCCCGGAGGCCCCCCGCGGGGCATCGCGCCGGGCGAGCCCGATCCGAACGGCGGCCGGGTGGTCTACCGCGCGTCCGGCAAGCTGCCCGAGGGGCCGCGCACGGCCGCCGTGCAGCGCGCGGAGGGGACCGTCTCCGCGGCCGAGGTGGCCCGGCTGGCGAAGGCGCTGGGGCTGGCGGGCACGCCGCAGGCGGCGGACACGTACTGGAAGGTGGGGTCCGACGGCGACGGTTCGGGCCCGGTCCTGCGGGTGGAGAAGCAGGCTCCGGGCACCTGGAGCTTCGCCCGGTACGGCTCCGGCGGTACGGACAACTGCCAGGGCAAGGCGACCTGTTCGGGCAAGGTGCCGGCTCCGGGCGGCGGCGGCTCCCCGGTGAGCGAGAGCGCCGCCAGGGCTGCCGCGACACCGGTACTGAAGGCGGCGGGCCAGGACGACGCCGCGCTGGACACCCGCCAACTCATGGGTTCGGTACGGGTGGTGAACGCCGACCCGAAGGTGGACGGCCTTCCCACGTACGGCTGGTCGACCGGGATCCAGGTGGGTCCCGACGGTGAAGTGGTCGGCGGCAGCGGGCAGTTGAAGGGCCTGGAGAAGGGCGACAGCTATCCGGTGATCGGCGCGGCCGAGGCACTGGAGCAGCTGAACGGTTCGGCGCCCGGCACGGGTGCGCGCGCGGACATCGGCGGATGCGCCACCCCCGTACCACTGGGCGAAGGCCGAAAGACGCCGAAGGCCCACTGCGGGGCGCGGACCGGGGCGGAGCGGCCGACGACGACCGTGACGGTCGAGAAGGCGGTGTTCGGCCTGGTGACGCAGTACGTGGCGGGCAAGCAGACGCTTGTACCGTCCTGGCTGTTCTCGGTGCGGCCGGCCGCCGGCGGCCTGGGCACCACGGTGTCGCAGGTCGCCGTGGCCCCGTCGTACCTGGTGAAGAACGCACCCTCGACGACCGCCCCCGTACCGGCCCCGACGCCTTCCCCGGGGAACGCGGAGAAGTCCCGGCAGTCGCTGTCGTACAGCGCCGACGGGCGGACCCTGTCGGTGACGTTCTGGGGCGGGGTGTGCAGTACGTACACCGCGAGCGCGACCGAGGGCCCGGACCGGGTGACCGTGCGGGTGGCGGAGTCGAAGCAGCCCGGGAAGAAGGTCTGCATCATGATCGCCAAGGAGCTGACCCGGAAGGTGACGCTCGACGCGCCGCTCGGCGACCGGAGGGTGGTCGACGCGGTGTCGGGGGCCGACGTGCCCCGCGGCTGAGCGCCGGACCCTCGGGTACGACGACGGCGGCGGTCCCGGATTCCGGGGCCGCCGCCGTTGTGCCGTTCCGCGCGACGCCCTCGGGCGTGCGCGCCGCCTTCATGACTCAGTTGAAGGAGTCGCCGCAGGCGCAGGAGCCCGTGGCGTTGGGATTGTCGATCGTGAAGCCCTGCTTCTCGATGGTGTCGACGAAGTCGATGGAGGCGCCGCCCAGGTACGGAGCGCTCATCCGGTCGGTGACGACCTTGACGCCGTCGAAGTCCTTCACGACGTCACCGTCGAGCGAACGCTCGTCGAAGAAGAGCTGGTAGCGCAGGCCCGAGCAGCCGCCGGGCTGGACCGCGACGCGCAGCGCCAGGTCGTCACGGCCTTCCTGCTCCAGCAGGCCCTTGACCTTGGCTGCGGCGGCGTCGGACAGGAGGATGCCGTCGCTCACGGTGGTGGTCTCGTCCGATACGGACATCTGCTTCTCTCCCGGGTTGTACGGAGACTGCTTGCCGACGTTGCAACCGTCGGGACCGCGGATTCATTCCGGGCCGAGCGCTTGCCTGTTCCAATCATGCTCGCACACCGGTCGGCCGGGGGGATGCGTCACATCGACACTATGGCCATCGTCAAAGTGACGTGAACCGGATATGATAGATAGCGTCAATTAGACGAAAAGGCTTTCGCAGAAGCTTTCAGCAGAGAAGAAAGGGTGCGTGACGTGACCACGGCCCACCCCGTCCAGGATCTCGATGTCCAGCCGACGCCCCTCGCCCTGCTCCTGCTCGGCCGTGAGGCCGACCCGAGGAGCGAGCGCGGCGTCGAGTGCCCCGGCGACCTGCCATCCCCGTCCGACCCGGACCTGGTGGAGCGTGCCCGTGCGGCCAAGGCAAAGCTCGGGGACAAGGTGTTCGTCCTCGGCCACCACTACCAGCGCGACGAGGTCATCCAGTTCGCCGATGTCACCGGCGACTCGTTCAAGCTCGCCCGGGACGCGGCCGCGCGGCCGGAGGCCGAGTACATCGTCTTCTGCGGCGTGCACTTCATGGCCGAGTCCGCGGACATCCTGACCACCGACGACCAGAAGGTCGTGCTGCCGGACCTGGCCGCGGGCTGCTCCATGGCCGACATGGCCACCGCCGAGCAGGTCGCCGAGTGCTGGGACGTGCTGACCGAGGCCGGGGTCGCCGAGCAGGTCGTACCCGTCTCGTACATGAACTCCTCCGCCGACATCAAGGCCTTCACCGGGCGGCACGGCGGCACGATCTGCACCTCTTCCAATGCGAAGCGGGCGCTGGAGTGGGCCTTCGAGCAGGGCGAGAAGGTCCTCTTCCTGCCCGACCAGCACCTGGGCCGGAACACCGCGGTCCGGGACATGGGGATGTCGCTGGAGGACTGCGTCCTCTACAACCCGCACAAGCCCAACGGCGGCCTGACCGCCGAGGAGCTGCGCGACGCGAAGATGATCCTGTGGCGCGGGCACTGCTCGGTGCACGGCCGCTTCTCGGTCGAGTCCGTCAATGACGTCCGCGAGCGGATACCGGGCGTCAACGTCCTGGTGCACCCCGAGTGCAAGCACGAGGTCGTGGCGGCGGCGGACTACGTCGGCTCGACGGAGTACATCATCAAGGCCCTGGAGGCGGCCCCGGCCGGCTCGAAGTGGGCGATCGGCACCGAGCTGAACCTGGTGCGCCGCCTGGCGAACCGGTTCGCGGCCGAGGACAAGGAGATCGTCTTCCTCGACAAGACGGTCTGCTTCTGCTCGACGATGAACCGCATCGACCTGCCGCACCTGGTGTGGGCGCTGGAGTCGCTGGCCGAGGGCAACCTGGTCAACCGGATCGAGGTCGCCCCGGAGACGGAGAAGTACGCCAAGCTCGCGCTGGAGCGCATGCTGGCGCTGCCGTAGGGACCCCGGCATACCGGAAGGCCCCGGCACCTCGGTGCCGGGGCCTTCCGCTCGCGTACGGGCACGGAACGTCCCGAGTGGGCCGCTTTCCTCCATATGGCACTCGAACAGCCCTCTCCGTAATTACGCTGCTTTATCCACGGCAGCAGCGCACATTCACGGGGGTACGGCGCCACATGACGTCTCGCAGCCGGGTCGACGACATGGTGGTCGTCGTCCCGGGCATTCTCGGCAGTCGGCTGGCGGACGCGGACGGGCACGAGGTCTGGGGCCTCTCGGGCCCGGCCCTCCTCCGCGGGATCCGTACCTTCGGCCGGTCCGTCACGGGCCTGGCGCTGCCCCCGGACCTGGGCGACGAGCACCCGGGCGACGGTGTGCGCCCGCTCGGTCCGATGCGCGACCTGCACGGGCTGCTGGGCATCGGGACGCTCGTGGACGGCTACGACGGCTTCCTGGAGTGGCTGGAGAACAACTTCACGCTCCGCCGCCGGGGCGGGAACGACGAGGCGGACGCCCCCGCCAACCTGATCGGCTTCGCCTACGACTGGCGGCTGTCCTGCCGCTACAACGCGGACCGGCTGGCCGGGCGGGTGGACGAGGAGCTCGGCCGCTGGCGAGCCTCGGCGCCGGAGCGGACGGAGGCCCGGGTCGTCTTCGTCTGCCACTCGATGGGCGGCCTGGTCACCCGCCAGTACGTGGAGCGGTGCGGCGGCGCGGAGGTGACGCGCCGCGTGATCACGCTCGGAACCCCGTACCGGGGCTCCCTGGACGCCATGCTCTCTCTGGTCAACGGGGTGGGCCCGGCCGGTGTCGGCCTCACCGCGTTCGCCCGCAGCCTTCCGTCCCTCCACCAGCTCGTCCCCGACTACGCCGCGCTGATCACCGCGCCGGGCGAGCCGCTGCGATACGCCCGTGAGGTGACCGGCCTGCCCGGGACCGACGCGGCCCTGCTCAAGGACGCCGCCTTCTTCCACGAGGCGCTGCGGGAGTCCGGGACGGGGGCGGCGTACGGAGTGGAGTACGTACCGATCAGCGGGGTGCTCCAGCCGACCCCGACCACCGCCGAGGTCCAGGGCGAGAAGCTGACCGGACTGCTCACGATCGACGGGACCGACGAGGGCGGCGACGGCCGCGTGCCCAGGCTCTCCAGCGCCCACGTGGGGGTGGCGGGGCGGCCCGCGTACACGCCCTGGGAGAAGCACGGCTCGCTCCAGAACAACACGGCGCTGCGCCAGGCCCTCTACAACTGGCTCACCCCGGACCCGCCGGTCCACCGCGGCCCGGGGGCCGCGGACATCCCGCTGGTGGTGGACGCCCCGGACGCGATCGTCGAGGGCGAGGTGTACGAGCTGCGGGCCACGGTCCCGCCGGACATACGGGGCCACGACCGGGTGGCCGTCTTCGCGGCGGCCGAGGGCGGACCGGCGCGGACGCTGAACAACCTGGGCGGGGGCCGTTACGCGGCACGCCTGGCCGGGCTGCCGGCCGGGCCGCACCGGGTGCGGGTGAGTACGGGGAGCGCGGGCCATGTCGTGATGACCGCGCTGGTGCTGGTACTGGAGGGCGGGGCGGGCGATGGTGCGTGAGACGGGCGTGGCGGGCGACGACGGACGCGAGCCGGTGGGGACGGCGCTGTGCGTGGTGTGCGAGGAGTACGCCGACCAGCGGAGCTTTCCCCGGCTGACCGGGGCGGTGGCCCGGATGGAGGAGATCGCCGGACTGCTGGAAGGCCTGGGGATCGCGGCGCAGGTGGTGGGCGGCGGGAACCCGTCCTGGGCGACCTTCGACGAGGCCCTGCCCGCGTGGAGCAAGAACTGGCGGGAGACGGGGGCGGCGAAGCCCGCGATCATCGTCTGGTCGGGACACGGGGTGCTGATCGACGGCGAACTGCGCCTCGCACTGTCGGACCTCCACCTCGACGACGACGCCACGTTCTCGGCATGCGCAGAAGACCGTGGCGTCTCGGCCGAGAGGCTGGTCAACCATGCGGTGGCCTCGGGAGCGGACCAGATCCTGGTGATCATCGACACCTGCCACGCGGGAGACGCGGTGGGCCGGGGCCTGGAGAAGGCTCTGCGGCGTTGGGAGGCCACATCCACGCCGCCCGGCCAGGTCAAGTGGTTCGGGATCATGGCGAGTTGTCGGCGCAACGAGACGTCGGACGGCAGCGGCCCTCTGCTCACCGCGCTGGCGGAGGTGCTGAAGGCCGGCCCCGCCACCCCCGAGTACCGCTCGGCGTGGAGCGCCCACAACGCGTTGGTCAGCGGCCCGGACCTGCTGGCCGCGCTGGGTGAGCGATGGCGCGGCGAGGGCCAGACACCGGTGCCCGCCACCCTCGGCACCGGGCGGCCGGTCTTCCCGAACCCACGCCATGTGCCCGGGGCCCCCGCCCGGCTGGTGGAGCACCTGGTGCTCGCGGCGCGCGGGGTCGGGTACCGCGAGGAGGGCTGGTTCTTCACGGGCCGGAAGGAGGTGCTGGGCCGGATCGCCGCATGGCTGGAGGCGGCCGAGGCCGGGCTCTTCCTGGTGACCGGCCCGGCGGGCTGCGGCAAGTCGGCCGTGCTGGGCCGGATCGCGACGCTCACCGATCCCGTGCAGCGGAAGGAGACCGAGGCGCACGGGGGCCTGCGCGAGGACGACCCGGACCCGGGCCTGCGCCCCGACCGCTCCCTCGCCTCCGTGCATCTGCGAGGCCTGAGCCCTCTCCGGGCGGCCTCGGAGCTGGCCCGGCAACTCGGACTGCCGGAACCCCGCAACGCGGACGACTTCCGGGGCGAGCTCCGTGAGTTGTCCCCGCGGCCGGTGCTGGTGCTCGACGGCCTGGACGAAGTACCCGCCGAGCACCTCCGCGCCATGGCCGAGGAGCTGGTCTTCCCGCTCAGCCGGACGACCCCGGTCCTGCTCGGCTCCCGCGACCGTGCGTTCCGCAGCCGCCTGGCGGAGGAAGGGCGCGAGGACGAGACGCTGCCGGACGCCCTGGCCCGGCTGATCGGCGCGGGCGTCACCACCACGGACCTGGAGCGGGAGCCGCACACGCAGGAGGACATCGGTGAGTACGTGTTCCGCCGGTGCGCGGCGGCCGGTGTCCCGGAGGACCGGGCGCGGGAGGCGGGCGACTCGGTCGCCGCCCGCGCCACGACAGTGGGCGGCGGGTTCCTCTTCGCGCGGCTGGTGACGGGCTCGCTGCTGGCAGGGGGTCGTGTCGCCGAGGAGGACCAGTGGCCGGCCGGTCTGCCGGGCTCCATCGAGGCCGCGTTCGAGGAGGACTTGCGGGCCGGGCCGGTACGGGTCCTGGCGGACGGCACCGAACGGCCGTCCGCCGCGCGGGATCTGCTGACCGCGCTGGCGTGGACGGTCGGGCGCGGGATGCCCGCCGGGGGCGTGTGGGAGGAGGTCGCCGGAGCGCTGGGCGGCGGTGACGTGTCGTACGACGAGAGCGACGTGGACTGGGTGCTGTCCGCCTACGGCCGCTACATCGTCGAGGACTGCGCGGACGGGCAGGCGGTGTACCGCCTGTACCACCGCGAGTTCGTGTCCCATCTCGCGGACCGGGAGGGGCCTGGGGGTGCCGAGGCCGGAGAGGTGGCGTTGGCCGCGCTCATCGCGCACGTCGAGCGGCGAGCGGTGGGCGGCGGCTGGGATTCGGTCGATCCGTACGTGGTGCGGGGGCTGGCGCTGCACGCGGCGCGGACGGGTGCACCGGGGATCGGGATGCTGCGGGGGCTGGTGGAGCGGGTCGGGGTGAGCGCGGCGCCGTTTCTGGCCCAGGCGTTGCGGTACTTCTCCGAGCGGCTCGGGGCGGAGGGGGATCTGGACGGTGCGCTGGCCCACGCGCGGGAGGCCGTCACCCTGTACAAGGCGCTGGAGCACGTCGCTCCCGGGTCCTGCACGACGGCGGTGGTACGCACGCTCGTCAACGTCGCCAACCGGTACGCCGCCGTCGGCGACCATGAAGGGGCGCTGACGCCGGCGCGCGAAGCGGTCACGCTCCAACGGAGCCTTGCCGACGCGGAAGGAAGCGCGTCCCTCCCCGGCCTGGCTCTCGCCCTCGGCACTCTCGGCCCGCGCCTCCACGCCATCGGCGACTACGAAGGAGCGCTCGCACTCACGCGGGACGCCGTCGGCATCTACCGGCAGCTCGCCGCACGAACGCCGGCGGCGTTCCGCCCCGGCCTCGCCTCCGCGTTGACCGACCTGGCGGTGAGCCTCGCAGCCGTCGGGGAACGCCGGGCCGCCGTGCCACCCGCGCAGGAGGCCGTGGAGATCCACACCGAGCTGGCCGCGTCACACCCCGACGAGTTCCTGGTCGGCCTCGCCGCCGCCCTGACCATTCTGGCCGGCAACCTCAGGTCCATCGGAAGCCACGTGGAAGCCCTTCCTCACGCGGAGCGAGCGGTCCGGGTCAACCGGAGGGTGGCCGAACGTCACCCCACCGTCCTCCGGTCCGCCCTGGCCGGCTCCCTGACCAATCTGTCCGTGCACCGCGAGGACGTCGGTGACCTCGCAGGGTGCCTCGCGCCCGCGCGGGAGGCCGTGGAGATCTGCCGGGAACTCGTTGCGCTCCATCCGGCCGCCTTCCAGGCGCAGTTGGCGGGCACCCTGCACAACCTGGCGGACAGGATCTCCGACGCCGGGGACCGCGAGGGCGCGCTCGCTCCGGCGCGGGAGGCGGCGCGCATGCACGCCGGGCTCGCTTCGCAGCACCCGGACGCCTTCCAGCCGGATCTCGCCCGGTCCCTGACCTCCTTGGCCAACAAGACGGCCGCCGCGGGAGATCCTGCGGCAGCGGTGCTGTTCGCGCGGGAGGCTGTTCGCATCCAGCGCGAACTGGCCGCGGACCGGCCGACAGCGTCCCTCCCTGGCCTGGCCTCGATGCTCAACGACCTTGCCACGCACCACGTCTCCGCAGGTGAGCCTGCGACAGCCCTGCTCCACTCCGAGGAAGCGACCGATGTCTACCGGCACCTGGCCGCCGAGGATCCGAACGCCTTTCTCCCCGGGTTCGCGACAGCCCTCAGCAACCTCGGCAACCATCGCGCGGCCCTGGGCGATGTTTCGGGGGCGCTCTCAGCGGGTCGGGAGGCCGTCTCCATCCGCCGCGTACTCGCCGCCCAGCAGCCCGCCGTCTTCCGGCAGGAGCTGGCCACGGCACTCACCAACCTGGCCGCTCACCTGAACAAGGCGGGAGATCCGACGGCGGGACTGCGAGCAGCGGAGGAAGCTGTCGTTCTCCATCGTGAAACCGCCGAACGTCAGCCCGCCTTCCGCGTCGCTCTCGCGGGCTCACTCGGCACTCTGGCACAGAACCTCGCCGACACCGGCAGCCGGAAGGAAGCCCTGGTGCCGGCCCGGGAGGGCGTCCGTCTCCTGCGCGGACTCGTCGACGAACCGAGCAGCGTCTTCCTCCCTCATCTGGCTCTTGCCCTGCAGAATCTCAGCAAGCACCTGGGACGGAACCAGGACTCCGAAGGAGCCGTGAGCGCGGCAGAGGAAGCGGTCGCCGCCTACCGGACTCTGGCGCTGGAGGACCCCGGGGCCTTCGAAAACGCCCTGGTCGCCGCTCTCGCCAACCTGGCCCAGGCTCTCGTCCGCACCGACGACCGCGCGTCGGCGATCCGGGAATTCGACGAGGCCGTGGCGGAGTTCGCTTCCGCCCACCCCGCAACCGCCCGGCGTCTCGATGTCGAGCGGAGCATCTTCCTGCTGGACTGTCCCGATCCCCAGGCCTTGATCGGCGTACGCGGGCTCGTGTCCTTTCTCGATGGGGACGCCGCGTCGGACGGCGGCGGCGCGGACCCCGTGACCGTACGGGCTCGGCGGGCGCTTCGCGCCTTCAGCGACACCGACGCCGTACGCACCGCGTGGGAAGAAGAGACCTTCGCCCCCGCACCGGCCTGGCTCGCCCTGTCGCCGGAGACGCTGGACCTCGTCAGTTCCTGGATGTTCGCGGCCAACTGGCCCCAGTCACGCGATGTCTGGTCCCGGAACGCGGAAGTGCTCAGCAGCGAGGAGACAACGACAGCCCTCGAAGAGCTGGCGCTCCTGGACGCCCGCACCGCACAACAGCACGCCGCGCTCCGCGGGGCCGTCCTCGCCCACGGCGTGACCGCCGCCTACGATCCGCTGATCCTCGCGGAGCAGGTGGCGGAGTGGGTGGACTGCGCCACCTGGGCGGAGTCACGGGCCTTCCTCCAGGACCACCCCCGCATCCTCCAGGCCCAGCCGTCCGAGGCCACTCCGCTCGCTCGCGTCGCCCTCCTCGATGTCACCCGCACCGAAGGACTGGACGCCGCGTACCGCCTCGTCGAGGACCGCGACGCCCTCCAGGCGTACGTGGAACGGGCGTTGGCGGCCGGGGACGGCAACGCGCTGCTGCACGCGGCGGCCATCGAGGGGCAGGTCTTCGACGACAGGCTGTCCTCCCTCACCCACGCCCAGGCGGGCATGGTGCTCGCCGGAGCCGTCGAGGGCGTCGAACCGGACGAGCTGGCCACGCTCCTCCCCCACGCACCCGAGGAGACCCGTGCCCGGCTGCTGAGGGAGATCCTCGCCCTCAGCGTCCGGCACGCCCAGCCGCACGGCGGGACGTGGCTCCGGATCGTCCAGGCTCTCAGCGGGGCCGCCTGACGCTCACCGCCCCGCCGTCAGCCGGCGTTCCCGCCGCTCTCCAGCCGCCCGCCCCGGCTCTCCGCGATCCGCAGGGTGTCCCCCAGCGACTCGGCGAGCCGGGTGCCCGCGAACCGTAGCTCCTGCTCCCCCACCACGGTCTCCGCCAACAGCTCCCGGGCCTGCTCCAGTACGTACTCGGCCGAGGCGATCATGTCGGTCTCCAGTTCGTCGGCCATCCGGGAGAGGCGGCTGTCCGGGTTCGCCGTGCTCAGCCAGCACGGGCCGCCGCGCTCGTTGGTCCATGGGAGCAGTCGCAGGGCCCGGCCCTGTCCGTCGAACATCATGTCGGTCGCTACCTCCGGTGCAGGCCCTCTGGTGCGCCGCACGAGAGGATGGTTACGGTGTGTGCCGCAATCGTCGCCCTGGGGAACGTCGCCCCAACAGGGCGCCACTGTCCCGGCCTTGGGAACGGGACACACGAAAGGCACGCATCGTGACGTTCAAGCCCCAGCCGCTCACCCCTTATCTGTCCGCCCGCCACTACTTCGGCTCCGAGCAGCGCCGCCACCGCGAGCGGGCGGGCCTGTCGCTCGTGCAGCTCGCGGGCATCGTGAACTCCAGCAAGAGCACGCTGGCCCGGATCGAGACGGCCGATCTGATGCCGCCGCCGGACATCCCCAGCCGACTGGACATGGCCTTCGGGACGGATGATCACTTCCACGGGCTGTACGAGCTCGCCCGACGCGAGATCCACCCCGACCAGTACCAGCGGTACATGGACTTCGAGTTCCGGTCCGAGGTGATAGAGCAGTACGGCGCGCAGGCACTGCCGGGCCTGTTGCAGACCGAGGAGTACGCGCGCACGTTTCTCCGTTGCCAGGAGGACCTGAGCGCCGAACAGGTCGAGGAACGCGTCACCGCGCGCATGTCGCGGCAGGAGCGGCAGCGTTCGGAGAATCCGCCGTTCCGGTGGGCGATCGTCGACGAGGCCGTGCTGCGACGGCAGATGGGCAGTCCGGCCTGCATGCGTGAGCAACTGGCTTCGCTGCTGGAGCAGGTGGATACTCCGAACAGTAAAGTTCAGGTGATGCCGTTCGGTGCGGGACTCCACTCGCTCCTGGGTGGCGCGCTGACTCTGCTGACCCTGCCCGACGGCACTTCGGTGGCGTACGAGGAGGGCATTCAGGCCGGTCATCTCTACGAGGATCCGGCCGCGGTGAAGAAGTGGCGGCGGCAGTACGAGGTACTGCGCGCCAACTCCCTCCCCCTGGCCGAGTCGGCGGAACTGATCCGGACCGCGATGGAGGGCTACCGACCATGACCCACTCCCCCGAGCTGAGCACCGCCCACTGGCGCAGCAGCAGTTACAGCAATTCCAATGGGGGCGAATGCGTCGAGATCAGCGACGACTTCCCCGGCGTCGTCCCCGTACGCGACAGCAAGAACCCCGCCGGTCCGGCGCTCGTCGTCCGGGCCGCGGCCTGGGGCGCGTTCGTCTCCTCCCTCAAGTAGCAGCGCTCAAGCAGCAGCATCGCTCAAGCAGCAAGCGGAAACCCGAAGGGGCCTGTCCCACACGCTCGTGTGGGACAGGCCCCTCGTCATGCCGGGCGGGTCAGGCCTTCGCGGGCTCCGGCTCCTCGGAGGAGGTCACCTCCGGCTCGGCCGAGGCCGGCACGCCGGCCTTCTTGGCGCGCTTGAGTGCCTTCTTCTTCGCGCGGCGCTCCTTGAAGAGCTCCACCATCGTGTACAGCGTCGGCACCAGGAGCAGCGTCAGCAGCGTCGAGGTGACCAGGCCGCCGATCACGACCACCGCGAGCGGCTGCGAGATGAAGCCGCCCTCGCCGGTGACGCCGAGTGCCATCGGGAGCAGGGCGAAGATCGTCGCGAGTGCGGTCATCAGGATCGGGCGGAGCCGGTGGCGGCCGCCCTCGATGACCGCTTCGACGACGCCCATGCCCTGGGTCCGGTACTGGTTGATCAGGTCGATCAGCACGATCGCGTTGGTGACCACGATGCCGATCAGCATCAGCATGCCGATCATCGCCGGGACACCCATCGGGGTGCCGGTGATGACGAGCAGGCCGATCGCGCCGGTTGCCGCGAACGGGATGGAGACCAGCAGGATCAGCGGCTGGATGAGCGACCGGAAGGTCGCGACCAGCAGCATGAAGACGATCGCGATGGCCGCGAGCATGGCCAGGCCCAGCTTCACGAACGCGTCGTCCTGGTCCTGGGAGACACCGCCGATGGTGGCGGTGGCGCCGTCCGGGAGCTTCAGTGCGTTGATCTTCGTCTGAAGCGCGGTGCTGACCGCACCGGTGTTGTCACCGGTGGGCTTGGCGGTGATGGTCGCGGCGCGCTGGCCGTCGATCCGGGTCATCGAGACCGGCCCGGGGACCAGTTCGACGTCGGCGATCTGTCCGAGCTTCACCGGGCCGAGGGGGAGGTTCTTCAGCTCGGCCATCGTGGTGGCCGGGTGGGCGGACCTGATGACGACGTCCCGCTCGGTGTCGTCCATGATCGCCTTGCCGGACGGGGTGCCGCGCACCGCTCCGGCGACGGCCGCGCCGAGCGTGGTCTGGTTGTAGCCGGCCTCCGCCGCCTTGGCGTTGGCCGTGACCGAGATCCGCGGGATGCTCTGCGCGAGGTCGCTCTGGACGTCGGTGACGTCCTTGAGTCCGGCGACCTCGGCCCGTACCTCTTCGGACGCCTTCTTCAGCACGTCCGCGTCGGCGGCCTTGACCACGACGCTGAGGTCCTGGCTGCCGAAGCCGTCGCCCGCGGAGATGGTGGTGTCACCGATGCCGTCGAGCTTGCCGAGCGCCGCGTCGATGCGCTTCTGCGTGGCGTCGAAGTCGCCCGAGTCCTTCAGGGTGACCTGGTACGAGGCCTGGTTGGAGCCGGTGCCGCCGCCGAAGGCCGCCATGAAGCCGGACGAGCCGACGGTGACCTGGTAGTCCTTGACGCCCTTGTCGTCGGCGAGGACCTTCTCGACCTTCTTGGACGCCGCGTCGGCGGCCGCCAGGCTGGTGCCGGGGGCCAGCTCCTGCTTGATGGAGAGGACTTCCTGCTCGCCCTGGTCGAAGAAGTTGGTCTTCAGCAGCGGGGCCATGCCGAAGGTGCCGAAGAGCACGGCGACGGCGATGACGATGCTGGTGATACGGCGCCGGGTCGCGAAGCGCAGCACCCGGCCGTAGAGCAGCTGGAGCCGGCTGCGGGCTTCCTTCTCCTCCGCCTTGCGACGGGCCTCGTCCGGGTTCTCCGCGGCGCCCTTCGGGGCGCGCAGGAACCAGTACGACAGGACGGGGACGACGGTCAGCGAGACCAGCAGGGACGCCAGCAGGGCCGCGGTGACGGTCAGCGAGAAGGAGCCGAAGAGCTCGCCGACCATGCCGCCGACGAGACCGATCGGCAGGAAGACGGCGACCGTGGTGAGGGTCGAGGAGGTGACCGCGCCGGCCACTTCCTTCACCGCGGTGATGATCGCCGACTGGCGCTCCTCGCCGTAGCCGAGGTGACGCTTGATGTTCTCCAGGACCACGATCGAGTCGTCGACGACGCGGCCGATCGCGATGGTCAGCGCGCCCAGCGTGAGCATGTTGAGCGAGAGGTCACGGGTCCAGAGCACGATCAGCGCGAGGACCACGGAGAGCGGGATGGAGACCGCGGTGACCAGGGTCGAGCGCAGCGACGCGAGGAAGACCAGGATCACGATGACGGCGAAGAGCAGACCGAGCGCGCCCTCGGTGGTCAGACCGGAGATCGCCTTGGAGACGGCGGGGCCCTGGTCCGAGACGACGGTCAGTTCGGCGCCGGCGCCGAGGTCCTTGCGGAGGTCGGGGAGCTTGTCCTTGACCGCGTCCGAGATGGCGACGGCGCTGCCGTCCTTGTCCATCGTGGCCATCACGGCGAGGCTCGGCTTGCCGTTCGTACGGGTGATGGAGACCGCGGTGGACGGCTCCTGCTTCACCGTGGCGACGTCACCGACGCGGACCGGCGTACCGGGCTTGCCCGTTGCCGGGTCCTGACCGGTGACCCGCAGGTCCTTGATCTGCTTCAGGGAGGTGAAGGCGCCGCCGACCTGGACGGTGCGGCTCTTGCCCGACTCGGAGAAGGATCCGGCGGGGACGGTCGCCCCGCCCGCCTGGAGCGCCTGGGAGAGCGTCGTGGCGTTCAGACCGGCGTCGGCGAGCTTCCTGTCGTCGGGGGTGATGGAGACCTGGAGGTCCTGCACACCGTCGACGGAGACCTGGCCGACGCCGCTGATGTCTTCCAGGGCGGGGACGACCGTGCGGTCCAGCTGGTCGGCGAGCGCCTGCTGGTCCTTGTCGGAGGTGACGGCGAGGACGACGGCCGGGATGTCGTCGGTCGAGCCGGCGATGACCTGCGGGTCGACGTCGTCGGGCAGCTGGGCGCGGGCGCGGTTCACCGCCTGCTGGATGTCGGCGACGAGCTGCTTGGTGCCCTCGCTGCCGAAGTCGAAGGACGCCATGATGACGGCGCTGCCCTCGCTGGCGGTCGAGGTGACGCCGGTGACGCCGTCGACGGCCTTGATGGAACTCTCGAGCGGCTCGACGACCTGCTTCTCGACCACATCGGGGGACGCACCCTGGTAGGGGGCGATTACCGACACCATCGGGAGTTCGATGGTGGGCAGCAGCTGCTGCTTGAGCTGCGGGATCGCGATCGCTCCGAATACGAGCGCGACGATCGAGATCAGTCCGATCAGGGCCCGTTGCGCGAGGCTGAATCTGGACAGCCAGGACATGGGTGGGTCTCTCTTCTGTGGCTTACGCGGCAGGTGGGCGGGTCACTCGGGGACAGACCCTGCCCAGTTACACGATGTCCTACGGGCAAGGGCGAAAGCGTCGGTCCCAGGTCGCTTTCTTATGCCGCGCATACCGCAGGTGGAGTACGCCGTATCTCCACCCGTCACTCCACCCTGGGGCGCACCAGGCCGGATTCGTAGGCAATTACCACCAATTGGGCCCGGTCCCTGGCGCCCAGCTTCGCCATCGCCCGGTTCACATGGGTCTTGACGGTGAGCGGGCTGACGACGAGCCGTTCGGCGATCTCGTCGTTGGAGTGGCCCCCGGCGACCAGGACGAGCACCTCCCGCTCGCGACCGGTGAGCGCGGCGAGCCGTTCGGAGTACTCCGCGGCGCTCGGCCCGTCCCCCTCCGAACTGCCGCCCTGCGCGAGGAAGGTGGCGATCAGGCCCTTGGTCGCGGCCGGTGAGAGCAGCGCCTCGCCGCCCGCGGCGATCCGGATGGCGTTGAGCAGTTCCTCCGGTTCCGCCCCTTTGCCGAGGAAGCCGGACGCCCCGGCCCGCAGCGACTGCACCACGTACTCGTCCACCTCGAAGGTGGTGAGCATGACGACCCGTACGTCGGCCAGTTCCGGATCGGCGCTGATCATGCGGGTCGCGGTGAGTCCGTCCGTACCGGGCATCCGGATGTCCATCAGCACCACGTCGGCGCGGGTCGAACGGGCGAGCTCCACGGCCTGCGCGCCGTCCGCCGCCTCGCCGACCACCTCCATGTCGGCCTCCGAGTCGACCAGCACCCGGAACGCGCTGCGCAGCAGCGCCTGGTCGTCGACGAGCAGCACCTTGATGGGCGGCGTCATGCGTCTTCCCCCGTCCGGCCCGCCGCGCCCGGCTTCCCGGACTCCGCCGTGCGGGCCTCGACGGGCAGGATCGCATGAACCCGGAATCCGCCGCCGTAGCGGGGACCCGCGGTGAGGGTGCCGCCGAGCGCGGTGACGCGTTCGCGCATCCCGAGCAGGCCGTGACCGCCGCCGTCGCCGTCGCAGCCCCCGCCGGAGCCGTTGTCGATCACCGTGATCTCGGCCGTGGACCCGACCCGTACGACGCTCACCTCGGCCTTCGCCCCGGGGCCCGCGTGCTTGCGGACATTGGTCAGCGCCTCCTGGATGACCCGGTACGCGGCCAGGTCGACGGCCGCGGGCAGCGGGGGCCGCCGGTCGGTGCAGGCCACCTCGACGGGGAGCCCGGCCCGGCGGACGGTGTCGACCAGGGCGTCGAGGACGGCGAGCCCGGGGGCAGGTTCGGTCGGCGCCGCGGGGTCGCCGGACTGGCGCAACAGCCCGACGGTGGCCCGCAGTTCGTCGAGCGCGGAGCGGCTGGCCTCCCGGACGTGGGCCAGCGCCTCCTTGGCCTGGTCGGGGCGCCTGTCCATGACGTGGGCGGCCACCCCGGCCTGCACGTTGACCAGGGCGATGTGGTGGGCGACGACATCGTGGAGATCGCGGGCGATCCGCAGCCGTTCCTCGGCGACCCGCCGCCGAGCCTCCTCGTCGCGGGTGCGTTCGGCCCGTTCGGCCCGTTCCCTGATCGCGTCGACGAAGGCGCGCCTGGAGCGGACGGCGTCCCCCGCGGCGCCGGCCATGCCGGTCCAGGCGAAGACGCCGAAGTTCTCCTGGCTGTACCAGGGTGCCGGGCCGAAGAGCATCGCCGCGGCCGTCAGCACGGCCATGGTCAGCAGACCGACCCGCCAGGTGGTGGGCCGGTCGGTGCGGGCGGCGACGGTGAACAGTGCGATGACGGTGGCCATGACCACGGGTGCGGGCGGGTCGGACTTCACCAGCTCGACGACGGTCAGCCCGGCGGTGACCGCGAGCACCGCCAGGGGATTGCGCCGCCGCCAGATGAGCGCCACGGCACCGGCCACCATCAGCAGCACGCCGCTCGCCGCGGGCGGGCGGGTTCCGAAGGAGGGCCCCTCCCCCGGGCGCGGGTGGACGAACGACCCGACGATCATCGCCACCAGCACGGCCAGGGCCAGGGCGGCGTCCAGCGCGAGGGGGTGGTCGCGCAGCCAGTGCCGGACGCGCAGGACCCCGGTTCCGAGGGTGGTCACGTCAAGCTACGTTACGGCGTGTCGCGCGGGAATCGGACCGGGTCCCGCGCGGAGCAGGCAGGGAACGGTGGACCGGGCCCCGCGAGCCCTGCACGATCCGGACGGAAGGCCCTGGCACGCCGGTGCCCCGTGTCCGGCGGACCGGACACGGGGCACGGGTTCGTGCGGGTGCTGGAGAGACGACCGGCGTCAGCCGGGAATCAGACCGTCGTCGCGGAGCATGGCGCGCACCTCTTCGAGGGTCGCGTCGGACGACGGCAGGATCAGCTCGGACGGCTCCAGGGAGTCGTCCGGCAACGCTGTGCCGAGCTCGCGCACCCTGGCCAGGAGCGCGTGGAGGGTGGCTCGGAAGCCCGGTCCGTCACCGCTCTCCATCTCGGCGAGCAGTTCGTCGTCGAGCCCGTCGAGCTCGGCGAGATGGCTGTCGGCCAGTGCGACCTGGCCCTCCCCCATGATCCGTACGATCATGACGCCGCCTCAACTCTTGTCGAACCTGTGCGGGGACTGCGACGACTGCTGCTGGGCGGAATCCTGCGGGCCGCCCTCGATCGCCTGCTGCGGGGTGGAGCCGCCGGCCAGCTCGGCCTTCATGCGCTGCAGCTCCAGCTCCACATCCGTACCACCGGAGATCCGGTCCAGCTCGGCGGCGATGTCGTCCTTCGCCGTACCGGTCGGGTCGTCCAGGGCTCCGGAGGCGAGCAGCTCGTCGATCGCGCCGGCTCGGGCCTGCAGCTGCTGGGTCTTGTCCTCGGCCCGCTGGATCGCCAGGCCGACATCGCCCATCTCCTCGGAGATCCCGGAGAAGGCCTCGCCGATCCGGGTCTGCGCCTGGGCGGCGGTGTAGGTGGCCTTGATGGTCTCCTTCTTCGTGCGGAAGGCATCGACCTTGGCCTGCAGCCGCTGAGCCGCGAGAGTGAGCTTCTCCTCCTCGCCCTGCAGCGTGGTGTGCTGCGTCTCCAGGTCGGTGACCTGCTGCTGGAGTGCGGCGCGCCGGGACAGCGCCTCGCGGGCCAGGTCCTCGCGGCCGAGCGCGAGTGCCTTGCGGCCCTGGTCCTCCAGCTTGGACGACTGTCCCTGCAGCTGGTTCAGCTGCAGCTCCAGCCGCTTGCGCGAGGTCGCCACATCGGCGACACCGCGACGTACCTTCTGAAGCAGTTCGAGCTGCTTCTGGTACGAGTAATCGAGGGTCTCGCGCGGATCCTCGGCCCGGTCAAGGGCCTTGTTTGCCTTCGCGCGGAAGATCATCCCCATACGCTTCATGACACCGCTCATGGGCTTCGCGCGCCCCCTTCTGACGGACTGAGCTCCAGCACTCCAACAGAACCCACAGTACGGGCCCTGCCTCTATTACCGCACTGTTCGAGCACGGATGTGCTCCTACCCAAGGACGACTGCACCAGGTCACCACTCCGGCCCAAGGAGTAGGCGGAGGTCAGGGAGACCCGGTGCCGCCGAACGTACCGGACAGGCCGGTACACCGGCGAGGACGCAGGCCGTTGCCGGATCGTTCCCGACCGGCCTGGGGTCGGGGCGATCGAACCCGTACCCTTGGGCCTTGTGTTCCGTAGCCGTTCGAAGGAAGAGAAGGCGCCCACCGGCAAGGTGACGGCGGACCTCTCCACGCAGCCCCGCGACCCGCAGGCCCCCAAAGGTCGCCCCACCCCCAAGCGCAGCGATGCCCAGTCGCAGCGCCGTCGTGCCTCCAGTGGCGCGCCGCTCGACCGCAAGGAGGCCATGAAGCGGCAGCGCGAAGCGCGCCGTGTGGACATGGCCAAGCAGCGTGAGGCGCTCGCCAGTGGCGACGAGCGCTATCTGCCGGCTCGCGACAAGGGCCCGGTGCGGCGCTTCGTCCGCGACTACGTGGACTCGCGTTTCTGCATCGCGGAGTTCTTCCTGCCGCTCGCCGTGATCATTCTGATCCTCAGCGTGATCCAGGTGCAGAACATCCAGAACATCTCGCTGCTGCTCTGGCTCATCGTGATCGTGCTGATCGTGATCGACTCGATCGGTCTCGCGTTCCGCCTGAAGAAGCAGCTCAACGTGCGCTTCCCCGATACGCCCAAGCGTGGCGCGGTCGCCTACGGCCTGATGCGCACCCTTCAGATGCGTCGCCTCCGGCTGCCGAAGCCGCAGGTCAAGCGTGGAGAGCGACCCTGAGTACGCACGTCTCCGGCTCGACCGGCGGTCCGTCCGCCGGTCGGGCGGACGATGCCGGTCCCGTCGCCGGATTCTCCGGAGCCTCCTCGGTGTGGCTGAAGGGGCTCGGCGGGCTGCGCAACACCGTCCGCCAGGAGCTGGTGGCCCGGCAGCTCGACGAGCAGATAGCGGCGCGCTTCCCGGTCGGGCAGCGGCTGCGCGTGCTCGACGTGGGCATGGGTCAGGGCACCCAGGCGCTCCGCCTGGCGAGGGCCGGTCACACGGTGACCGGACTGGAGTCCGATGCCGAGATGCTGCGGGTGGCCAAGGAGGCGCTCGGCGGCGAACCCGCGGGCATCCGCGAGCGGGTCCGGCTGATCGAGGGCAACGGCCTGGACACCGGGGTGCACTTCCTGCCCGGCAGTTTCGACGTGGTGCTCTGTCACGGCGTGCTGATGTACGTCCGGGAGCCGGACGCGATGCTGGCGGGCCTGGCCCGGATGCTGGCCCCGGGCGGACTGCTGTCGCTGCTCGTGCGGAACGCGGACGCGCTGGCGATGCGCCCCGGGACCGCCGGGGACTGGAGCGCGGCGCTGGCCGCCTTCGACACGGACACGTACACCAACCGTCTGGGCCTCACGGTGCGGGCCGACCGGCTGGACGCCCTGACGTCCACGCTCGCCGGGATCGCGGCGCCCCTGCACGCCTGGTACGGGGTGCGCGTCTTCACGGACAACGTGAGCAACGACGTGGAGCTGCCGGCCGCCGCCGAACTGGAGCAGGTGCTGGCCGCGGAGGACCGTGCCGGGCGGACGGATCCCTACCGCCGGGTGGCCGCGCTGCTGCATCTGTGCGGAGTACGGGGCTGAGCGGACGCGGGAGCGGGTCGCCGGGACAGTCCGGCGGCGCGCCCCGCCCGGCCGAACCCGACAGGCCGAGGGCGGCTCCAAAAGTGATAATCCGGACATGGATGCTTCCCACTCCCGCGGCCGTGCCCGCCGGCTGCTGCCCCTGATCGCAGGTGTCTGTGCGCTCGCCCTGGTGAGCGGCTGCTCGGACGCGGCCTCCGAGGCGCCGACGACCGAACCCAGCAGATCGGCCTCCGCCACCCGGACCGCCGGTGACCTGCAGAGCGACTACCAGACCGTGATCAAGAACGTGCTGCCGTCGGTGGTGCAGATCGAGACCTCCGAGGGCCTGGGCTCCGGCATCGTCTACGACACCAAGGGCCATATCGTCACCAATGCCCATGTGGTCGGCAACGACAAGACGTTCAAGGTCACCGTCGCCACCGGCGAGAAGGTGAAGGGCGCCAAGCTGGTGGCCACCTATCCGGAACAGGATCTGGCCGTCATCAGGCTCGACAGCGTGCCGACCGGTCTGAAGCCCGCGAAGTTCGGCAACTCGGAGAAGGTCGAGGTGGGGCAGATCGTCCTGGCGATGGGCTCGCCGCTCGGCCTGTCCTCCAGCGTCACCCAGGGCATCGTCTCGGCGCTCGGCCGGACCGTCAGCGAGAGCCGCGCGGGCGGCGGCACCGGCGCGACGATCGCGAACATGGTGCAGACCTCGGCCGCGATCAACCCGGGCAACAGCGGGGGCGCGTTGGTCAATCTGGACAGCGAGGTGATCGGCATCCCGACCCTGGCGGCGACGGACCCGGAGCTGGGCGGCAGCGCGGCGCCGGGGATCGGATTCGCGATCCCGGTGTCGATGGTGAAGACGGTCGCCGATCAGATCATTAAGAGCGGCAAGGTCACCGACTCGGGCCGGGCGGCCCTGAACATCACCGGACGCACGGTCGTCGACGACAACTACCAGCCGGTCGGGGTGGCACTGGTCAGCGTGACCAAGGACGGCGCCGCGGAGAAGGCGGGGCTGCGGGCCGGCGACATCATCACCGGGATCGACGGTCAGCCGGTCCCGACGATCACCGCCCTGTCGGAGGCGCTGGCCTCGGACAAACCGGGCCAGAAGGTCGAGGTGACCTATCTGCGCAACGGTGCGGAGAAGAAGGCGAAGGTCACCCTGGGCGAGATCTAGGGCGTGTTTCAGAAGTCCCGTCTGTCTCGCGGGGTCTGACACGCACGCTCCCCGCGTCGCGCGAGGCGCCGCCGTACGGGCCTGTCTCCATGCCCGTACGGCGGCGGGGCCCCGCGCGAGGGGGCGCGGGATCAGCCCTGGTCCGCCTGGAGGCTCATGGGACCGTAGATCTTCGTCGAGTCGTCGAAGAGCGTCACCTGGTCCGCCCCGCCGTCGAGGAGTTCCTTCCAGTACTCACCGATCCAGGACTCCGCGTCGCCCTGGGTGGTGAATTCCTCCGGCTGCAGGGCCGGCTCCGTCTCCGTACCGTCGGACTTCTCGAACCGCCACGTCCACGCCATGTCCGCCTCCTGGGTCACTTTGCTGCCCGCAGCCTAGTGCCTGAGTCCGGTGCGGGGACCGGGTCCGCACCCGTCCGGACGCCCCCAAGTCGCGCACCGATTGCACGGACGCGGGAGGATCGGAAGCGTGGAACTGACTCTGCTCGGCACCGGAGCCCCCGACGGGCTGCCGCGGCCCGAATGTCCCTGCGCCGCCTGCGCCGCCGCCCGCGGGGCGCGCTCGCGGGCGTCGACCGCGCTGCTGGTCGACGACGCGCTGCTGCTCGATCTCACTCCGGGGGCCGTGTTCGCCGCGGCCCGTGCGGGGCACTCGCTCACCGGGGTACGGCAGGTGCTGCTCACCCATCCGCACGACGGGCCCGCCGTGGAACTGCCCGCGGGGCTGCCCCCGGCGGGACGGGTGCCGGACGGGCGGGTGCTGACGCTGATCAGCGGGCACCGGGTGCGGGCGGTGCCGATGGACGCTCCGGGGACGGGGTACGAGGTCACGGGACCGGAGGGCTCGCGGCTGCTGTACATGCCGCCGGGGGCCGCCCCCGCCGGTCTCGCGGACCGGATCGCGGAGCCGTACGACATGGTGGTCGGCGATGTGGTGGGGCGGCCGGACGCGGTGGCACGGCTGCGGGCCGTGGCGGCGATCGGCCCGGCCACCGAGGTCGTGGCCGTCCATCTGGACCATGACGCGCCGCCCGGCGCCGAGCTGGACCGGCGGCTCGCGGCGGCCGGCGCGCGGGCCGTGCCGGACGGGACGACGCTGGTGGTGGGCGAGTACCGCACGGCCCCGGAGGTGCCGCGGCGCACGCTGGTGACGGGCGGGGCCAGGTCGGGCAAGTCGGTGGAGGCCGAGCGGCGCCTGGAGACGTTCCCCGAGGTGGTGTACGTGGCGACCGGTGGCGGCAGGGAGGGGGACGCCGAGTGGGCGGCCCGGATCGGCCTGCACCGGGAGCGCAGACCGGCCGCCTGGCGCACCGAGGAGACCTGTGAGCTGGTGGAGCTGCTGGAGTCGGACGGTCCTCCGCTGCTGATCGACTGCCTGTCGCTGTGGCTGACCGACGCGATGGACCGGGTGGCGGCCTGGGACGACGCGGCATGGGCGGGCGGCGGCGAGGGCGCCCTGCGGGAGCGGACCGCCGAGCTGGTCGCGGCGGTGCGCGGAACGCGTCGTACGGTCGTCGCCGTCACCAACGAGACCGGCTCGGGCGTGGTGCCCGCGACCGCTGCCGGGCGGCGCTTCCGGGACGAGCTGGGCCGGCTGAACGCAGCGTTCGCCGACGAGTGCGAACAGGTGCTGCTGGTGGTGGCCGGGCAGGCGCTGGTCCTGCGCGGCTGACCGGAGGCAGGGCAGGAATGGGCACGGAAGGAAAAGGAACAGGAGGAGCAGGCATGGCACGTGTGCAACCGATGCTGAGCGGGGTTCCGGAGACCCTGCTGTGGACGCTCTACAACCGGGCGTACGAGGCGGGCCGGCCCTATCCGGTGCTGGACGATCCGGTGGCGCTGCGGCTGCTGAAGGATCTGGACTACCCCTTCGAGGAGCGGTTCGGGCAGCTGAATCCGTTCCACTCGCAGGCCCAGGGACTGCGCTCGCGCTGCTTCGACCTGGCCGTACAGGAGTATCTCGCCGACCGGCCGCGGGCCACCGTGGTCGCGCTCGGCGACGGTCTGGAGACCGGCTTCTGGCGGGTCGACAACGGCCTGCTGAACTGGCTGAGCGTGGATCTGCCGGAGGTCGCCGAGCTGCGCCGGACGCTGCTGCCCGGCTCGGACCGGCTGCGCACGCTGTCGCGGTCGGCGACCGATCTCTCCTGGCTGGACGAGATCGACGACCCGCAGGGCCGCGGCGTGGTCGTCACGGCCCAGGGGCTGCTGATGTATCTGCGCCCCGCGGAGGTCCGGGAGATCCTGGCGGCCTGCGCAGAACGGCTGTCCGGCGGTGTCCTGGTCCTGGACACGATGGCGCGTCGGCTCGCCAGGGGCACGGTGGCCGGCACGTCGAAGGTGGGCACGATGACCATTCCGCCGATGCGCTGGGCCATGAATCCCGGCGAGCGGCCCAAGCTGCGCGGTGCGCATCCGGCGATCACCGAGGTGCGCGCGCTGCGGCTGCCGCGGGGTCGGGGCGCGATGGGCGAGCTGATCCGGATCCAGTCGCTGCTCCCGGGGCTGCGGACCCTGACGCCCGCGATGACGCAGCTGCGGTTCGGTGGAAGAACCTCGCACTGACCGGGCGTCAGAAATGCGGCGGGTACTGTTCCGCAGTGAGCCCGCCGCCGGGCTCACCGGCCCACTCGACGCATCGACCCGCGAGGCAGACCCCCGTGAATCTGGACGACTTCTCCGACCTGATCGAACGCCCCGACGGCGGCGTACGGCGCGACGCCGAGGAACGCCGGGAGCGCATGATCGTTCCCGTCGGCTCCCTCGGCCGCCTGGACGAGCTGGGCGAATGGCTCTCGGCCGCGCAGCAGTCCGTACCGGTCAAGACGATCGAGCAGCCGCGCGTGGTGCTCTTCGCCGGTGATCACGGGGTGGCCGAGCTGGGTGTCTCCGGGCGCGCGGCCGGGACCGCCCACGAACTGGTGCGGGCCACGCTGGACGGCGCGACGCCGCTCGCGGTGCTGGCCCGGCAGTTCTCCGTACCGGTCCGGATCGTCGATGCCGGCCTGGACTGCGATCCGGAACTGCTGCCCGAGTCGGTGGTACGCCATCGGGTGCGGCGCGGCAGCGGCCGGATCGACATCGAGGACGCGCTGACGGCCGAGGAGGCCGAGCAGGCGGTACGGCTCGGCATGGCCATCGCCGACGAGGAGGCCGATTCGGGCACCGATCTGGTGGTGCTCGGCGATCTGAGCGTGGGCGGGACGACAGCCGCGGCCACGCTGATCGCGGCGCTGTGCGGTACCGACGCCTCGGTGGTCACCGGGCGCGGCGGCGCGGGGATCGACGATCTGGCGTGGATGCGCAAGTGTGCGGCGATCCGGGACGCGCTGCGGCGGGCCCGGCCGGTCCTCGGTGATCAGCTGGAGCTGCTGGCCACGGTGGGCGGTGCGGATCTGGCGGCGACGACCGGGTTCCTGCTCCAGTGCGCGGTGCGCAGGCTGCCGGTGATCCTGGACGGCGTGGTCTCCGCGGCCTGTGCGCTGGTGGGTCAGCGGGCGGCCTTCCGGGCGCCGGACTGGTGGCTGGCGGGTCAGGCGAGCGGTGAGCCGGCGCAGGCCAAGGCGCTGGACCGGATGGCGCTCAACCCGTTGCTGGACCACGGCGTCATCGTGGGGGAAGGAAGCGGGGCATTGCTCGCACTCCCGCTTGTCCGGGCCGCTGCCGCACTGGCGGCCGAGCTGCCCGAACGCGACCCCGTCGCCGAGGAGAAGGACGGCGCCGACGAGGGAGCCGAGGCAGGCGCCGCCTACGGCGACGCGACCTGAGGCTCACGGACCGGCGGCGCTGCGGCCGTTGAACACCGGCCGCAGCGCAGTCCCTCATGCAGTGCGATGCACCATATGATCGCTTTTCATGGGAGAGGTCCGATTGTCCACCGAGGAATCCGGGCGGGACAGCGTCCGGTCACCGAGCACCGTCCGGTCACGGCGCAGCGCGGCATTCGCCATCTGGTACCTGCGCGTCGTGTCGTTCATCAATTTCCTGAGCGCTGTCTGGGTCACTCTCGGCAATGATCTGCGCCGCCACAACACCGAGAACTACTTCACTCCCTATCTGCTCACCGCGGGCTTCTCCTCCGGGGTGGTCGCACTCTTCCTGGCGGTCACCATGCGCCGCCGCAAGCGGGCCGCCTGGATCGTGAACATGGTGGTGAGCGGCTTGCTGCTGCTGCTCTTCGCCCTGGTGATCGGGTTCCCGGAGGTCCGGCGGTATCCGCAGAACTGGATCTCGCTGGCGCTGACCGCCGCCTTCGTCCTGGCGCTGATCCTCGGGCGGCGCGAGTTCTACGCGAAGGGCGACCGGTCCAACCCGAAGCTGGCCGCCGTCGTCGCGGTCGGCGGGCTGCTGGTCACCTCGCTGATCGCCGCGGGCCTGGTCACCCTCACCAACACCGCACCCCACGGCTACCGCGCACCCTTCCTGGACCGCTGGCGCTACGGGGCGCTGAGGCTGGTCTCGGTCGCCGACAACGACGCCGCCTTCCCCGGGATCACCACCCCGGGCTGGGTCAACGTCACCATCAACGTGCTCTCCACGCTGCTGCTGATCGCCGTCGTGTACGCGGCGTTCCGGGCCCGCCGGGCCGTCGACCCGATCACCCCCGAGGACGAGGCCCGGCTCCGGGCACTGCTCGAAAAGCACGGCGAACGCGACTCGCTCGGCTACTTCTCGCTGCGCCGGGAGAAGAGCGTCATCTGGTCCCCCACCGGGAAGGCCGCCGTCACCTACCGGGTGGTGGGCGGGGTCTCGCTCGCGTCCGGTGACCCCATCGGCGACCCGGAGGCTTGGCCCGGGGCGATCGATCCGTGGCTGGTCGAGGCCCGCGAGCACGGCTGGATCCCGGCGGTGATGGGGGTGAGCGAGGAGGGCGGCACCGTCTACGCGCGGCACGGCCTGGACGCCCTGGAGCTGGGCGACGAAGCGATCGTGGAGACCGCCGAGTTCACCCTGGAGGGGCGGGCGATGCGGACCGTCCGCCAGGCGTACAACCGGGTCGGGCGCGCCGGGTACGACGTGACCGTCCGCCGCCATGCGGACATCCCCGAGGAGGAGATGGCCGAACTGGTGCGGCGCGCCGACGACTGGCGCGACGGGGCGACCGAACGCGGCTTCTCGATGGCGCTCGGCCGGCTCGGCGATCCGGCCGACAGGCAGTGCGTGATGCTCGAATGCCGTGACGCCCCGACCGGGGAGGGCGGCGCGCGGGGCGAGTTGCGCGCCGTGCTGAGCTTCGTCCCGTGGGGGCCGAACGGCCTCTCGCTGGACCTGATGCGCCGTGACCGGGACGCCGAGAACGGGCTGATGGAGTTCATGGTCATCGAGCTCCTCCAGCGCGCCGAGGAGATCGGGATCACCCAGGTCTCACTGAACTTCGCGATGTTCAGGTCCGTCTTCGAGCGGGGTTCGCGACTCGGTGCCGGACCGGTGCTGAGGCTGTGGCGTTCGATGCTCAGTTTCTTCTCGCGCTGGTGGCAGATCGAATCGCTGTACCGCGCCAACGCGAAGTACCGACCGATCTGGGAGCCACGTTTCATGCTGTTCGAGAAGAGCTCGGACCTGCTGCGCATCGGCGTCGCGGCGGGGCGCGCCGAAGGGTTCCTGGAGGCGCCCGGTCTGCCCAAGTGGCTGCACCGCTCGCACCTCGGGACCGATGGATGAGACCCGTGCGCGCGCTGTGCGGGGCAGCTCGCCACGAGTGGGGTCCGCTACTGAGGACCGTACGCGAAATGCTCGCCGTCGCACGGCTGCGGGCGATTCCGATGACGGTCGCCGCGGTCTGCCTGACGGCGCTGCTCCAGGTGGCGCAGAACCGGTCGTGGGGCTTCGGGGTGGTGCACGGCCTCGGGGCGGTGCGGGCCGAGGACCCGTTGTGGGCGGCCCTGCTGCGTACGCCGTTGTCGCTGTTCGTGCCGGCGCTGGATCTGCCGGTCTGGGGGGCGCTGGTGCAGATCCTGATGGTGTTCGGGACCGCCGAGATCTGCCTGGGCCGGTGGCGCACGCTGCTGATCGCGTACGTGGCGACGCTGGCCGGGACGCTGTACGCGCGGATCGGTGTCGCGCTCGGCCCGGACGCGCTGTTCGGACTGCCGGTATCGGACGCCCGGGTCGTCGACACCGGCCCGTCCGCGGCGGTGGTCGGCCTCGCCGTCTATGTCTGCTACGTCTACCGGGCCCGCTTCACCGGGGCGCTGGTGATCGCGGCGATGGTGGTCGAGGTGGTCCTGAAGAACAATCTGGCGGGCAAGGAGCACCTGGTGGCGATCGGCGCGATCCTCGTGATGTGCGTCCGCACGACCCGCCGGCACCGGCGCCAGGATCAGGACTTGCGTCCGGGGAGCGGCATCCGGTCCGGTGCGCCGCCGATCAGATCCTGAAATCTGCGCCGCGGGCCCACCCAGCGCACGTCGTGGTGGTAGGCGCGCAGCACCGACCGGGCGCGGGCCCGGTAACGGTTGCGATAGAAGCGCTTCGCCCACATCGACGTCGGCCGGGCCAGCCGGATCGCCCCGATCAGCGCGACGAACGGGACGAACGTGCCGACGACCGCGAGCCGCGCCTTGCCCTTGAAGAGGGCGATCAGCACGAAACAGAAGTTGACGACCAGGGTCAGGATCACGCCGAGTCTGCCCTGCTGCTCGTCGCTGCTCAGCTCGTTCACGCCGAGCGGTGAGAATCCGGCCAGCACCAGCAGCACCAGCGCCGCGGTGAGGACCACCACCTCCACGCTCTGGCGGCCCTCCTCGGTCCAGTACACGTCGTCGAGATGGAGGATCAGGGCGAATTCGTCCAGTACCAGCCCCGCGCCCGTGCCGAAGACCACGGCACAGATCCCCGCGGTGACGCCCTGCCGTCCGCTGGCGACCGCGCCGAAGCCGCCGACGACGCTCAGCACGACGCCGGGGACCACGTGGTGGATGTGCATTCCGCCGGGTGTGATGTTGCGGAACGGCCCCTTCCCCGCCCGGATCATCCGGGTGATGACCCGGGTGATCGCGAAGGTGAGCACGAAGGCGGCCAGGGCGAGGAGCAGCGGCAGCTTTCCCGGCTCGACGATGTTCTGATCGAACCAGTGACCCATGCCACCCACTCCCGATAAGCCGCTTCTGTCATGGTCTGTTGCGTTCCGAGCAATCTATCCGCCGGGCGTACCGATTAGCCTGCGCGCCGTGACCTCCCTGAACAGCCACGGCATCCGTTTCGCCTTCGGCACCCTGACCGTGCTCCCCGTCCGCGTCACCCGCTGGGACCGCGAGACCGCCCGCGCCGGGATGCTGTGCGCACCGCTCGCCGGCCTCGTCGTGGGCCTGCTCGCGGCGGTGCCCGGCGGCCTGTTGCTGCTGCTCGGCTCGGGGCCGCTGCTCGCCGCGGTCGCCTCGGCCGCCGTTCCCGCCGTGCTGACCCGGGGTCTGCATCTGGACGGTCTCGCGGACACCGCCGACGGCCTGGGCAGCGGCAAGCCCGCCGACGACGCCCTGCGGATCATGAAGCAGTCGGACATTGGGCCATTCGGTGTGATCACCCTGCTGTTCGTGCTGCTGGCCCAGGTCGCGGCGCTCCACCAGCTGTACGGGCGGAGCTGGGCGGACGGCGCGGTGGCGGCGGCCGTCGCCGCGGTCACCGCCCGGCTCGCGCTCACCCTGGCTTCCCGCCGGGGCGTGCCGCCGGCCCGCCCGGAGGGGCTGGGCGCGGCGGTGGCGGGCACGGTCACGGTCCGGGGCGCGGTGGCGGTCGGGGTCGTGGTGGTCGCGGGCTGCGCGGGGGCCGGTGCGCTCCTCGGCGGCTACGGGGCGCTGCGCCACGCGCTGGCCGCGCTGGCCGCGCTCGGTGTCGCCCAGCTCCTGCTGCGGCACTGCGTGCGGCGCTTCGGCGGGGTGACCGGCGATGTCTTCGGCGCGCTGGCGGAGACCGCGGCGACGACGGCCCTGGTGGTCCTGACGTTCGGTCAGGCGCCGGTCATTTAGGCGCGGGCCTTCGGGCACTCCTGTCGCCACACGCCCAGTTCGTACTTCTTCAGCAGCGAGCTGAGCCCCAGCCGCCGCGACCCGGCGCAGAACCGGCTGACGGGCAGCTCGTACTCGACATGGAAGACGGCCTTGCCCGCCTTCACGAACGGGGTGAGCTTCCCGCACTCCTCGTACTGCGCGCACTGCTCGTTGACCGCGAAGTCGAAGTCCGGCTCCAGCTCCGGGATCTGCCCGAGGTCGTTCTTCAGGCCGACGGCGAGCCCGTGGCGGTGGGCGATCCGGGCGATGAGCCGGTTGTAGCGCACCTGGTCGGCGGCGGTCAGCGGGAAACCGGTGCGGTTGCGGTAGCCGTCCATGTTGTCGGGCTCCACCGCGTCGAAGCCCTTCTCCGCGCACATCTCGATCCGCCGCTCCATCAGCGGTTCGAGGACGTCCGTGCGGCGGATGTCGAGCCAGTACTCCCCCTCCCAGCCGTTGCCCTTGCCCCGTACCGACGCGGGGAACTTCCCGGCGTCCGGGCGGAAGTCCTCCCAGGCACCGGTGGAGAGGTAGCAGATCACCTTGCGGCCCCGGCGGTGCAGATCGTCGACCGCCGAGGCCTTGTGGTCGAAGCCGTCGATGTCGTACACCGGGACGTCCACCGTCGGGTCCAGCCGGCCCGAGAGCTGCCACTGCCAGCCGATGCCCGGCTCCGGCCGCCAGCGGCCCTTCCCGGAGGGTTCCGGCGCCGACGTGCAGCCGGCCAGCAGGGTCAGCAGAATCAGTACGGCGACGGGCAGCGACCGGCCGCTTCCCGTCCCGCGCGCGGCCCCACGGGCGTGCATGGTTCTCCCCCTGTCGGTCCGGCACCGCCAACGACCCTACGTCCACGACCGGTTCCCGCTTCACGGGCCCCGGACCGGACGCCCGGGACCGGGGCCGGGGCTCCACATCGGGCCACCGACGGCCCGCCGCCGTGATCCCGCAGCAATGGCGCGCGTAGGCTCATTCCCGGCGCATTGCGGCGGCGTCTACGATGCGCCGGGCACGGTCGGCCCACCCCTCGACCGACAACGAACTCAACGGAAGCGAGATTTCACCACCGTGACTGCTCTCACTCTCAGCACTGCCGGTGCGGCGACGCTGCGCGCCGACGCACTCGTCGTCGGCGTCGCCAAGGGCGCTGGATCCAAGTCTGGGGACCTGGTCCTCGCACCGGGCGCCGAGGCCGTGGACAAGGCGTTCGACGGAAAGCTCGCCACCGTCCTGAAGGCCCTGGGCGCCGCGGGTGCCGAGGGCGAGGTGACCAAGCTCCCCGCGCCCGACGGCCTCAAGGTCCCGGTCGTCATCGCGGTCGGGCTCGGCTCCGTCCCGGAGAAGGACGAGGCGTACGACACCGAGGCGCTGCGCCGGGCCGCGGGCTCGGCCGCCCGTGCCCTGACCGGCTCGAAGAAGGCCGGCTTCGCGCTGCCCCTCGCGTCCGCCGAGGACGCCGAGGCGGTCGCCGAGGGCGCGCTCCTGGGCGCGTACGCCTTCACCGCGTACCAGGGCGGCGAGAACAAGCTCGCCCCCAAGGGCAAGAAGAACGGCAACGGCGCGAAGCTCCCGCTCGGCGAGGTCGCCCTGCTCGGCACCAAGCCGCGCGACAAGGCGTTCAAGGCGGCCGCCGAGCGCGCCGTCGCGGTGGCCGAGGAGATCAACCGCGCCCGCGACCTGATCAACACCCCGCCGAACGACCTGTACCCCGAGTCCTTCGCCGCCGTGGCCACCACCGCGGGCAAGGAGCACGGCATCAAGGTGCAGGTCCTGGACGAGAAGGCGCTCGTCAAGGGCGGCTTCGGCGGTCTGCTGGGCGTCGGCCAGGGCTCGACCCACGGCCCGCGTCTGGTGAAGCTCGCCTACACGCACCCGAAGGCGGAGAAGACCCTGGCCCTGGTCGGCAAGGGCATCACCTACGACTCGGGCGGCATCTCGCTGAAGCCGGCCGGCCACAACGAGACGATGAAGTGCGACATGAGCGGCGCCGCCGCCGTGTTCGCGACCGTCGTCGCGGCCGCCCGCCTCGGTCTCCAGGTCAACGTCACCGGCTGGCTGGCACTCGCCGAGAACATGCCGTCGGGCAACGCCACCCGCCCCGGTGACGTGCTGCGCATGTACAGCGGCAAGACCGTCGAGGTCCTCAACACGGACGCCGAGGGCCGGCTCGTCCTCGCCGACGCGCTGACCCGCGCCTCCGAGGAGAACCCGGACGCGATCGTCGACGTGGCGACCCTGACCGGCGCGATGGTACTGGCGCTGGGCAACCGCACCTTCGGCATCATGGCGAACGACGACGCCTTCCGTACCTCCATCCACGAGATCGCCGAGGAGGTCGGCGAGGCCTCCTGGCCGATGCCGCTCCCCGCCGACCTGCGCAAGGGCATGGACTCCCCGACCGCCGACATCGCCAACATGGGCGAGCGGATGGGCGGCGGCCTGGTGGCCGGTCTGTTCCTGCAGGAGTTCGTGGGCGAGGGCATCGCCTGGGCGCACCTGGACATCGCCGGCCCGGCCTTCCACGAGGGCGCACCGTACGGCTACACACCGAAGGGCGGCACCGGTTCCGCGGTCCGCACGCTGGTGAAGCTGGCCGAGCGCACCGCCGCCGGAGACCTCGGCTGAGGCCTCGACCGTGACGTACGGCCCCGGGCATGGGCCCGGGGCCGTACGTGTTGCTCCGATGACATCGCCGCACGGATCCGGCCGGTTTCGCTCTCGACGAAATCAGTAGGGGTCTACGCGGCGGTAACCGCCTGAGACGGATGATCGTCCGTCTCAGACCCGGGCCCCGCGTCCCGCTCACCGTCAACAAGTGCGAAGATGGGTTCTCGGCAGGACAGGGCCCCCACCACAGGGCCGAATAACAAAAGCGGCCGAACACCAGCCGACCGGCCGGTCATCCCCCAGCGACGGGGCCCGGCGTACGGCGCACATGCATGGAGGACGTGACGTGGCGAACGACGCCAGCACCGTTTTCGACCTAGTGATCCTCGGCGGTGGTAGCGGCGGTTACGCCGCGGCCCTGCGCGGAGCGCAGCTGGGCCTGGACGTCGCTCTGATCGAGAAGGGCAAGGTCGGCGGCACCTGCCTGCACAACGGCTGTATCCCCACGAAGGCCCTGCTGCACGCGGGTGAGATCGCCGACCAGGCGCGCGAGGCCGGCCAGTTCGGCGTCAAGGCCACCTTCGAGGGCATCGACATCGACGCCGTCCACAAGTACAAGGACGACGTGATCTCGGGCCTGTACAAGGGTCTGCAGGGTCTCATCGCCTCGCGCAAGGTCACCTACATCGAGGGTGAGGGACGGCTCTCCTCCCCCACCTCGGTGGATGTGAACGGCCAGCGCGTCCAGGGCCGCCACGTACTGCTCGCGACCGGCTCCGTGCCGAAGTCGCTGCCGGGCCTGGAGATCGACGGCAACCGCATCATCTCGTCGGACCACGCGCTGAAGCTGGACCGCGTCCCGAAGTCCGCGATCGTGCTGGGCGGCGGCGTCATCGGCGTCGAGTTCGCCTCGGCGTGGACGTCCTTCGGCACCGACGTGACGATCATCGAGGGCCTGAAGCACCTCGTCCCGGTCGAGGACGAGAACAGCTCGAAGCTTCTTGAGCGCGCCTTCCGCAAGCGCGGCATCAAGTTCAACCTCGGTACGTTCTTCCAGAGCGCCGAGTACACGCAGGACGGCGTCCGCGTGACCCTCGCCGACGGCAAGACCTTCGAGGCCGAGGTGCTGCTGGTCGCCATCGGCCGCGGCCCGGTCTCGCAGGGCCTGGGCTACGAGGAGGCCGGCGTCGCGATGGACCGCGGTTACGTCCTCGTCGACGAGTACATGCAGACCAACGTGCCCACCATCTCGGCCGTGGGTGACCTGGCCCCGACGCTCCAGCTCGCGCACGTCGGCTTCGCCGAGGGCATCCTGGTGGCGGAGCGGCTGGCCGGTCTGAAGACCGTTCCGATCGACTACGACGGTGTCCCGCGGGTGACGTACTGCCACCCCGAGGTCGCCTCCGTGGGCATCACCGAGGCCAAGGCCAAGGAGCTCTACGGCGCGGACAAGGTCGTCGCTCTGAAGTACAACCTCGCGGGCAACGGCAAGAGCAAGATCCTCAAGACCGCGGGCGAGATCAAGCTCGTCCAGGTCAAGGACGGTGCCGTGGTCGGCGTCCACATGGTCGGTGACCGTATGGGCGAGCAGGTCGGCGAAGCCCAGCTGATCTACAACTGGGAGGCGCTGCCCGCCGAGGTCGCGCAGCTCATCCACGCCCACCCGACCCAGAGCGAGGCGCTCGGCGAGGCCCACCTGGCCCTGGCCGGCAAGCCCCTGCACTCCCACGACTGATCCAGTCGACCGGGCGCGACGACCGACCTACTTCCGCACTTTCGTAAGGAGCAACTGAAACCATGTCGGTTTCCGTAACCCTTCCGGCGCTCGGCGAGAGCGTCACCGAGGGAACTGTCACCCGCTGGCTGAAGGCCGAGGGCGAGCGCGTCGAGGCCGACGAGCCGTTGCTCGAGGTTTCGACCGACAAGGTCGACACCGAGATCCCGGCCCCGGTTTCCGGTGTGCTGCTGGAGATCGTCGTCGCCGAGGACGAGACCGCCGAGGTAGGCGCCAAGCTCGCCGTCATCGGTGCCGCCGGTGCCGCTCCGGCCGCTGCCCCGGCTCCGGCCGCTCCGGCGCCTGCCGCTGCCCCGGCCCCGGCCGCTCCCGCCCCGGCCCCGGTCGCCCCGGCCGCTCCGGCTCCGGTGGCGCCCGCCGCCCCGGTCGCCGCTCCGGCCCCGGTGGCCCCGGCCGCTCCGGCGCCGGTCGCCGCACCGGCTCCGGTCACCCCGGTCGCCCCGGTCGCCCCGGCCGCACCCTCCGGTGACGACGGCGCGTACGTCACGCCGCTGGTCCGCAAGCTCGCCGCCGAGAACGGCGTCGACCTGGGCGCGGTCAAGGGCACCGGCGTCGGTGGCCGTATCCGCAAGCAGGACGTCGTCGCCGCCGCGGAGGCCGCCAAGGCCGCCGCTGCCGCCCCGGCCCCCGCCGCCGCCGCTGCTCCGACCGCCTCCAAGGCGCCGAAGCTGGAGACCTCCCCGCTGCGCGGTCAGACGGTCAAGATGACCCGCATGCGCAAGGTCATCGGCGACAACATGATGAAGGCGCTGCACTCGCAGGCCCAGCTGACCTCGGTCGTCGAGGTCGACATCACCAAGCTGATGAAGCTGCGCAACCAGGCGAAGGCCGCGTTCGCCGCCCGTGAGGGCGTCAAGCTGTCCCCGATGCCGTTCTTCGTGAAGGCGGCGGCCCAGGCGCTGAAGGCCCACCCGGTCATCAACGCCCGGATCAACGAGGACGAGGGCACCATCACGTACTTCGACTCGGAGAACATCGGCATCGCCGTGGACGCCGAGAAGGGTCTGATGACCCCGGTCATCAAGGGTGCGGGCGACCTGAACATCGCCGGTATCTCGAAGAAGACCGCCGAGCTGGCCGGCAAGGCCCGCGGCGGCGGCCTGACGCCGGACGACATGTCCGGTGCCACCTTCACCATCAGCAACACCGGCTCGCGCGGTGCGCTGTTCGACACCGTCATCGTGCCCCCGAACCAGGCAGCCATCCTGGGCATCGGTGCCACGGTCCGCCGCCCGGTGGTCATCGACCACCCGGACCTCGGCGAGACGATCGCGGTGCGCGACATGACGTACCTCTCGCTCTCCTACGACCACCGTCTGGTGGACGGCGCGGACGCCGCCCGTTACCTGACCTCGGTCAAGGCGATCCTGGAGGCCGGTGAGTTCGAGGTCGAGCTCGGCCTCTGAGCACCGCGGCTGTAACCAGCCTCACCAGCGGCGGGGCCCTCCGGGAAAATTCCGGGAGAGGGGGGTGCTGGGGTTTTTCGGCACCCACCGTTTACCCCGGGAGCCCGAGTGGGCGGAAAAACCAA
>NZ_JBHVWT010000001.1:219666-235434 GCF_042882135.1 Streptomyces sp. NPDC058240
GAGGGGGGGCGGGCCGCGTCCGGGCCTGACAGCAGCTTGGTCTCCCCCCGCCCCCCCGGCGTCCCCCGTGGTAAGCATTTTCTTTGCCTTCTCCCGCCGCCGTATTGTCTAGACACCACCGGTCGCCCCGGCAATCGTGATGGTGCGGACAGCACCGGTTTGCCCCGAAGGAGCCCCTCATGACCCCGCCCGTCGTCCACTCGCTGCGCGAACAGATCCGCGAGCACATCGTGGACGGTATCGTCAGCGGGCGCTGGAAGCCCGGTGAGCGGATCGTGGAGCGCCGGATCGCCACCGAGCTGGAGGTCAGCCAGACGCCCGTGCGCGAGGCGCTGCGGGAGCTGGAGACGCTCCGGCTGATCGAGTCGGCGCCCAACAAGGGCGTACGGGTCCGCAATCTGACCGCCGCCGACCTGGAGGAGAGCTACCCCGTACGGGCCGGTCTGGAGCAGATCGCGGCGGAGCTGGCGGCTCCGTCCCTCGGCGAGGACTGCTCGCGCCTCACACCGCATGTGACGGCGCTCTACGAGGCGGACCGGCTGGCCGACGGAGAGGCGCAGGTACGGCACACCGTGGGCTTCCACCGCGAGATGGTGCGGGCCGCCGGGAACGCGGTGCTGCTGCACACCTGGGAGGGGCTGGGCATCGAGGTGTTCACCGCCCTGTCGATCCGGTGGCTGGGCACGGTTCAGAAGTCGTACGCCGAAGAACACGAGGCGCTCATCGAGGCGTTCCTGCGCAAGGACCCGGACATCGGGGTACTGGTCAAGGCGCACGTGCTCGGCTGCGCGCCGCGCGCCTGAGAGGCTGTCGGGTGACCTCGGACCGGAAAAGCGGACGCGGTCTGGTGCGTGCGATTCCAAGGCGGAGGAGGGAGGCGACGCGAAGCGTCGTCGACCGACGACAACGCGGGAAGCGTGCGTGCCAGGGCGTGGCCGACCGTACGCATCTGTCGCGAGGGGCGCTCGCCTGTGCAGGCGGGTGCCCCTTTTAGGTGCTAAATCCCGTCACTCCGTGCCCCGTTTCGCGGCACCGCATGCCACTTTCTTCATATCGAGAAGTTTTGCTCTTCATCCTTTGATCGATCATCGATCGGCGCCTTACAGTTCATTCGCGGGCCCACCGGCCCCATCGCCCTGTCCTGCCAGTCAGGGCCTTCTCCACCCCCCTCCACTCCGGAAGGCGGCGATCATGACCGACCCCGTAGGAAAGCTTCCGAGCGAGCTCGACCAGCTCCCGGACCGTGACCCCGAGGAGACCGCCGAATGGGCGGCCTCCCTGGATGCCGTCACCAAGGCCGCGGGCCCGCACCGCGCCGCGTACCTGATGCGCCGCTCGCTCGAGCACGCCGAGGGCGCCGGTCTCGCGCTGCCCAAGCTGCTGGAGACCGATTACGTCAACTCCATCCCGACCGCCGCCGAGCCCGCGTTCGACGGCGATCTGGAGATGGAGTCCAGGATCACCGCCTGGAACCGCTGGAACGCGGCCGCGATGGTCACCCGCGGCGCCCGGTTCGGCGTCGGCGGCCACATCGCCACCTTCGCCTCGGCGGCCTGGCTGTACGAGACCGGCTTCAACCACTTCTTCCGCGGCAAGGAGGGGGACGGCTCCGGCGACCAGCTCTACATCCAGGGCCACGCCTCCCCCGGCATCTACGCCCGCGCCTTCCTCGACGGCCGGCTGAGCGAGCAGCAGCTCGACAACTTCCGCCAGGAGGCGGGCGGCGACGGTCTGCCGTCCTACCCGCACCCGCGGCGGCTGCCCTGGCTGTGGGAGTTCCCCACCGTGTCGATGGGCCTCGGCCCGCTCTCGGCGATCTACCAGGCGCGCTTCAACCGCTACCTCGCCAACCGCAACATCAAGGACACGTCGAACTCGCACGTCTGGGCCTTCCTCGGCGACGGCGAGATGGACGAGCCCGAGTCGACCGCCGCCCTCGCCCTCGCGGCCCGTGAGCGGCTCGACAACCTGACCTTCGTCATCAACTGCAACCTGCAGCGCCTCGACGGCCCGGTCCGCGCCAACTTCCGCGTGGTCCAGGAGCTGGAGGGCGCGTTCCGCGGCGCCGGCTGGAACGTCGTCAAGACGCTCTGGGGCAACGCCTGGGACGAGCTGTTCCGGCTGGACACCACCGGTGCGCTGGTCCGCCGGCTCCGGGAGGTCCCGGACGCGCAGTTCCAGACGTATGCCACCCGCGACGTCGCGTACATCCGCGAGCACTTCTTCGGCGCCGAGCCCGCGCTCGCCGAGCTGGCCAAGCTGCTCACCGACGCGAAGATCGCCGAGTGCTTCTACACCTCGCGCGGCGGCCACGAGGCCCGCAAGGTGTACGCGGCGTACCGGGCCGCCGTCGAGCACAAGGGCGCGCCGACCGTGATCCTCGCCCAGACGGTGAAGGGCTACACGCTCGGCAAGGGCTTCGAGTCCAAGAACGCCAACCACCAGATGAAGAAGCTGTCCGTCGACGAGTTCAAGGACATGCGCGAGCTGCTCGGACTCCCGATCCCCGACAGCGCCTTCGTCGACGGCCTGGTGCCCTACGGCCACCCGGGCGCCGACTCCCCCGAGGTCCGTTACCTCCAGGAGCGCCGCGCCGCCCTCGGCGGTCCCGCCCCGGCCCGCCGGACGCACGCCGTGGCGCTGCCCCAGCCCGAGGAGCGCGCGTTCGCCGCGCTGAAGAAGGGCTCCGGCAAGCAGGAGATGGCCACCACGATGGCCTTCGTGCGCCTGGTCAAGGACCTGATGCGGGACAAGGAGACCGGCAGGCGCTGGGTTCCGATCGTCCCGGACGAGGCCCGTACCTTCGGTATGGAGTCGCTGTTCCCGTCGGCCGGTATCTACTCGCCGCTGGGCCAGACGTACGATCCGGTCGACCGCGACCAGCTGATGTACTACAAGGAGGCCAAGGACGGCCAGATCCTCAACGAGGGGATCACCGAGGCCGGAGCCATGGCCGACTTCATCGCCGCCTCGACGTCGTACGCGACGCACGGCGAGACGATGATCCCCTTCTACATCTTCTACTCGATGTTCGGCTGGCAGCGGACCGGCGACCAGTTCTGGCAGCTCGCCGACCAGCTGGGCAAGGGCTTCATCGTCGGTGCCACGGCGGGCCGTACGACGCTGACCGGCGAGGGCCTCCAGCACGCGGACGGCCACTCGCACCTGATCGCGTCCACGAACCCGGCGTCGCTCAACTACGACCCGGCGTTCGCGTACGAGATCGCGGTGATCGTCAAGGACGGTCTGCGGCGGATGTACGGCCCCGAGGCCGAGAACGTCTTCTACTACCTGACGGTCTACAACGAGCCGAAGCCGCAGCCCGCGATGCCGGAGGGCGTCGAGGAGGGCATCGTCAAGGGCCTGTACCGCTTCAAGGAGGGCACCCCGGCCTCGGCCGACGCCCCGCGGGTCCAGCTGCTGGCCTCCGGAACGGCGATCCACTGGGCCCTTCAGGCGCAGGAGCTGCTGGCCGCGGACTGGGGGGTCACGGCCGACGTCTGGTCCGCCACCTCCTGGGGCGAGCTGCGCCGCGAGGCGCTGGAGTGCGACGAGGCGCTGCTCCGGGGTGAGCAGCGGGTGCCGTACGTGACCCAGGCGCTGGAGGGCGCACCGGGTCCGGTCGTCGCGGTCAGCGACTGGATGCGTCAGGTCCCGGACCAGATCAGCCAGTGGGTGGAGCAGGACTGGTCCTCGCTCGGCACGGACGGCTTCGGCCTCTCCGACACCCGCGACGCGGCCCGCCGCCACTTCGGCGTCGACGCGCAGTCGGTCACGGTCGCGGCCCTGGCCCAGCTGGCCCGCCGCGGCGAGGTGACCGCCTCCGCGGTCAAGGAGGCCCGGGAGCGGTACGGGCTCTGACGGCCCGGAAGACGGGGTCCGGGCCCGCCCCGGCCCCCGTCTCGCCCGTCCGGCGCAGGCTTTGTCCTCGATCGCCGGACGGGCTTGATCTGCCCCCGGAGCCGGCAAGACCAAGCCTGTCCGGCGATCGAGGACGTCTTTGGAGCCCGGCCGGCGCTTGAGGCCACCTCCCCCGGGCCCGGGGAACACGCACCGCGCACCGCGGCCACAATGGCCGCATGCGCGCTGCCCGTCTCATCAGAATGGTGCTGCTCCTGCAGTCCCGTCCCGCCATGACCGCCGCCGAGCTCGCCCGGGAGCTGGAGGTGTCCGAGCGGACCGTGACCCGGGACGCGCAGGCGCTCTCGGAAGCGGGTGTCCCGGTGTACGCGGACCGGGGCCGGATCGGGGGCTACCGGCTGGTCGGCGGTTACCGCACCCGCCTCACCGGCCTCGCCCGTGACGAGGCCGAGGCGCTCTTCCTCTCCGGACTGCCGTCCGCCCTGCGCGAGATGGGCCTGGAGGACGCCGCGTCCGCCGCCCGGCTCAAGGTGTCGGCGGCCCTGCTGCCCTCGCTGCGGGACGCCTCCGACAGTGCCGGCCGGCGCTTCCACCTGGATGCTCCCGGCTGGTACCAGGAACCGGTCACCCCCGAACTGCTGCCGGCCGTCGCCGAGGCCGTCTGGGACGACCGGATCGTCCGTGCCCGCTACCGCCGGGGCGGCCGGGACGGCGATGTGGAGCGGGAGATGGCACCGCACGGGCTCGTCCTGAAGGCCGGCGTCTGGTACGTCTGTGCCCGGGTGGGAGACGACTTCCGGGTGTACCGGATCGACCGGTTCTCGGCCGTGACGGTGTCCGACGAGCGGTTCGAGCGCGACGAGCGATTCGATCTGCCGGGCTTCTGGGACGAGCGGGCCGCCCAGTTCGCCCGTTCGCTCCTGCGGACCGAGGTGACGGTGCGGGTGTCGCCGGAGGGTGTACGCCGACTGCCGCACACCATGGACCGTTCGGCGGTCCACGAAGCCCTGGAGGCGGCCGGCCCGCCCGATGCCGAGGGGTGGCTCACGGTCACCCTGCCGGTCGAGTCCGACGAGGTCGCCTACAGCCAACTGCTGGCCCTGGGGCCGGAGTCGGAGGTCCTGGAGCCGACCGCCCTGCGGGACCGTTTCGCCGCGGCCGCCGAACGCCTGCGCGAGCTCTATCGCTGAGGGTTACTTTTCCCCGCGTCCGCGTGCGTCGCCTGTCGCCAGGGCCGATGCTTGACCCGTGATGGACGAGACGGAGTTCTGGGAGCTCATCGACAGCTCCCGCGCGGCCGCCGAGGGCGACCCCGAGGACCAGGCCGACCTGCTCGTCGAACGGCTGGTGCGGCTCGATCCCGATGCGGTGCTGGACTTCGCCAGGCACTTCGAGGCCCGTTTCAACCGCGCCTACCGCTGGGATCTGTGGGGCGCCGCCGCCGTGCTGCTCGGTGGCGCGAGCGACGACGCCTTCGACTTCTTCCGCTGCTGGCTGATCGGCCAGGGCCGGGAGATCTTCGAGGGCGCCCTGCACGACCCGGACAGCCTCGCCGATCTCCTCGACGACTTCGACGAGGAGATCGACGGGGACGCCGAGGATCTCGGCTACGCGGCCGACGAGGCGTACGAACAGCTCACCGGCGTGGTCGCCCCGGACCTCGGCCTGCCGCCCCAGACCGCCGAGCCCGAGGGGACCCCCGTGAGCTTCGAGGACGAGGCGGCCCTGGCGGAGCGCTTCCCCTCGCTCTGGGAACGGTTCGGGCCGGGCTGACCGGTGCTCCCGCGCCGTCGCGTCAGAAGTGGGTTCCGCCGTCGATCCGGATCTCCGTACCGGTGATGAACGCCCCGTCCCGGGAGCCGAGCATCGCGACGACGCCGGCGACGGTGTCCGGGCTGGCGAAGCCCGCCCCGAGGGCCGGGGACAGCTTCATGAAGAGCGACATGTCGGCGTCGGCGGGCAGCCCCGGCCCGTTGCCGCTGGTCATGTCGGAGGAGATCGAGCCGGGCGCGACGGCGACGAACCGCAGCCCCTGCTTGCTGTACTCGCTCGCCAGCGCGTGCGTCATCGACTGGATGCCGCCCTTGCTCGCCGCGTACGCCGACATGTACGGGTGCGCGAAGCTCGCCGAGGTGGAGGAGAAGTTCACGACAGCCGGCTCGTCGCCCGCCAGCAGGGCCGGTATGGCCTCGCGGATCATCAGGAACGTACCCGTGAGGTTGACCGCGATGATCTCGTTGAAGAACTCCAGCGATGTCTTGTGGGTGTGCTCGGAACGCAGGATTCCGGCCGCGTTGACCAGGACGTCGAGCCCGCCGAGGGTCTCCACGGCGGAGGCCACGCCCGCCCGGACCGCGGCCTCGTCCGAGATGTCCAGGACGAGGGTGGTGAGGCGCCCGGCGGTGCCGTTCGCCACGGCCGTGCCGTGGGTGGCCTTCAGTCCGGCCTCGTTGACGTCGGCCGCGACGACGCGGCCGCCCTCGGCGAGGACGCGGTGGACGGTGGCCTGCCCGATGCCGGAGCCGCCTCCGGTGATGAGTGCGCGGCGGCCTTCGTAGCGGTTCATGTCCGCATCTCTCCCGATCCCGGTGACTGCTGTCCCGAAGCGTTTCGGCGGCGCCCCGATGACGTCCCGATCGATGTCCACCGTACGCCTTGATGGCACGTTTTGCCATGACGGCATTTCGCGCACACCTCTCCCCCGCCGGGGTAATCTCCTGGGAATGAGCACCGAGCCGACTCAGCCGTCCCTCACCGAGCGCCGCAAGGCGGCGACCCAGCTGGACATCGCGCGCGCCGCGGCCTCGCTCTTCGCCGAGCGGGGCCCCGACGGCACCACGGCGGAGGACATCGCCGGCCGGGCGGGCGTGGCGCTGCGCACCTTCTACCGCTACTTCCGCTCCAAGCAGGACGCGGTGGGTCCGCTGCTCTCCGGCGGCGCCGAGCGCTGGCGGGCACTGCTGGAAGCGTCCGAGCCCGGGGACCCGCTCGCCGGGATCCTGGAGCGGGCGGTCACCGAGGCGCTCCGGGCGCCGGGCGCGGACGGCGCCGAGCAGCTCGGCTGGACGCGCGGGCTGCTGCGGGCCGCGGCGGACGACCCGGCGCTGCGTGCCGTCTGGTACCGGGTCAATCAGGATTCGGAGGAGCGGCTGCTGCCGGTGCTGACCCGGCTGGCGGGCGACGGGGCGGACCCGCTGGAGGTCCGGCTCGCCGCGGCCGCCGCCACGGACGCGGTACGTGTCGCGCTGGAGGCCTGGGCGGCGACGGACGCGCCGACGACCGGGCCCGGCTCACCCGCCGATCTGGCGGTGCGCTGCCTGCACGAACTCATCGGCGGCATGCGGCTGTTCAAGGGCTGAGCGGGGAGCGAGAGCCGGTCCGGACCGATCCGCCGGGCAGTCCCCGGGGTCACGGGGCGAGCGAGCGGCCCATGAGTACGTCGTCGACGTAACGCCCGTCCAGGAAGAACTCACCGGGCAGCACGCCCTCCACGACGAACCCCTCCGACTCGTACAGGGCGCGCGCGGGCGCGTTGTGCCCGAGCACCCGCAGGGTCATCCGGTTCGCCCCGTCACCGCGGGCGGTCGCGAAGGCGGCCCGCAGCAGGGCCCTGGCGACGCCGCGGCCGCGCGCCCAGCCGGCCACGACGAGGCCCTGTATCTGCTGGACGTGGGCGTTGCAGGCCAGCGGGCTCGCAGGGACCAGCCTGATGTATCCGGCCGGGCGCAGCTCGCCCGCGTCGTCCCGCACCTCGGCCACCAGGAAGCCCTCGGGCCGGTGGCGCTCGTCGAAGAACGGCGCGTACGGCGGCTGCGGCCTGGGCATCACGGCGTGCAGCGTCGACCAGGTGGCGCGGTCGAGTTCACCGAGTGCGGCCTCGTCGGAGAGGGCGGCGGGACGGACGGAACAGGCAGGGTGCGCGGGGTTCTCGGGCATGCGCGTCACTGTGCCACGGCACCCCTCGCCCGGTCAGCCGCATTTCGCCGCTCGCCGCACCGAGGACACGAGGGCTGTCGGCCCGGCAGGTGGGCCCGGCCGGGGCCGCTGGGGCAGGATGGACCCATACTGCCCTCCCGTATCGCTGTCACCGGAGCATCCGGACTCATCGGAGCGGCGCTGGTGCGTTCGCTGCGGGCCGACGGGCACGAGGTGGTGCGCCTCGTGCGGCATCCCGCGCGGGCCGGCGACGAGGTGGAGTGGGATCCCGGGCGGGGGTACGTCGACGTGGCGGGCCTGGTCGGCTGCGACGCCGTCGTCCATCTCGCCGGGGCCGGGGTCGGTGACCACCGCTGGACAGCGGCGTACAAGCGGGAGATCCGGGACAGCCGGGTGCTGGGGACGGCGGCGATCGCCGAGGCCGTCGCCTCGCTGGACGTACCGCCGAAGGTGCTGCTGTCCGGGTCGGCGATCGGCTACTACGGCGACACCGGGGACCGCGCCGTCGACGAGAGCGCCCCGGCCGGCGAGGGCTTCCTGCCGTCCGTCTGTGTGGAGTGGGAGGCGGCCACGGCGGCCGCCCAGGAGGCGGGCGTACGGACGGTGCACGCGCGCACCGGTCTGGTCGTCGGCCGCGAGGGCGGCGCCTGGGGCCGGCTCTTCCCGCTGTTCCGGGCGGGGCTCGGCGGCCGGCTGGGCAACGGGCGCCAGTACTGGAGCTTCATCGCGCTGCACGACGAGGTCGCGGCACTGCGCCACATCCTGGACACGGAGTCGCTGTCGGGTCCGGTGAACCTGACCGGACCCGACCCCGTCACCAACAGCGAGGTGACGGCCGCGATGGGGCGGGTGCTGCACCGCCCCACGCTCTTCACGGCTCCGGCACCGGCCCTGCGGATCGCCCTGGGGGACTTCGCGGAGGATGTGCTGGCCAGCCAGCGGGTGCTGCCGGGTCGGTTGCTGGACTCGGGCTTCGTGTTCGCCTTCCCGGGAATCGACGGGGCGATCCGCGCGGCGCTGCGCTGAGAGAGCACCGGCACTCGCCGGACCTCCTCCCGCGCGCCGCCGGTCGGCGCACCCTCCGCGAAATCGGACGGACATGCGACCCCGTGCAACGGTGCCCCGGGTGCGCGCGACTGCGTCTTCGCCGGCCGCCCTCCTAGCCTCCTTGCGAACTCGGGCATTCCGGGGGCCTGTTGGGGGCAAGAGCCTCCCAGCAGTCGCGCCGACTCGGGGAGGGGCACGTGCTCAGCACGGCACACCACGCGGACGTCGTCATCATCGGGGCCGGGATCGCCGGTCTGTCAGCAGCCCATCGATTGACCAGTGCAGGGGTAAGCGTCAGCGTCCTGGAGGCCGGCCCCCGGGTCGGCGGCCGGATGACCACCGCGGAGCTGGACGGCTTCCGGCTCGACCACCTCGGCCCGCTCCTCAGCACCTCCTACCCGGAGCTGCGCACGACGCCCGGCCTCGAAGGGCTGCTGCTGCGCAACTTCGCCCCGGGGGTCCTCGTCCACAGCGAGGGGCGCCAGTACCGCACCGGCGATGTACGGGGCGCTCGGGGCGCATTCAAAGCAGCGCGCGCCCTCGCAAGCGCCCCCCGGCCACCGATGGGCGGGCCGATCGACCAGGCCCGGCTGGGCGCCGCCCTGTCCCGGCTCGCCGCCACCCCGTCCGCCCGCATCCTGGCCCGGCCCGAACAGACCGCGCTCGCCGCCCTGTCCCACCGCGGCCTGCCCTCCCGTACGGTCAACGGCTTCCTCCGCCCGCTGCTCTCCGCGCTGCTCAGCGACCCCGGACTCAGCACGTCCAGCCGGTGCGCCGACCTCGCCCTGCGCGGCTACGCCCGCGGCAGGCTGTGCGTGCCCGCGGGCGGCTCGGGCACCCTGCCCGAGCTCCTGGCTGCCGCGCTGCCGCCCGGCACCGTACGTACGGGTGTGCACGTCACGGCTGCCGACATCACCTCGGTCCGTACCAAGGAGCACGGCGAACTGGGCTGCCGTTCCCTGCTGCTGGCGACCGGCGCGGGCGCCGCCGCCGAGCTGCTGCCCGGTCTGCGGGTGCCGCCCTTCCACGCCGTGACGGTCCTTCACCACACCGCCCCCGTTCCCCCGCCGACCGGTGCCGCACTGCTGCTGGACGCCGACCGGTCGGGCCCGGTCGCGCACACCGCGGTGATGAGCGCGGTCGACCCCTCGCGCGCCCCGCGCGGCCGTACGCTGATCAGCTCGACGGTGCTCGGCACCCCGCCGCCCGACCTGGACCGCACGGTCCGCGCCCATCTCGCCGCGCTGTACGGCACCCCCACCGACGACTGGGAGCTGCTGGCCTCCCACCACGACCCCGAGGCGGTCCCCGCGATGTCGGCCCCGCACGATCCGCGCCGCCCGGTGCGGCTGCTCGCCGGTCTGTACGTGTGCGGCGACCACCGCGACACGAGCACGGTGCAGGGCGCCCTGTTCTCGGGCCGGCGCGCGGCCGAGGCGATCCTCACCGACCTGGGCGTACGGCCGGGGAGCGGGACGGCGCTGTCCGAGGCGGCGTAGGGCTCGCGACGTCCGGGGGCGCCGGTGGCCGCGCCCCCGGACTCACCCCAGGGCGGCGACCCGGTCGCGGTAGCCCCGTACCGCCGCGGCGTCCCGGTACGGCTCCAGGCGTCGCTCGAAGTCCCGGACGTACTCCGTCGCCCGCACCGACCGCATCTCCGCGGCCTGCTGGGCGGCCTCGGCACCGAGCACGCACGCCTGGTCGAGCTCGCCGAGCCCGAGCCGGGCGGATGCCAGCACCACCCGGCAGAACAGCCGGCTGCGGGCGTACGCCGGGGAGCGCAGCTGGAGGGAGCGCTCCGCGTGCTGCGCCGCGGCCCGGTACTGCTGCAGATCCCGGTGGCAGTGCCCGAACTCGTCGGCGAGCTGTGCCTCGTCGAAGTACCGCGCCCAGTGCGGCACCTCGTCCCCGTGCCGGGCGATCTCCAGCGCGCGTTCCGCCCGCGCCAGCGAGGTGGTGCAGGGCCTGGCCTCGCCGAGCACCCCGTGACCGCGTGCCTCGACGGCGTGCAGCAGGGCCTGGACGACGGGCGGCGCCGACGAGCCGATGCCCTGCTGGGCCACCCGGGCCAGCTGCACGGCTTCCCTGCCGTGGCCGAGGTAGACCGCCTGCCGGCTCATGGTGATCAGGACGTAGCTGCCGTACGCGCGGTCCCCGGCGGCCTGGGCGAGCCGCAGCGCCTGGACGAAGTACCGCTGGGCCAGGCCGTGGGCCGCGATGTCGTACGAGGTCCAGCCCGCCAGCCGGGTCAGGTCGGCGGCGGCGGAGAAGAGCCGGCGGCCGGTCGCCTCCCCGTACGTCCCGCGGAGCATGGGTTCCGTCTCGTGCTCCAGGTATCGGACGAGGGCCTGGCGGGCGTGGCCGCCGCCGTAGGCGTTGTCGAGGGTGCGGAAGAGCTCGCCGACCGAGCGCAGGGCGGCGACGTCACCGCCGCTGACCCGCTGGCCGGGGCCGCGGTCGGTCTGCCGCTGCCGGGGGACGCCGGGGGCGCCCGGCAGCCCTGTTCCCGGCGGGGCCGGAGCCGACGGGAGTGTGGGCGAGCCCGGTGGCGCGGACGGTCCGGAGGGCCGGGAGGGCACGGGCCCACGGACCCCGCGGCCACCGGCGCCCGACGCCGCCGTCCCGCCGTGCGCCCCGTACAAGCCGTGCGCTCCCGGCACTCCGCCGGGGCCGCCGGGGCCGCCGGGGCCGCCGGGGCCGCCGGGCCGCACGGAACCACCGGTCTCGGCGGCTCCCGCCGTCCCCGTGGCCCCGGCGGTCCCACCGCCCCCGAGGGGCCTGCCGATCCCTCCGGCCACGTGGGCGCCACTGGTCGCGTGGGCCCCACCGGTCGCGTGGGCGCCACCGACCCCACCGGTCCCGCCGCGCGCCTGGGGCGAGGGCTCGCTCCCCCGTCCCACCCACTCGTCGGCCCGTCCGATCAGCCAGTCCCTGCTGGGGACGACGAGCCCGGCCGGAGTGAAGGCGATCTTGCGCAGCTCCGCATGGCTGCCCGAGTCCTTCCGCCACAGCCCGCTGACGATGTCGACCGCCTCCGCGGGCGTGGCCGCGAACTCCAGGCCCGCGTAGACCGGGGCGCACGCGTCGAGGCCCAGGTCCTGCGCGGAGAGGCGGCGCCCGAGCCGCCGGGTGAAGACCTCGGCGATCAGCGCGGGGGTGGTCCCGCGGGGCTGCTGACCACGCAGCCAGCGGGTCACGGAGGTCTTGTCGTACCGCAGGTCGAGGCCGTGTTCGAGGCCGAGTTGGTCCACCCTGCGGGCGAGGCCGGCGTTGGAGAAGCCGGCCTCGGTGATGAGGGAGGCGAGTCGGCGGTTGGGGGTGCGCTGCGGAGGTCGTTCCGACATCAGCTGTACGGTCTCCTGCCTTCGGGGCCGGGCGGGCGCCCTTATGGAACGGCGTGAATTTAGCGGCCTCCGCGGCGGTCACAGCCACCTTCGCTTCACTTTCATCCGATCGTGTGAGGATTGAGGTTGGCGCTGACGGGAAGACCTGCCGGGCCACCGTCCGGGGGCCGGTCGTACAGTGGCCCGGGGCGTGATTCAGTGCATGGTGACGCGGCTCCGGACACCCCCCGGCTCCCGGCACCGCGAGTAGGAAGGCATCTGTCGTGGCTGAGCTTCGGTTCGTCCGGCTGGGATTCGGCGAGGAAGCCGTCGACTACCAGGAGGCCTGGCAGAAGCAGCGCGAGGTGCACGCGGCCAGATTCGAGGACACCGTCCCGGACACCTGCCTGCTGCTCGAACACCCGCCCGTCTACACGGCCGGGCGGCGCACGACCGAGAGCGAACGCCCACTGGACGGCACCCCCGTCATCGACGTGGACCGCGGCGGCAAGATCACCTGGCACGGTCCCGGGCAGCTGGTCGGCTACCCGATCCAGAAGCTGCCCCGCCCGGTGGATGTCGTCGCGCATGTCCGTCGGCTGGAGGACGCGCTGATCCGTACCGCCGCCGAGTTCGGCGTGGAGACCACCCGGGTCGAGGGCCGCAGCGGCGTCTGGGTGCTCGGCGACCCGGTCGAGGACCGCCCGGCGATCGGCGGACTCTCCCTGGACTTCGACCCGAGGCTGCACGACGAGGAGTTCGACGCCCGACTGAACGGCCCCGAGTACGCCCCGTCCAACGCCGGCCAGCGCCGCGAGGACCGCAAGCTGGCGGCGATCGGCATCCGGGTGGCCAAGGGCGTGACCATGCACGGCTTCTCCTTCAACGTGAACCCGGACAACACCTGGTTCGACCGGATCGTGCCGTGCGGCATCCGGGACGCGGGCGTCACCTCGCTGGCGTACGAGCTCGGCCGCGACATCACCATCGCGGACGTGCTCCCGGTCGTCGAGAAGCACCTCAGGGACGTCCTGGAGAACGCCGAGCTCGCCCCGCGCGCCATCGAGCGCCCGACGGATGCCGTGGCCACGGCATGACGCTCGGAGCACCCCTCCGGGAATAGGCCCTGCCGGCCACAGGTTGGCCACACGTAAAGCCGTTTGAACCACGGGCGTACCCTGGTGTTCGCCGAAGAATCCAATGCAGTGAAAGCAAAGGGGAGTGCCGGAGTGTCCGCTGTCGCACCCGACGGGCGCAAGATGCTGCGCCTCGAGGTCCGGAACAGCCAGACCCCCATCGAGCGCAAGCCCGAGTGGATCAAGACCCGGGCGAAGATGGGCCCCGAGTACAACCAGCTGCAGAAACTCGTGAAGAGCGAGGGTCTGCACACGGTGTGCCAGGAGGCCGGCTGCCCCAACATCTTCGAGTGCTGGGAGGACCGGGAGGCCACCTTCCTCATCGGTGGTGACCAATGCACCCGGCGCTGCGACTTCTGTCAGATCGACACGGGCAAGCCGCAGGCGCTGGACCGGGACGAGCCCCGCCGCGTCGGCGAGTCCGTCGTCGCGATGGACCTGAACTACGCCACCATCACCGGCGTCGCGCGCGACGACCTGGAGGACGGCGGTGCCTGGCTGTACGCGGAGACCGTGCGCCAGATCCACGCGCTGACCGCGGAGCGGGAGGCCGGCCGCACCAAGGTCGAGCTGCTGATCCCCGACTTCAACGCGGAGCCCGAGCAGCTCGCCGAGGTCTTCTCCTCGCGCCCCGAGGTGCTCGCGCACAACGTCGAGACGGTGCCGCGGATCTTCAAGCGGATCCGCCCCGGCTTCCGTTACGAGCGCTCCCTGGAGGTCATCACCCGGGCCCGCGAGGCCGGTCTGGTGACCAAGTCCAACCTGATCCTCGGCATGGGCGAGACCCGCGAGGAAGTCAGCGAGGCGCTCCAGGACCTGTACGACGCGGGTTGCGAGCTCATCACGATCACGCAGTACCTGCGGCCCTCCGTGCGCCACCACCCGGTCGAGCGCTGGGTGAAGCCGCAGGAGTTCGTGGAGCTGAAGGAGGAGGCCGACGAGATCGGCTACTCCGGCGTGATGTCCGGGCCGCTGGTCCGTTCCTCGTACCGCGCGGGCCGTCTTTTCCAGCAGGCGATCGAGCGTCGCGGTGCCGCCGCCGCGGCGCCCGCCGTGTGAATCCGAGCACAAGAAGCTACCGCACGGTAATAACTGATTCGACGCGGCCCGTACGCTCCCCGCAGGTCGGGGGCGCGTATGGGCCGCGTCGGCGTGCGCGCCGCCCGTATCAAGGTTTCATTGGTGTTTGACCGACCGGTCATGCGCTGGTAACACCGAGCAGTGACGCTGGGTGCACACGGTGCGGTGGCCGGCAGCAGCCGTCCCGGCCGCTGCCGCCCTGCTTCCCGCATCCCAGCGCACGCCACCCACTTCGCGCAACGCAGTCCCGGGCAGTTCGGTCCGGGCAGCTGAGTCCACGCAACTCAGTCCGCACATCAGCTCCGAGGAGATTTCCACGATGCAGGCCGTGCCGGTACGCGCCACCGCCATCCCTTCCGTCACCGATGCTCTCCGTGCCGTCGAGTCGCTGGTCCTGGGCAGCGGCCAGCGCACCGCCCGCCGCAACGCCTGGACCGCCGTCCTGGAGGACCGGCGCCGGGCCAAGGACAGGGTCGAGGCCGAGTACGTACTGGAGGCCGCGGCCGACCACCGTTCCTAGGCCACGTAAACTTCTGTACATGGCGAGGAAGTCAAACACTGAAGGCGCGGACAGCGCCGAGAACGCGGGGCGACTCAAGCAGATCGCCCTGACCTACAAGATGGCCAGGCGGTCCGACCCGAAGGTCGGTCTTGTGGTCGCGGGCGTGGGAATTGTCACCTTCGGTGTCATCCTCGGGGTCGGCTTCCTGATCGGCCACCCGATCTATCTGGGCATCCTGGGCTTCGTGCTGGCCCTCCTCGCGATGGCGATCGTCTTCGGACGGCGTGCCGAGCGTGCCGCCTTCGGGCAGATGGAGGGGCAGCCGGGCGCCGCGGCGGCGGTGCTGGACCGTGTGGGCCGGGGCTGGACCACGACACCCGCGGTCGCGATGAACCGCAGCCAGGACGTCGTCCACCGCGCCGTGGGCAAGGCGGGCATCGTGCTGGTCGGCGAGGGCAACGGGAACCGGGTGAAGCTGCTGCTCGCGGCCGAGAAGAAGAAGATGGCGCGCATCCTGGTCGACGTACCGGTGCACGACATCATCGTCGGCAACGACGAGGGCCAGGTGCCGCTCAAGAAGGTGCGCACCAAGATGCTGAAGCTGCCGCGCGTCCTCACCGGCCCGCAGGTGACGGCCGCCAACGACCGGCTGCGCGCGATGGGTGACCTGATGAGCAACATGCCGCTGCCCAAGGGCCCCATGCCGAAGGGCATGCGGATGCCGCGCGGCGGAAAGATGCGCTGACGTCGGACATACGAAGAGGCGGGGGGGGGGGGGAGGGGAGGGTGGGGGGGGGGTGGAGGGGGGTAGGGTCCGGCCGGTGTTTTTTTGTGGCAAGTGCTTGTCTCTTGGGGCGTTTGCGCGTCTACCACATTCTTCGTT
>NZ_JBHVWT010000001.1:235444-238561 GCF_042882135.1 Streptomyces sp. NPDC058240
GGCCGTCACGGGAGGGGGGGGGGGGGGGGGGGGGGGGGGGGAGAGGGGAGGTGGGGGGGGGAGAAGAGGGGGGGGGGGAGGCCACTGTCGTCTCCCCCCCCCCCCCCCCTCTTCTGTCTTTTCGCCTCTTCGCGTCTCTGCCTCTTCGCCTCAGATACGGACCTGGACGGCGCGGGCCAGCCGGTCGTGCAGGCCGCGGCCGTCGCGGTCCCAGACCAGGGCCGGGATCACCAGGCAGACCAGCACGCTCCGGACGATCACCCGCCCGAACGTCAGCCGGCCACCGCTCTCGGCGACGACCCTGATGCCCAGGATGCGCTTGCCCGGCGTGCAGCCGATGGTGCCGACGGTGAGCACGCTCAGCACGAGGAAGATGCCCAGCGCCCAGTTTCCGGCCGCCTGCTGGTCACCGCGAGCGAACAGCCCGTATGCGATCAGCAGGCACAGGGCCCAGTCGATGAAGATCGCGCCGAACCGCCGGCCGAGCGGTGCCACGGAACCCGGCCCGTGCTCGGGCAGGCCGAGCCGCTTGCCCCGGTAGCCGAAGTCGGCCCCCATCTCCTCGGCGGCCGCGCGCGGCCCGGAGAGCCACGATCCGATTACTTGCCTGTTGTCCACCCGAACACGGTACTGCGCCCGCCCGAGCGCCCGGCCGGGCGGGTGCCGCTACCGGCCCCCGGAGCGACCGGAACGCGGGCCCTGGACCGGCCACGAGGTGCCGGTCACACCCGGCTCGGTTAACTTCTGCGAAACAAATGGGTCATGCTTGAGAAATCCGGTCTGCCTATGGTCGGGTCCAGCGTGTGCCACCGCACTGGCCGCACCACGAGCTACAACCCCGTCCCTCCCGGGCCGGGAGTAGGAGGAGTTGGATGTTCCAGAACGCCGACGACGCGAAGAAGTACATCGCCGACAATGACGTCAAGTTCATCGATGTCCGGTTCTGTGACCTGCCCGGTGTGATGCAGCACGTCACCGTCCCGGCGGCGACCTTCGACCCGGCCGACGAGCTTGCCTTCGACGGCTCGTCGATCCGCGGCTTCCAGGCCATCCACGAGTCCGACATGGCACTGCGCGCGGACCTGTCGACCGCCCGGGTCGACCCCTTCCGCCGCGACAAGACCGTCAACATCAACTTCTTCATCCACGACCCGATCACCGGCGAGCAGTACAGCCGTGACCCGCGGAACGTGGCCAAGAAGGCCGAGGCGTACCTCGCCTCCACCGGCATCGCCGACACCGCGTACTTCGGTCCCGAGGCCGAGTTCTACGTCTTCGACAACGTCCGCTTCCAGACGTCGGCGAACGAGAGCTTCTACCACATCGACTCCGAGGCCGGCGCCTGGAACACCGGTGCGGTCGAGAACAACCGCGGCTACAAGGTCCGCTACAAGGGCGGTTACTTCCCGGTCCCGCCGGTCGACCACTTCGCCGACCTGCGTGCCGAGATGTCCCTGGAGCTGGAGAACAGCGGCCTCCAGATCGAGCGCCAGCACCACGAGGTCGGCACCGCCGGCCAGGCGGAGATCAACTACAAGTTCAACACGCTGCTCGCCGCGGCCGACGACCTGATGCTCTTCAAGTACATCGTGAAGAACGTCGCCTGGCGCAACGGCAAGACCGCGACCTTCATGCCGAAGCCGATCTTCGGCGACAACGGCTCGGGCATGCACGTCCACCAGTCCCTGTGGGCCGGCGGCGACCCGCTGTTCTACGACGAGCAGGGCTACGCGGGCCTCTCCGACATGGCCCGCTACTACATCGGCGGCATCCTCAAGCACGCCCCGTCGCTGCTGGCGTTCACCAACCCGACGGTGAACTCCTACCACCGCCTGGTCCCCGGCTTCGAGGCCCCGGTCAACATGGTGTACTCGCAGCGCAACCGCTCGGCCGCGATGCGTATCCCGATCACGGGCTCCAACCCGAAGGCCAAGCGCGTCGAGTTCCGCGCCCCGGACCCGTCGTCCAACCCGTACCTGGCCTTCTCCGCGCTGCTGATGGCGGGCCTCGACGGCATCAAGAACAAGATCGAGCCCGCCGAGCCGATCGACAAGGACCTCTACGAGCTGGCTCCCGAGGAGCACGCGAACGTCCAGCAGGTCCCGACCTCCCTCCCGGCCGTCCTGGACGCGCTGGAAGCGGACAACGAGTACCTCCAGGCCGGTGGTGTCTTCACGTCCGACCTGATCGAGACCTGGATCGACTACAAGCGCACCAACGAGATCGCCCCGATCCAGCTGCGCCCGCACCCGCACGAGTTCGAGCTGTACTTCGACCTCTAAGGAGCGGGTTCCCGACCTCTGAAGAGCGGGGTCGGGTGATCCGGGACTGGCACCGGAGGAGCAGAACCCGGCACGACAGCCGGGGCGTCGGCCTGGCCCGCTCCGGATCGGACGCACCACACAGGTTCATGAGCCCTCATCGAGAAACCGATGAGGGCTCATGGGCGATGGGCGATCCAGGCCGACGATCAACTATCGGGCGCGGGACACCGGCAGGGGGCTCGCGCCTGCGTCAGCCCGGACTCGTCGCCTGCAGGAAAAGGAATCACAGAGCCGGCGCCATCACTGGTTGCTCGCCGGTTCCGGTACCGGATTGCATGGCCCCCGTCGCGGTGCCCGGAGCAGTCGTCCCGCCACCGGTACCCGGAGCAGTCGTGCCACCACCGGTACCCGGAGCAGTCGTCCCGCCACCGGTACCCGGAGCAGTCGTCCCGCCACCGGTACCCGGAGCAGTCGTGCCACCACCGGTACCCGGAGCAGTCGTCCCGCCACCGGTACCCGGAGCAGTCGTCCCGCCACCGGTACCCGGAGCAGTCGTGCCACCACCGGTACCCGGAGCAGTCGTCCCGCCACCGGTACCCGGAGCAGTCGTCCCGCCACCGGTACCCGGAGCAGTCGTGCCACCACCGGTACCCGGAGCAGTCGTCCCGCCACCGGTACCCGGAGCAGTCGTCCCGCCACCGGTACCCGGAGCAGTCGTGCCACCACCGGTACCCGGAGCAGTCGTCCCGCCACCGGTACCCGGAGCAGTCGTCCCGCCACCGGTACCCGGAGCAGTCGTGCCACCACCGGTACCCGGAGCAGTCGTCCCGCCACCGGTACCCGGAGCAGTCGT
>NZ_JBHVWT010000001.1:238657-260824 GCF_042882135.1 Streptomyces sp. NPDC058240
GGTACCCGGAGCAGTCGTCCCGCCACCGGTACCCGGAGCAGTCGTGCCACCACCGGTACCCGGAGCAGTCGTCCCGCCACCGGTACCCGGAGCAGTCGTGCCACCACCGGTACCCGGAGCAGTCGTGCCACCACCGGTACCCGGAGCAGTCGTGCCACCACCGGTACCCGGAGCAGTCGTCCCACCACCGGTACCCGGAGCAGTCGTCCCACCACCGGTACCCGGAGCAGTCGTGCCACCACCGACCGTGTTGCCGCCGCCGACCGTGTTACCGCTCCCGGCGATGACGGAACCACCGATGGTGGAACCAATGATTTGGTTCAGGTTGTTGACTGTCTGATTGCTGACTTGGTTGATCACCGTCTGCGACAAACCAAGGCTTCTCCCCGTGGCCTGCGCCGCCGCTACACCCTGTGCCGCCGCCTCTTGCGGGGAGGCACCCCTGCTTCTCGCCGCTTGTGCCGCGCTCGTTCCGGCAGCCGCAGCAGCGGCTGCACCGGCTCCAGCCGATGTCGCTGATTCCCCTCCAGCGCAAGCCACAGGGCCTACGGAGAAGCTGCCCGCACCCGTTACGGCGGTCGGTCCTATACGACCGTCAGAAGAAGGGCGCAGCACCATCCCCCCAGGGGAGACGACGAACATCCCGTTGGGATCGAAGTTCTCTCCCGTCAAGGTACTTGCCACTACCCGACACGCCTGAGTCGGGGCAGCGGAAGCAGGCACGACAGTGGTCGCAGCCAGCCCCCCGACAAGCGCCACTGTCGCAGCGGAACTCAGGACGAATTTTCCTCTCACGGTTTTCCCCTTTCGGCACTGTGCTTTCTTACCGTTCCAGTCACGTGTCATCGTGAGCAGCGGCCGTAGCCACGGCGTGACTCCGGCGTGACGCTGATGCAATGACGGGACTGACAGCAGCGACTCCAGGCGGAACCCTGGAATCCCTACTCTTCTACCTTGCGCGCTCTCTTCGAGGATGTCGCACCGAAAGATTTCCCGGATTCAACCAGTCACGACTGGAGAGTTGAGGCAGGTGCCGTACGAGACACAACCCGGGAAACGTGACGCGGCCGAACGAGACGGACCAGCAGCAGACCGGGCCGAACGATACGATGGTTGTCGACGCCCAGTTCTAGTTCTGCGAGCAGTTCTAGTTCCACGAGCAGTTCCAGTTCTACGAGAATCGTCCCCGTCGAGCCATGGTGCTGGGGAACTCCAGTTCACACCGAGCCTTTGAGCTGATGAACATGAAGAAGACAACCTTGCGGAAAATCAGTGTCGCAGCGACGGCTTCCTTCTTGACTGCCGGCATATTGGGCACATCAGCGAGCAGCTCCGTTGCCTCGCAGCGGAATACCCAGGTCGCACCGTCGGTGCTCAAGTGCTACACACTCATTGACAATCCGAACGAGATCGTCTGCTATCGGGTTTCACAGCGGGCTCTGAATACGGGAAGCGAGATCGTATTCTTCCCCTTCCTCATCCAGGTGCCCACGCCTTCGAATCCCCCAACTCCGGTCGTCGTGAATGTTTTGCCGCCGGATCTGTCTCCAGGGGATTCCTCCAACAGCATGCGATAGTCGCACGCTGTCGTGGAGCGGTCAGTGCCGCAGAGCCTGTCCCACCTCGGCCTTGACGTCTCCGGACAGCTTGCGGTTGCTGCGGGCGGTGGCGTCCTTGGACGCCTTGGGGCCGACGTCGTCGACCGTCACCACCACCGTGTCGAGCAGATTGCCGCTCCCGTCACGGAAGTTGACCTGCACCGCGTACGACTTCGCGGAGTCGGAGCTGTTCTTCACGGTGGCCTTCACAGTGGCTCGGCCGTCGCCATCGATGCTCGGCTTGCCCAGCTCGACATCGCTCTTGGCGTTCACGCCGTTCTTGAAGTTGTTCAGCTTCTCGCCCGCGGCGGCCGTCGCCGAGGCCACCACGTCGGCGCCCCGGGATGCCGCCGACGCCGCAGCGGACGCGGCCTTGGACGCCGTGCTGGAGGCGCTGCCGCCGTCGTCGGAGCAGGCTGCGGCCGTCGACATCACGGCCGTCGTCAGCAGTACGGCGCACAGGCCCCGCGCAGCTTTCCTCGTCATCGTGCCTCCCAGCACTCGCCGCCATTCCCCCTCCGCCCATCGCCTCAGTCAAAGGGGCGGCGGCGCGGGCCGCATGCCGTGTACGCCGGACGGGTGAGCGGAGGGGGCGGCGTCGATTCGCGGTGCGGCACGGGGCGGACGAGGCTGGGGGCATGAGCGAGCGGAGTCCGGGCGGCGCCCCGGAGGCGATGCGGCGTCGGCGGCGGTGGCCCTGGGTGCTGCTCGTGGTCGTGTCCGCGCTGGCCGGTGGTGGTGCCGTCGCTGTCGGGGTGGTCGCCGGTGCGTTGTCGAGGGAGGCGACGAAGCCGCTGCGGATCACGTACGAGGTCACCGGCACCGCCAAGGACGTCACCGTCACGTATCCCACCTGGCGCGACGGCGACCTCTCGACCGCGCGGCTGACTCTGCGGACGCTGCCATGGGCCGGGGAGACTCGGACCAGGGGCTTCACGAGCGGCGGTTCCTTCGCCGTCACCCTCGGCGCGTCGGGCGGCGAGGTCGCCTGCGCGGTGACGGTGGACGACGGGACCGTCCGGACAGCCACGGCCTCCGGGGCCTTCGCCACGGCGACCTGCGGCGGGTTCTGAGCCGGGTCCGCTGCTGCCTGTGCGTGGCCGTGCTGTACGTGGCCGTGTCCCCGGGCCACGTACAGGGCTCGGGGACACGGTCATCGGTTGCGCCGGACGTCAGCGGCCGTAGCGGATCAGGGCGCGGACCATGCGGCAGGTCGTGTCGGACGGTGGGTGGATGCCGATGCGCTCGGCGGTCGCGCGTATCTTGTCGTTGGTCGCGGTCGACGGGTAGTAGACGCCCGTGTCGAGCAGGGCGATCGCCAGGCGCATGGCCTTCAGGCGGCGGTTGTGGGAGATGTACCACTCGCGGGGCCGGCCCGCGGGGAGCGGCTTCTTCATCAGGGGCTTGTGGAGCGGCTTGGTCGTGACTGCGGCAACGGCCATGGGCAACCTCCTGGCACGGTCGTGGAACCCTCACGAACTGCCTCCATTTTACTGCCCGGCACTGACAATCGGCGCTGGCCAGAAGGGCTTTCGGGGAGTCCCTCGCGTACCTTTGGCCCCATGGAGATCTGGATCAATCCCGCCTGTTCCAAGTGCCGCAGCGCGGTGCAGCTGCTCGATGCGGAGGGTGCCGAATACACCGTCCGCCGCTATCTGGAGGATGTGCCGTCGCCGGACGAGATCCGGGCCGTGCTCGACCGGCTCGGGCTGGAGCCGTGGGACATCACACGGACGCAGGAAGCGGATGCGAAGGAGCTCGGGCTCAAGGAGTGGCCGCGCGAGGCCGGTTCGCGTGAGCGGTGGATCTCGGCCCTCGCCGAGCACCCGAAGCTCATCCAGCGGCCCATCATCACCGCGGACGACGGGACCGCCGTCGTGGCGCGCACGGACGAGGCGGTACGCGACGCGTTGGAACGCTGAGCATCCGCGGGCGGCCCGTGCGACCGCCCGTCACCCGATGAACTCCTCGATCCTGCGGTTCAGTTCACCGGCCGTCGGTCTGTGCAGCGGCAGCGTGTGATGGGTCGCGCCGGGAATCGTCGCCGTCGTCACCCGCGGGAGCAGCCGGGCCGCCTCGGCGGCGACGCGGGCCGCGTCATGGGCCCGGCTGCGTTCGGCGAGCAGGATCAGGGTCGGCACGTCCAGTCCGCCCAGGGCCTCGGGCGCGGGGCGGGGCCCGGTGACCGGGCGGGCGGACGGGAAACCGGTGGCCGCGTCACGCAGCCGCAGCCAGGCCGGGTCGAGCGCGGCGCCGCCCGTCTCCCATTTCAGGAAGGCCCGCATCCGCTTCGCCCCGGGCCGGATCAGCATCGGCAGCGCGCGCAGAAGGTAGCCGGGCCGGAAGCCGGCGAAGCACTGTGTCGGGTCCACGAGGACCAGCTTCGAGACGCGGTGCGGCGCGTACAGGGCGTAGTGGAGGGCGATCCAGGCCCCGTAGGAATGCCCGCCCAGCGCGGTGCGGTCGGCGCCCAGTCCGTCCAGCACCCCGTCGAGCCAGGACGTCAGGTCCTCCACCGTACGGATCGGCCGCTCCCCCGCGACGCTGCGGCCCGGGTCGCCGATCAGGTCGACGGCGTGGACGCGGTGGGCGCGGCCCAGGTGGGCCGCCTGGGCGTACCAGACGGTGGACGTGGCGCCGCCGCCGGCCAGCAGCACCAGGGGCGGGGCGTCCGCGGGGCCGCAGCTGTTGACGCGGGTGGTGCCGTACGGGGTGGTGACCTGGGAGTACGTCGTTCCGGCGGGCCAGTCGACCGCCAGGACCTCGTCGTACGCCTCGTGGAACGACGTGGGTGCCGACGTGGATGTCATGAGTGCCTCCCTGGTCGTGCTGCTCCCGAATATTATCTCGCTCGGCGAGATAATGGACTCGTCGGAGCGGAAGGGGTATCGATGAGCGAACAGGGTCCCGAACTGGAGATCGTCCATCTGCTGCGCAAGGTGACGGTCGAATTCGGGCTGCGCCAGGCGGAGTTCGCGGCTCTCCACCACATGCACGGCACCGACGTCCGCGCGCTGATCTGCCTGCTGGACGCCGGGCGGGCGGGCACGGACGCCACCGCCGGATGGCTCGGCGCGCAGCTCGGGCTCAACTCGGCGGGCACCACCGCCGTCATCGACCGGCTGGAACGGCTCGGCGATCTCACCCGTACCCGTGATCCGCGCGACCGGCGGCGGGTGCTGCTGGCGGTCGACGAGCGGGCGGTGGAGCTGGGGTGGGCGTTCTTCGGGCCGCTGATCGAGAACATGGTGACGGTGCTGCGCGACTTCGACGAGAACGAGACGGCCGCCGTCCGGCGCTTCCTGCACGCCGCGCATCAGGCGGTCACCTCGTCCCCCTGACCACCGGTATGCCTCGCGCGCCCCGGCCCGCCTCCTCGACCGGGTGAACCGACTGCCCGCAGAAACCATGTGAACCGACTGCCCCAAGAAGCGGAGACACCCGCATGCCCCGCCCCGGCCCCTCCCGCGGGCCGAGGTCGAGGCCCGGCTCGACCTCCGCCGGACGCTGATGTAGCGGCTCCGCGACGGCGGAGCCGCCCCGGCCCCGCCGTCACACCCCCTACGCGCCCGCCTGCTTCTCCGCCTCCGCCAGCAGCTCCGTCAGGCGCAGCCCGAACCGCACGTCGCACGGGTGCGGCTCCCCCGTACGCACCGAATGGATCAGCGCGTCGACCGCTGCCCGGAACGAGCCGATGGGGTCGCCCCAGCGCGGCAGGGTGGCCTTTCCCTGTTCGCCCTTGAGCTCGATCTCCGTGCCGACCGCGCCCACGGGTGCCCCCAGTGCGAGCGTCACCGTGCTGGACGCGCCGGAGGCGTGGCGGAGGACGAGATGCGTGGTGTCGGACGGGCCGCGGGCCGCGATCAGCCGGGTCACGTCGCCCAGCACCGGGATCAGGACCGACAGGACGTGCGGGCCGACGTCCCACAGTCCGCCCTTCTCGCGGCGCCACGGCGAGGCGGCGTACTCGTTCGTCGCGCCGGGGGCGAACAGCGCCCCGATCCACTCGGCTCGGGCGGTGAACCAGCCGTCCAGGGCGGCCTGTTCGCCGATCCAGGCGGATGTCTCGGCGGCGAACCGCAGGGTGCAGAAGACGACGGAGGCGACCCCGGTCTCCTCGGCGGCCCGGACGACCTCGCGGGCTCCCGCGACGGTGGTCGCGATCGGTTTGTCCAGCAGCAGATGACGGCCGGTGGCCGCGGCGCGGGCGGCGAGCGGGGCCTGGACGTCCGGCGGCAGGGCGAACGCGACGGCGTCGCTGGCACCGAAGAGCTCGTCGATGCCCGCCTCTCCGCTGTACGCCGTGGTGCCGTGCGCGGCGGCCAGCTCCTGCGCGGCCTCGGGGCGGCGGCCCCAGACACCGCTCAGTACGACGCCGGGGTGGGCGGCGAGGGCGGGGGCCTGGGTGTTCCGGGCCCAGGGGCCCGTACCGACGAGGCCGATGCGCAGGGGGGTCGGGGGAAGAGTCGTCATGGGGCAAGTCTGCCGGGTTCGCCGGGCCGGACCCGTATTGAGTTGGCGCGGGGCGGTGCAGGTGGTTACGTTTGCGGGGCCGGCCGCGGGACTCCGGCTGCGACTTCCGGGACTTGCCTCTGAAGCAGTGATTTCGCTGTTCGCGCCCCCATTCCCCGGCCGGCGCTCCGCCTCTTCGTACGGCGGCGCGTGACACCACGGGGGAAAACGATGACCACCAGCACCGGAACCGACGCGGGACTCGTCGCGGCCGAGGACGTGCTGCTCTTCGTCAACGCGGCGATCACCGCGACCGGGCAGCGCGAGTTCCGCTCGACCGCGTATCAGCAGCAGCTCTCGCTGGACTTCCTCCACGAGTACGTACGGGTCAACTACCGCCGGGTGTACGCCGCCGCGCTCGCCCTCGACATCAACGACCACAACGCCGTGCTCATCGTCCGGGGCCTGCTGGAGCACGCCGCCGACGCGAGCGCCGAGGAGAAGCGCGCCGAGGGCCGGCTGATCGCCGCCCGGCTGGCGAAGCTGCCGCCGCAGCGCGTGTACCGGCTGTTCCGGGCGCTGCGCGCGGCCGGGGTCAACAACCGGCGCACCCGCGCGATCATGCGGGACTGGCTGGCCGCCCGGCCCGACCCGGCGCACGACGCGGTGAAGTACCGCTCCGGCCTGAAGACCGCCGCCCGCCATGTCCACCTCCGGTTCGGCGGGACCGGGGAGCCGGACGAGACGGGGGACTTCCTGTTCCGGCCAAGGCACCGGCCGAGCTACCGGCACCAGCTGCTCGACGCCTGGCGGCGCGCCCACTACGAGCAGGGGGCCGTCGAGGAGCTGCCGTTCACCGTCGCCGAGGGCTTCGCCGCCCGGCGCGGGATGAAGCGCGAGGTGTTCCTGGAGCGGATGGTGCCGCGGATGACCCGGCTGGAGCGGCTGCGGACCCTGGGGCAGCGCACTGCCGGAGACGACGGGCGGCTGCCCGCGGACGTGGACCTGACCGTGATGCCGCTGACCCGGCTCGCCCTGTACGTCCTGTCGCTCGGCTTCGAGGCACGGCGGCTGCGCCGCGAGGAGCTGACCCACGCACTGCGCACGGCGGCCCGTCGCGCGGCGGGCCCGCATGCCAGGGGCTGGGGCCGGGTCGCCGCCGTGCTGGACGACAGCTACTCGTCGTCCGGGTCGGGCGAGAAGCGGCGCCGCCCGCTCGCCGTGGCGCTGGCCTGCCACTTCCTGCTGGAGGCGCTGGCCGCGCCGGGCGCGTACACCTCGCTGTGGACATCGGGCCGTACCGATCCGCTGCTGGTCAGGCCCTGGGGCCCGACTCCGCTCGGCACCCGTGTGCTGGACGCCCTGGAGCTCGGCCCCGACCGGCTGGTCATCGTCTCGGACGGCTGGGACAACGCGCCGCCCGGACTCGCGGGCGAGGTGCTGCGGGTCTGGCGGACCCGGCTCGACCCGGACCGGCGCACGGCAGTGGTGCATGTGAACCCCGTATACGACGCGGACGGTTTCGACGTGCGCCGCCTCGCGCCGAGCGTGCCCACGGCGGGTGTCCGGGACGCGGAGGACCTGCCGGCGCTGGTGGAGATCGCGGGGTTCGCCGAGGGACGCACGGGAGCGGCGGCGCTGTACGCCTACCTGGACCGGCAGGTAGCACGTTTCGTGGGTGACGACGGGGCAGGAGCGACTTCGTGAACAGGCTCGAACTGACCGGGCTCGCCACCCGCCCCGCCCAGGTGTGGGGCGGCATCCGGCTGGTGCCGCTGGTGCGCGAACAGCCCGTCGAGGGGCTGCGGCTGCACGAGGAGCTCTACACGGAGTACGGACACGGCGTCGTGGACGTCGGGCCGCGCACGCACTACGCCTCGGTCATCCCGCACGGCTTCGTCGCCGACTGGTCCGGCGAGGGCGAGCAGTCCGCCGCGTACGGTACGCAGCTCGGCGCCGCGGCGGGCTCCCCGGCCGGGAGCCGGCCGGCGCCCCGGACCGCGCGGCTCCAGCGCCACCGCCACCACCGGATGGCGAAGCGCCGGCCGGGCGACCGGCTGCGTTTCCTGCCGCTGCACCTCGCGCTGGAGGGCTATCTCTCCCTGCACTTCGGCGGCCCCGCCATCGCCTGGGAGGAGTGGTCGCGGCAGGCGCTGCGCGACGGGCTCTCGCCGCGCGCCGAGGACGCGTACATGGGGTGGTCGGTGCGGGGGCTCGGTGACGCGCTGCGGGTCTTCGAGATCCATCCCGGCCAGTGCGGGGTGATGGTGTACGCGGCCGACGCGCTCGCCGCCGCGTTCGTACTGCCGCACCCGGACGACTACCGGCTGCTGCACCCGTCGCTCGTCGAGGATCTGTACGGCGAGCTGATCCACCAGTACGCGCTGTACGGCGCTCCGGTGCCGGAGTTCGCGGCGCGGATACCCGACGGTCCGCGGCTGCGGACGCTCGCCGGTCTGCGGGCGGCGGCGCGGGCGCAGGAGCGGGAGTGGGCCGAGGCGCACGACACCCTGTTCGCGGGTGAGCTGCTGGACACCTCGTACGCCTTCGACCGGGTGTACCGGATGGGTTCGTTCACGCTGTGGCGGTTCCTGCCGCCGTTCCTGACGGGCGGGGCGGGGCAGCACATCGGTGAGACGATCACCGACCACAAGGGGCAGGTCGCGTACCTGAAGACGTTCCGGCTGTCCGAGGCGCAGATCAGGCGCGGCCATCTGCTGCACCGGCTCGCCGACGCGGACTGGCGGCTCGCGGGGGCGGCCGAGGCGCTGGGCACCACGGAGGAGGAAGTGGTGCGCCGGATCCGCGCGGCCGGCTTCGAGTCGCTGCTCAGGGCCCGCGCGTAACGCAGGAATCCTCGGTAACACGGGGTTCACATCCGGGCAACGGACGGGAAATCGCGTCTTGCGAAGCTGCGCTGCGTAGACCGGACCACAGCACCGCAGCACCCGCAAAGGATGGCTTCCGTGACGTTCAAGGCTGAGTACATCTGGATCGACGGCACCGAGCCGACCGCCAAGCTCCGCTCCAAGACGAAGATCATGGCCGGGAGCCTCTCGCCGGACGTGGCGGAACTGCCGATCTGGGGCTTCGACGGTTCGAGCACCAGCCAGGCCGAGGGCCACGCCTCCGACCGGGTGCTGAAGCCGGTCTTCACCTGCCCGGACCCGATCCGCGGTGGCGAGGACATCCTCGTGCTGTGCGAGGTCTTCGACATCGACATGACGCCGCACGCGTCCAACACCCGTGCCGCGCTGCGCCCGGTGGCCGAGCGGTTCGCGGGCCAGGAGCCGATCTTCGGCATCGAGCAGGAGTACACCTTCTTCGACGGCCACCGGCCGCTCGGCTTCCCCGAGGGCGGCTTCCCGGCCGCGCAGGGCGGCTACTACTGCGGTGTCGGCGCCGACGAGATCTTCGGCCGCGAGATAGTCGAGAAGCACCTCGACAACTGTCTGAAGGCGGGCCTCGGCATCTCCGGCATCAACGCCGAGGTCATGCCCGGCCAGTGGGAGTTCCAGGTCGGCCCGCTGTCCCCGCTGGAGGTCTCCGACCAGCTGTGGGTCGCCCGCTGGCTGCTGTACCGCACCGCCGAGGACTTCGATGTCTCCGCGACCCTCGACCCGAAGCCGGTCAAGGGCGACTGGAACGGCGCGGGCGCGCACACCAACTTCTCCACCAAGGCGATGCGCGAGGGGTACGACGCGATCATCACGGCGTGCGAGTCGCTGGGCGAGGGCTCCAAGCCGATGGACCACGTCAAGAACTACGGCGCGGGCATCGACGACCGGCTGACCGGTCTGCACGAGACCGCCCCGTGGAACGAGTACAGCTACGGCGTCTCCGACCGCGGCGCCTCGGTCCGCATCCCGTGGCAGGTCGAGCAGGACCGGAAGGGCTACATCGAGGACCGCCGCCCGAACGCCAACGTCGACCCGTACGTCGTCACGCGGCTGATCGTCGACACCTGCTGCGCCGCGCTGGAGAAGGCCGACCAGGTCTGATCCCGGGCCGTTGTCAGTGGCCCGTGTCAGGCTTGGCGCATGCTCGACATCAAGGTGGAGACCGAGAACTCCGAGACGTACACCCGCATTTCGGACCGGGCGCTGAGCGACCTGGTGCACCGGATCGGCATGAAGGGTGACCGGTTCCTGGTCGTGCAGCGCATACCCGACCTCCCCGGGACCTTCGTGCAGGTCTGGTACGAGCACGGTGACGGATACCAGCTGGAGCGCCGCTCCGGTGGCCCCGCCACGCACGACCGGACGTTGGTCGGTTCGCCGGATCGGGTCGCCGGGCTGATGACCCGCTGGGCGCGCCAGGAGCCGGATTGGGACGCGGGCGTGGAGTGGGAGAGCGCCGGGATACCGGAGGCGGAGCCCGTGCCGGAGATCCCGGCGGAGATCCGGGCGCAGTTGGAGGAGCGGATACGGGTGCTGCTCCGCTGCGGGTACGGGACGGTCCAGGAACTCTCCCGGACGGCCGAGGACTACCTGGTGAAGGACGGCGTGCATCCGGTGACGTACGCACAGGCGCAGCAGCTGGTCGAGCAGCTGTGGCTGGAGCGGGTCGAGGAGCAGCGGCAGTGGTCGGACGTGACGGACCCGGACCGGCTGACGCGGGCGTTCGCCCGGCTGGACCAGGGCGGAATCACCGCGAGGGAGCACTTCACCTGCTGCCGGTCGTGCGGTCTCGCCGAGATCCGGGGCGCCGGGCGGGAGGATGCGCGCGGCTTCGTCTTCTTCCACACGCAGGGCACCGAGAGTGCCGCGTCGGGGCACGGCCTCACGCTGTACTACGGCGGGTTCGACGAGGCGGCGGACGAGACCGCCTTCGTGGGCCGGGAAGTCGTCGAGGCGCTCGGCGATGCGGGGCTGACGGTGGCGTGGGACGGGTCGCCGGACCGGGCGATCGAGCTGACCGGCCTGGACTGGCGCAAGCGGCTGGTGGGTTGAGCCGGTCGCGGGGCGATGCGGAAACCGGCCCGTCGGTTGCGGCGCCGTACGAGAAGCCCTGGTGAGGAAGGTAACGCAAAGGGTCCGTATCGACGGGTGGAAGAGGTCTGCTGCGGCGTCCGGTTCTCTGGTTCAATGGGGGCATGGCCAGCATCCACCAGCACACCTCGACAGGTCGCAGCGACCTCGAGCCGTTCTGGCCTTCCCGTCAGCACCATGACTTCGACCGGGTGTGTTGTCGCGCGTCGAACGCGCAGGCCCTCTAAAGCCGCTCACCCCGGCCTTCGGTCCGCGCGCAAGCAAGTCCGTCCACCGACGACTCCTTCGCGCGAAAGAGCTGACCCTCATGGCGAACACTCGTACCTTCTCCGCCGCGTCCGCTGCCACCTCAGCGCCCTCGGCGTCCGCTGCGGCCACCACCTCCGCCCGCTCCCTCTCCCCCAACCGCCACCGGCTGCGTGCCGTCGCCCCCGACGAGGTCGTCCAGCTGGCCGATGTGGCGGAGTTCCTGCCGCCGGGTGCCACCTGGCTGCCCGCACCCCAGCACACCGTTCCGGCGCTGCCGGGCCGGCCGCCGATGATCGGCTACCTGGTGCTCGTTCCGGCCGACCAGCAGCCCGCCGTCACGGCGGCAGCCGCCGCGGCGGCCCAGTACGTGGTGCCTACGCCGGTGGAGGACCCGGCCACCGGTCCGGTGCGCATCGACCCCGTGCAGCGCACCGCCGCGGTGGACGGGAGCACCCTCGACCTCACGTACCTGGAGTTCGAGCTGCTCGCCCATCTGGTCGCGCACCCGCACCGGGTGCACACCCGGGACCAGTTGGTGACCACGGTCTGGGGCTACGGGCACGTGGGCGACGGGCGCACCGTGGATGTCCACATCGCCCGGCTGCGCCGCAAGCTGGGCGCCGAGCACCGCCGTTCGATCCAGACGGTGCGGCGCGTCGGCTACAAGTACACGCCCTGACGGCGCCGCGAGGCACATGAGGCGGCCGCTTCAGCCCTGCCGCCCGGACCCCACCGGCTCCCGCTCCGGCTCGTCGTGCTCCAGGCTCGGCAGCCGGGTCAGTGCGCGCGGGGTGCGCCAGTTCCGCTCGCCCAGCAGCGCCATCACGGAGGGCAGCAGGACCATCCGTACGACCGTGGCGTCCAGCAGCACCGCGACGGCGAGGCCGACGCCCATCTGCTGCATGTCCTGCATCGACAGCGTCCCGAAGACCGCGAAGACCGCGACCATGATCACGGCGGCGCCGGTCACCGCGCCCGCCGTGCGCCGGATGCCCTCGTCGATCGCGGCCCGGGTGGGCAGACCGCGGTCGCGGGCCTCGCGGATCCGGGAGACCACGAACACGTGGTAGTCCATGGAGAGTCCGAACAGGACGACCAGGACGAACAGCGGCATCCAGGCCTCGATCGCGCCGACCCCCTCCGAGCCGATCAGTGAGGCCCCCCAGCCGTGCTGGAAGACGGCGACCATCACTCCGTACGCGGCGGCCACGGAGAGCAGATTGAGCACGATCGACGTCACGGCGATGACGTACGAGCGGAAGCAGAACAACATCAGCAGGAAGGTCACCGCCGCGATGAAGGCGAAGACGGGGACGATGCCGCGCTTGAGCTGATCGTTGAAGTCGACGGATCCGGCGGTCTCCCCGGTCACGTACACCTGGGCGCCCGTGCCGTCGAACGCGGCGGGCAGCCGCTCCTCGCGGAGTTCGGAGAGGTCGGCCCGGCCGTCCGGGAGCGCCACCTCGATCTCCGCGACGTTCTGCGCCTTGTGCACGGTCACCTTCTCGAAGCCGTCGAACGCCTTGCGCAGCGCGGGTGCCTCGATGTCGTCGGCCTTGACCACCACGCGGGCCGGATCGGGGCCGCCGGGGAAGCTCTCGCTGATCTGCCGGTAGGCGACGGAGAGCTGCGAGTGGGAGCCGAACTGCTTCTCCAGGCCCAGCTGTTCGGTCTTCATGCCGAGGGCGGGCGCGGCCAGCGCGAGCAGTACGACGACCGAGGCGACCGCGAAGGTCTTCGGCCTCGACAGCACCGGCCGCAGCACCGTGCCGGCGATCCCGCCGCCGGTGCGTGCGCGCCGGCTCCCTCGTCGCCCGAGGAAGGGCACCCGTCCCGCTTCGGTCCGGTCACCCAGCCAGGACAGCAGCGCGGGCAGCACCGTCACCGAGCCCAGCATGGCGACGAGGACGACGATGATGGTGGCGAGGGCGAAGCCCTTGAACAGCATCAGGCCGGACAGGAACATGCCGGCCATCGCGACCATCACCGTGAGCCCGGAGACCAGCACCGCCCGGCCGCTGGTCGCCGCCGCGATCCGCAGCGCCGTCTCCGCGTCGCGTCCCGCCGCCCGCTCGTCGCGCTCGCGCCGCAGATAGAACAGGCAGTAGTCGACGCCGACGGCGAAGCCCATCAGGAACATCACCGAGTACGTGGTCTGGAACAGGTGCAGTTGGTGGCTGGCGAGCGACAGCAGTCCGAAGGCGGCCATGCACGCGGTCAGTGCCAGCCCGACCGGGAGGAGCGCCGCGACGACGGCTCCGAAGGCGACCAGCAGAATGCCCAGGGCCAGGGGTACGGCGGTGAATTCGGCCTTCCTGAAGTCCTCGGAGAGCAGGTCGCCGAGCCACTTCCCGGCACTCGCCTCGCCGAACTGGTGGATGGTGACACCGGGGTGGTCCGTCCGGACCCCGCCCACCGCGTCGAGCACAGGCTGCACCCGGTCCGGTGCCGTCGCCGCGTCCCCCTTCAGTTCGAAGGTGATCAGCGCGTCCCTGCCGTCCTCGGAGGGGATCGGCGCCGCCAGGTTCGCCACCTCGCCGGTCCTCCGGACGGCCGCGGAGACCTCGCGGGCGGCGTCCCGCCAGTCCCCCGCCTTCGCGGTGGAGACCATGACCAGCTCGCCGGCGGGCTGCCCGAGTCCGGCGTCGTCGAGGATCTGCTCGGCCCGCGCGGAGTCGCCCGCACCGTTCTCCGAGTCGGACATCTCGACCAGACCGGATGCGCCGCCGATGCCCGTGGCGAGCACGACGAAGAGCAGCCAGCCGAGAATGGCGGTCTTGCGGTGGTGCGCGCTCCACACACCGATGCGTGCCGCGAGGTTGCGCCTCATGGCGTGTTCGCCCCCAGAAGTCAGATGTAGCCGGTAGGAATTCGGCGCCGGACGCGCCGCTGATGAACGCTGACGAATCTAGGAACGGGGGGCTGCCCGCCCCAGCCGCCGGAACCCCCTCTCCCGGAGCCGTAGGGCGAGGTCGGCGGGGTGGTGCTGGGTACCCCCCGCCCGGGTGGCGAAACGGCTGACGCCCGAGGTCGCCCCCGGGTGAGACTGTCTGCGGAGCGGGCCCGCCACGAGGGTCCGCCGAGGGGAGACGGACCGGAATGAACGCGAAAAAGGGACGGGTGCGCGGCGCTGTGCTGGCCGCCGGACGCGGAGTCGTGGTGTCGGTCGCGAGCCTGGCCGGTTCGATCACGCTCTTCGTGTGGGCCGTGCTCTCGATCGCCTTCATCCCGCTGGGCATCGGGCTGGTCACCACCCCCTACGTACTGGAGCTGGTCCGCAAGCACGCCAACCGGCGCCGGCTGCTGGCGGTCACCTGGTCCGACATCCGCATACCCGTCCCGTACCGCCCCTTCCCGGAGGATCTGCGCACCGGGTTCACCGGACAGGTGGAGCGGACCACGCTGATGCTGAAGGACCCGGCGACCTGGCGCGACCTCCGGTGGCTGCTGGTCGACATGACGGCGGGCTATGTGGTGTCGTCCCTGGCCTCCGCCCTGCTCCTCTATCCGCTGGAGGGTTTCGTGCTGGCGGCGGGGCTGTGGCGGGTCTTCACCCACGACCGCTACTGGTACGGCTTCGTCCCGGTCTCCACCCAGGCGACGGGCCTGGCCGCCGCCGCGCTCGGTGCGGCGTTGTTCGCCACCGGCGTGCTGGTCAGCGAGCGGCTGCTGCGGCTGCACTTCGTGATCGCCCGCGCGATGCTGGCCCCCACCCAGGAGGAGGAACTGGCCCGGCGCATCGACCGGCTGACCGAGACCCGGCACGAGGCCGTGGACACCGCCGCCTCCGAACTGCGGCGCATCGAGCGCGATCTGCACGACGGTGCGCAGGCCCGGCTGGTCGCGATGGGCATGAGCCTGGGCACGGTGGAGGCGCTGATCGAGAAGGACCCGGCGCAGGCGAAGAAGCTCCTGGCCATGGCCCGGGAGTCGTCGGCCGAGGCCCTGACGGAGCTGCGCGACCTGGTACGGGGCATCCACCCGCCGGTCCTCGCCGAGCGCGGACTCGGGGACGCGATCCGGGCGTTGGCGCTGCGGCTGCCCTTCGAGTCGGAGGTCGACGCGGCGTTGGGCGGCCGCATGGACGCCGCGGTCGAGTCGGCGGCGTACTTCGCGGTGAGCGAGACGCTGACGAACACCGCCAAGCACTCGGGGGCGGACCGCGTCTGGGTGGACATCCACCACGAGAACTCCACGCTGCGGATCTCCGTCACCGACAACGGCAGGGGCGGTGCGACGGTCGGCGGCGGCTCCGGGCTGAGCGGAATCGAACGCCGACTCGGTACATTCGACGGCATCATGGCCGTCAGCAGCCCTGCGGGCGGTCCCACCATGGTGACCATGGAGATCCCTTGCGAGTTGTCCTAGCCGAAGATCTCTTTCTGCTGCGCGACGGCCTGGTCCGCCTGCTGGAGGCGTACGGCTTCGAGATCGCGGCAGCCGTCGAGACCGGGCCCGAACTGACCCGCGCCTTCGCCGAGTCGGAGCCGGACGTCGCGATCGTCGACGTCCGGCTTCCGCCGTCCCACACGGACGAGGGACTGCAGTGCGCGCTGGCGGCCCGGCGGGCCAGGCCGGGGCTGCCGGTGCTCGTGCTCTCGCAGCACGTGGAGCAGCTGTACGCGCGCGAGCTGCTGGCGGACGGCAACGGGGGCATCGGCTATCTGCTCAAGGACCGGGTCTTCGACGCCGACCAGTTCGTCGACTCGGTGCGCAGGGTCGCGGCGGGCGGCACCGCGATGGACCCGCAGGTGATCTCGCAGTTGCTGTCGCGGCGGTCGCAGGACAAGCCGATGGGCATGCTCACCCCGCGCGAGCTGGAGGTCATGGAGCTGATGGCCCAGGGCCGTTCGAACGCGGCCATCGCCTCGCAGATGGTGATCACGGAGCGGGCGGTGGCCAAGCACACCTCGAACATCTTCGGGAAGCTCGCGCTGCCCCCGTCCGACGACGACAACCGCCGCGTCCTCGCGGTGCTCGCCTATCTGGACCGGGGCTGAGAGGCTGTCGGGTGACCTCTGATCGGAAAAGCGGACGCGGTCCGGTGCGTGCGATTCCAAGGCGGAGGAGGGAGGTGACGCGGAGCGTCGTCGACCGACGACAACGCGGGAAGCGTGCGTGCCAGGGCGTGGCCGCCCGGTCCGAGGTCACCCGACAGCCTCTGAGCCGCGCACGGCCGCGCGGCCCCGGGGTCACTGCGTCACTGCGTGGTGCTCAGGTGCAGCGTCGTCGCCCCCCAGATGCGGCGTCGCCCGGGGCGCGGTCGCCGTCCTCCGGCGCCATGCGCTCGGGCAGGCTGAGCGGTTTGCCCTCGGCCTGCTTCTCGCGGATCGTGTCGACCCGCTGCGCGTGCCAGGCGTGCGGGAGTTCGGCGCCGTCGGAGGGCGAGAGGTAGAGCCCGACCTTCAGGCCCGCCTTGCGGGCGGCCTTCACATAGGCGGCCACGACGTCGGGGCTGCCGGGGCTCTCGTACGCAAAGCCCGAGCCCGCCCCTACGGCCGCCTCAGTCGTCGAACCAGCCCGGCACATCGAGCCGGAACGCATCCGAGGGCACCATCGTGCGCAGATCGGCCTCCATCGCACGCACCCGGTCGGCGCCGAGCGCCTCGACCCAGCGGGCGCGCAGCCGGTCGAAGCCCTCGGCCGACCTGACCAGGACGTCGACCCCCCGCGCGGTCAGCCGGACCAGCTTGCGCCGGCCGTCCCGGGGGTCACCGATGCGCTCCACGTACCCGAGCCCTTCGAGCTTCTCCACGGTCTTTCCGGCGGCCTGCTTGGAGACCCCGAGCCGCCGGCCGATCTCGCTGGCCGTCGCCCCGTCGCGGCCGACGGCCTGGAGCGCGTAGCCGTACGCGGGGCGGACGTCGACATGGCCGTGCCCGGCGAGATCGCGGTGCAACTCGTCGATGATCGACCGGAATCCGGCGAACAGCAGCATGGGCAGCTCGAAGCCCGGCACGTCCCCCTCGGACGGCTCCGCCCGTCGCTCAGCCATTGCGAAACTCGACAACCTGGTTTACCTTTTCGTCAATCACGTTGTCGATTTTAGCGTGAGCAACCACCAGGAAGAGGTCTGCCATGCCCACGTCCGTGTTCCCCGACCACACCCTCGAATCCGCCCCGGCCGCCGCCCGCCGCACCATGGAGGCGGTGACGGGGAAGCAGGGCTTTCTGCCTTCCGCCGTCGCCCGGCTCGCCGCCTCGCCGGAGCTGCTCGACGGCTTCCTGAGGGCGAGCGCCACCTTCGAGTCCACCACCCTGGACCCGCTCTCCCGCGAGGTCCTGATCATGACGATGGCGACCCGCAACGACTGCCACATCTGCGTGGCGATGCACACGGCGAAGCTCACCGCGCTCGGCGCGGACCCCGAGCTGATCACGGCCCTGCGCGAGCGGCGGGCTCTCGCGGACGAACGGCTGGAGGCGGTGAGGGAGTTCACCCTGGCCGTGATCGCGACGGCCGGAGCCGTGGACGACGCGACGCTCCAGGCGTTCCTGGGACACGGCTACACCGCCCGCAACGCGCTGGAGGTGGTCCTGGGCATCGGCACGTACACGATGTCGACGCTGGCCAACCGGATGACCGGGGCGCCGCTCGACCCCCAGCTGGCCGCCTTCGCCTGACCGCCGGGCGTCCGGCCGCGCGTCGGGTGACCCCGTCGTGGCGGCCGAACGGCTGGATCGGAACAAACCGCCGAACGCCCCATTGCCCGCCCCCCGCACCCGTCATTAACGTGCGCACCGCACGCACCTGTTGTCGCATGCACCACCATGAACAACACCGAGGAGCGCGGATCATGACGGAACCCTCCCTGCCCTTCAGCTCCTCCCGGCCGACGAGACGTACGCTGCTGGGCACCGCCGGAGCCGTCGGCGCCGCCGCCGCGCTCGGGGCCGCCGCCCCCGCGCACGCCGCCCCCGCACCGGCCGCTCCGGCCCGGGACCTCGCGCCCGCGCACGAGGCGCTCCGTCGTCTGCTGCCGGACCACGCGGACCAGTTCCGGCTCCGCTCCCTCCCCCGGGCCGGCGGCGCGCAGGACCGCTTCCGGGTCACCGGCGCCACCGGGCGGATCGAGATCGCCGCCACCACGCCCGCCGCCGCCCTGACGGGGGCGCACTGGTACCTCAAGTACACCTGCGACGCCGTCATCTCGTGGTCCGGCAGCCATACCGGGCTGCCCCGCCGACTGCCCGCTCCCCGTTCCCCCGTCGAGCGCTCCGCGACCGTCGCCCACCGGTTCGCCCTCAACGACACCCACGACGGCTACACCGCCCCGTACGCCGACTGGCCGCGCTGGGAGCGGATGCTCGACGTCCTGGCCCTGCACGGCTGCAACGAGGTGCTGGTCACCGCCGGACAGGAGGCCGTCTACCACCGGCTGCTCCAGGACTTCGGCTACAGCGACACCGAGGCCCGCACCTGGCTGCCCGCCCCTTCCCACCAGCCGTGGTGGCTGCTCCAGAACATGAGCGGATACGGCGGCCCGCTCGGTCCCGAGCTGATCGGGCGGCGCGCGGAGCTGGGCCGGCGCATCGCCGGCCGGATGCGGGAGCTGGGCATGGCACCGGTGTTCCCCGGCTACTTCGGCACAGTCCCGGACGGCTTCACGGACCGCAATCCCGGGGCCCGGGTCGTTCCGCAGGGCACCTGGAACGGGCTGCGCCGACCCGAATGGCTCGACCCGCGCACCCCCGTATTCGCCGAGGTGGCCGCCGCCTTCTACCGGCACCAGGAGGAACTGTTCGGCGCGGTGGGCCACTTCAAGATGGATCTGCTGCACGAGGGCGGCAGCGCCGGTGACGTCCCGGTGCCGGATGCCGCCCGTGCCGTCGAGTCGGCCCTGCACACCGCGCACCCCGGCGCGATCTGGGTGATCCTCGGCTGGCAGGCCAATCCCCGGCCGGCGCTCCTGGATGCGATCGACACCGACCGGATCCTGATCGTGGACGGCCTCTCCGATCTGGACACGGTCACCGACCGGGAGAAGGACTGGGGCGGAGCACCGTACGCCTTCGGCACCATCCCGAACTTCGGCGGCCGCACGACGATCGGCGCCAACACCGACCGCTGGACGGAGAAGTTCACCGCCTGGCGCGACAAGCCCGGCAGCGCCCTGGTCGGCACGGCGTACATGCCGGAGGCGGCAGAGCGCGATCCGGCGGCGTTCGAGCTGTTCAGCGAGCTGGCCTGGCGGACCGAAAAGGTCGACCGGGAGGCGTGGTTCCGGGCGTACCCGAAGCTCCGTTACGGCGGCCGCGACCGCTCGGCGGAAGCGGCCTTCGCCGCGCTGGCCGCCACGGCGTACCGGCTGACGAGCACCGACGGCCGCCCCGTGGACTCCCTCTTCTCCCGTCGCCCCGGCATCACCTCGTCCGTCAACTTCGCCTTCGACCCGGCCGGTTTCGACCGGGCGTTCGCGGCGCTCCTCGACGTACGTCCGTCCCTGCGCGACTCGGACACCTACCGCTACGACCTCACCGATCTGGCCCGGCAGGCGCTCGCCGACCGCTCCCGGATCCTGCTGCCTCAACTGCGGGCCGCCCAGGCCGACAAGGACGTGGCCCGGTTCCGTACGCTCGCCGCGCTCTGGCTGAAGCTGATGCGGCTGACGGACGCGATGTCGGGCTGTCACCGGGCCTTCCTGCTGGGGCCCTGGCTGGAGGACGCCAAACGGCTGGCGACGAGCCCGGCGGAGGCGGTGCGGCTGGAGTGGACGGCGCGCACCCTGATCACCACCTGGGCGGACCGGACGGCCGCCGACGACCTCAGCAACTACGCCAACCGCGACTGGCAGGGGCTGATGGGCGAGGTCCATCTCCCGCAGTGGCAGGCGTACTTGGACGAGCTGACCGACGCGCTCGCGGAGGGCAGGGCCGCGAAGCCTTTCGACTGGTACCCGGGCGAGGAGGAGTGGACCCGTGGGACCGGCAGTTTTCCGGTACGGGCGACGGGCGATGCCCACCGCACGGCGCGGCGGGTCTTCGAGACCCTGTCCACCGCCCCGTACCAGGGCACCGTCACGATCTCGGCCGATCCGGTGGCATTCACCCCCGGCAGCACCGGCACGGTGACGGTCGCCTTCCGCAATCTGAACGGCCTGCGGTCCACCGGCCGGATCGACTTCGCACTCACCGGTCTCGACGCCACCGCGACGGGCGGCACCTCCCTCGACGAGGTCGCGGCCGGCGGGTCCGGCGCGGTGGACTGGCGGGTCACGGCCCCGTCCGAGCCGCTGACCACCCCGCTGGTGCCGATGCCGTACGAGCTGAGCACCGCGTACGGTCCGCGCGGCGAGGACCGGGTGACCGATACGCGGCGCGGCGCGGTGTACCTGGCGGCGGCGCTGGAGCCGGGCTGGCGCACGTACACGGCGAACGCGGCGGTCTTCGGTCAGCTGGGCGGGCGGCTGGCGATCAACGGGGCGGGCCAGGACCTGTGGAAGGGCACCAGCCAGCTCGGCACCGCGTACCGGGAGGGGGCGTGGTCCGACGGGGCGGAAGTGACCGTGCGGGTCGACGCGCAGGAGAACACCGGGGGCTGGGCGCGCTCGGGGATCGTGGTGCGCAACGGCCTCGCGACGCCGGGCTCCGCCGGTTTCCTGAATCTGGCGGTGACACCGTCCAACGGTGTGGTGCTCTCGTACGACACGAACGGCGACGGCACCCTGGACACCTATCGGCGGATCACCGGGATCAAGGCCCCGGTGCTGCTCCGGCTGACCCGGGCCGGGGACGGGTGCACGGGTTCCTGCTCCACCGACGGCGGGACGAGCTGGCGGACGGTGGGCACGGTCGCCGTGCCCGGGACGGCGGCGACCCAGGACGTGGGGATCTTCATGAGCGCGACGAACGGCGGGAGCGGGCTGCGCGGCACGGTCGAGTTCAGCGGGTGGCAACTGCGGTGAGGACACCCCGCTGCTGCGCCGCGCGCTCACCGTCCGGGCGCACCGGGACGGCGCGGCGCGTCGGCTACAGGTACACCCTCGTGAGGCCTGTCACCGTACGCAGCCGGCCAAGCACACCGCTCGGTCGGACTCCTGCCCTCAGCTGCGCATATCGGGCCACCGCGTGGTGACCGCAGCCAGCTCGGCCGCCGCTCGACAACCCCCGGTGAGGTCGCATGCCACCAGGATCTCCTGGATCTTCCCGCTGTTCTTCGCCCCGGCCGGTTTCGCCGACCGGTATCGGTCCAGGTCCCGGGAAACTTAGCCGTCCATGGGGAAACCCTTGGCCATGGCTGGGGCGCAAGGAGCCGCTTGCGGAGGGCATCCACTGGCTGCCGTCAGCTGAGCCCGGTCACGCCGACGTCACGCCGCGGTGACGCCCACCACATGACTATGGCTGGTGCAGGCAAGCGCAAACCCGCCTTCACACGCAAGGAATCCACCATGATGAGAAGCATTCGGCAAGGAATTCCCCGCCTGATCGGCGTGTCGAGCTTGATCGCGGCGCTCGCTGGCGGGGTTGGTGCGACAAGTGTCGCAGCAGCGCCCCAGACCCCGCCAAAGGCCCCGTCCCAAATCTGCACTCGGGCCACGCCCCAGTTCTGCAACGGCAACGTCCTGCAGCAGGGCGCACAGACCGGACGGGGCAACGGCAACGTCCTGCAACAGGGCGCACAGACCGGACGGGGCAACGGCAACGTCCTGCAACAAGGCGCACAGACCGGACGGGGCAACGGCAACGTCCTGCAACAAGGCGCACAGACCGGACGGGGCAACGGCAACGTCCTCCAGCAGGGCGCACAGACCGGACGGGGCAACGGCAACGTCCTCCAGCAGGGCGCACAGACCGGCGGAGGCAACGGCAACGTCCTCCAGCAAGGCGCACAGACCGGCGGAGGCAACGGCAACGTCCTCCAGCAAGGCGCACAGACC
>NZ_JBHVWT010000001.1:260923-311200 GCF_042882135.1 Streptomyces sp. NPDC058240
GGCGCACAGACCGGCGGAGGCAACGGCAACGTCCTCCAGCAAGGCGCACAGACCGGCGGAGGCAACGGCAACGTCCTCCAGCAAGGCGCACAGACCGGCGGAGGCAACGGCAACGTCCTCCAGCAAGGCGCACAGACCGGCGGAGGCAACGGCAACGTCCTCCAGCAAGGCGCACAGACCGGCGGAGGCAACGGCAACGTCCTCCAGCAAGGCGCACAGACCGGCGGAGGCAACGGCAACGTCCTCCAGCAAGGCGCACAGACCGGCGGAGGCAACGGCAACGTCCTCCAGCAAGGCGCACAGACCGGCGGAGGCAACGGCAACGTCCTCCAGCAAGGCGCACAGACCGGCGGAGGCAACGGCAACGTCCTCCAGCAAGGCGCACAGACGTAACTTCTGTCGCGTGCTGACCACGACAAGCCTGCCGACCAAACTCGGTAGCGCGAACCCGCCACTGGTCAGTGGCGGGTTCGCCAACTCCGGTTCGCCAACTCCGGGAACTCGCTCGCGGCGCAGTCGAAGCGCCAAATTTCCCTGCAGCCAATGACTCCACGCTACGACGGGAACCTACAGCTAGAGGCTGGATCCATTACCGGGGCGCGACTGCTGCAGTTCGGACACCAGCCGGCGCAGCCGCGGTGTGGGTCGGAGCCCCAGCTCGTCACGAAGGTGCTGCTCGTAGCGTTCGAAGTCGTACAGTGCCTCGGACCGATTGTCCTCCGCCAGGTGGGCGCGGATCAGGGAAGCCTGACTGCTCTCCCGCAGCGGATCCGCTTGGACGGCCGCATGGGCGGCCGTCACAGCCCAGGCGAACTCCTTCGTGTCAATGAAAGCACCCGTCAATGCCTCAAGTGCGTGGAGTCGAAGCTGCCGCCATTGCTCCGCCTCCGGCAACATCCACTCGTCGTACCAGCCGGGCAGCAAATCGGCGGACAGCTGGTCGACGGCCGCCGCGTTGAGGTCGAGCTCCTGGGCAGGGACATGGGGATCGAGTATTCGCTGGGCCAACGACCGAGCTCGAAACAGGTCGACGGTGACCTCCCGCGCGAGGCGCAACTCGGCGGGGCAGATGTTCAGTGCTTGCTTCCCGAGGCCCTGGAGGCGTGACAATGCCGACCGCAGGTTCGTGTTCGCACCTTGCTCGGATGCTTCGGGCCAGAGACTCCCGGCTACCAGAGTTCGGGGGACAGCGGCCCGGGATTGTAGCGCGATAAACGCAAGTAGTCGCTTCGAGCCAACTGGGACGGTCACTGGTTCGTCGCCGACTACGATGTCGAAACCGCCGAGAAGAGAGATGCTCACGGACGGCCCGGACCTGGTGGGCGGCGGAAAGAAAGCGAGATCATATGAGCTCATGGCTTTGTGATCGCGTAGGGGTCGGTCTACCCGGCGCCCGTCAACTGGCCGCGCCGTCATTGCTGGGGCCAGCGATCTGTACACCTCCCGCATAGCAATGCTGCTCTACCCGCCAAGAGATGTCGAATTGTCCTAATCTGGTTCAAAAATTGGTGCCCTTCGGCCGAGCTTCCGCAGGTAGGCGCACGGGTTGAACCGGCGGACGGCGGGCACGGTCGCCGCGCCGGGGACGGCGGCTGCCCAGGACGTGGGGATCTTCATGAGCGCGACGAACGGCGGGAGCGGGCTGCGCGGCACGGTCGAGTTCAGCGGGTGGCAACTGCGGTGAGAGGACGGCCCGTTGCTCCGCGCACCGCCGGGCCGGGGTGACCATCGCACGATTCGCTCGTTCTGCTGAACGTGCGTCCACTGCCAGAAGTACCTTCCGCAGCCGCCCCGGCCGACGGGGAGCAGGCCGGGGCGGCGCTCGTCGAGCACTATCCGAGGCTGGTCCGGCTCGGCTATCTCGTGCTGCCGCCGTCCCTCGGCAGCCACCGCCGGGTGCTGAGGGCGCACGCGCTGGCCCAGCGGTGCCTGTTGTCCGGACGCCGGGCGGGGTACGGGGCCGGGGGCGGCGTCCCGGTGCCGCGCAGGCCCGGCGGTGCGGCGGCGGTCGATCCGTCCTATGCCCGCGCCCGCGGGCGGGTGCTGCGTGCGGCACTGGAGGCGGGCCGTCCACGACGCGCGTGGGCCCGCACCCGGCCGCCGTCGCTCCTTCCTCTCGTGTGGGGGCTACGGCTGTTCCCGCACTCGGGCGGATCGGACGGACTCGCCCTGGAGCACGCCCTGTCGGCACTCTCCGCCCCCGGGCGCGCCGCCCATGCCCTGCGCGGCCTGGAGGGGCTGGCCGACACGGAGGTGCGGCGGGTGCTCGCGGCTGCCGGGGTCGCGGACCCGCATGCGGCGCTCGCGGAGGCGGAGGGCGTCCCGGCGCCGTACTCGCTCCTCGGCTCCCCGGAGTTCGACCCCTGTTCGCTCCAGGCCCGGCCGCCGGATCTGCTGCGCCGCCGGCAACACGCGAAGGCGGCGCTGGCGGCCGTCGCGGCGCTGCTGGTGTGCGGGGCGCTGCTGGGGCTGCCGGGCAACGGCTGGGGGCGCGACGCCCGGACCGCGTCGTCGTACACCCATGACGCCGCCGTGGCACAGGCCCTGGATCCGGTCAGGTCGAGCCGGGTGTCCGCGAACTTCTGGCGGCGCTCGCCGCGTACCGACTTCACCGCCTGGCCCACCCGTGGCAACCGCACCGAGGACACCCGGCTGCTGCGCCGCGCGCTCACCGTCTGGGCGCACCCGGACGGCACGGTGCGCATCTCGGCGACCCCGGACACCCCCATCGGGCCGCCGATGGGCGCGCCGCAACTGCTGTACGCGGGCGAGGTGGACCAGGTGACGGTGGTGCTGTTCTACGACGGGCTGCGCGTCGTGCGGTACGCGGAGCCCCGTGCCGCCGACCGGGACGAGGGCGTCGGGCTCGACTTCGCCCGGGTGGACGGTGCGGACATGGCGTCGGCCGCCGCCCTGATCGTGGCCCGTGCCGACGACCGGATCCGCTATCTCACCGCGCCCTGGGTGACCGCGGTGTCGGTGCGGGACCTGCTGGCGCCGGGCGGCGCCCCGCAGCCGCTGCGCCGCGGCCCCGACGGTGTGACAGCCGCGCTGACCAGCCCGGCGACCGCCCGCGACTGCCGTGCCTGGCAGGTGATCGAGATCCGCGACGGCTCGGCGGCCCGGCTGATGACGGACCTGGGCGAGCTGACCCCCGCCCGGCTGACCTCGGGCCCGCCGTCCGCGCCGCACGACGTCGCCGGGCGGGCGGAGCGGGACAGCTGGGCGCGGACCGCCTGTCTGCTGCCGGCGGTGCGTTCGCGCGGGGTGCGGTCGGTGAACTCCTGGCAGTACGCCGAGCAGCCGCTGCCCGAGGGCGATGGTTCCGCGCGCTGGCTCTGCACCAGGGCGGAGACCTGGCGGGGCACCGGGAGCCGGGTCCTCGCCCAGTTCCAGGCCCCGTCGGCACCGGCCGTCGCGACGGGCGGCCCGCCGGGGGCGGTAGCGGCCAGGGCCGAGGACTCCCCGGCCTGCGGGGCGCGCGACCCGCGGGTGCTGGCGGGGGTGCTGTGGAAGTCGCAGGGCGGCCGCTGGTACGTACTGGCGGCGGGCAGCGAGCAGTTCGCCTCGCTGACCGCGTCGGGCGGAGTGGAGGGGCGCTCCGACAGCCGCCTCCTCGCCGTGCCGGCCAGGGCGGGCGACCGGGCGCGGCTGAACGGGACGCTGACGGACGGCAGTCGGGCGGGCGGGCTGCGCTGACGCGTCGTCCCGCCGAGGTCAGGAATTCGCCGCACGCCCCTGTTCCCGCGTCCTACCTCTCAGTACATTGACAACATGTCTAACACGCAGCCAGCGCCGGTCGCGTCGGAGCGGACGCCTCTCAAGGCCCGCAAGGTCTCCTTCGCCTGGGAGAAGACTCCCCTGCACTGGGTGCCGGGCGATCCGTTCACCACGCACACCATCAATGTGCTCCACCTCCTGCTGCCCGCCGGGGAACGCTGGTTCATCCACGTGTACCGGCAGGTGCTGCCGTACATCCACGACGAGCAACTGCGCCAGGACGTCATCGGCTTCATCGGCCAGGAGGCCGTGCACTCCCAGGCGCACGACGACGTGCTGCCCCGCCTGAAGGAGCTCGGTCTCGACCCGACGCCGTACACCGCGCAGGTCGACTGGTTCTTCGAGAAGCTGCTCGGCGACCGGACGCTGCCGCCGGGCCGAGCGAGCAAGTGGTGGCTGATGGAGCAGGTGGCGCTGATCGCGGCGATCGAGCACTACACCGCCTTCCTCGGCGACTGGGTGCTGAACGCCGACGAGCTGGACCGGCGCGGCGCCGATCCGATGATGCTGGATCTGCTGCGCTGGCACGGCGCGGAGGAGGTCGAGCACCGCTCGGTCGCGTTCGAGGTGTTCATGCATGTCGACGGCGGCTACCGGCGGCGGGCGCGCACCTGGGCCACGGCGTTCAGCGCGCTGGTCTTCCTCTGGCAGCGGGGCATCCGCTTCTTCATGGAGAACGACCCGAGCCTGCTGAACGGAAAGGGGTCGGTCAAGGACTTCTACCTCAGCGGCAGGCGCGGCACCCTGCCCGCCACCGGTGATCTGCTGCGTTCGGTGCCCCGCTATCTGAGCCGCGGCTATCACCCCTCGCAGGAGGGCAGTACGGCCCAGGCCATCGACTATCTCGCCCACTCGCCCGCGGCCACGGCCGCCGAGGCCCGTATGACGGGAACCAGCTGACCATGCCGCTCCCCCTGCCCCGCCTGCGTACCGTCGTCCTGGTCGCCGGCGCCGCACTGCTGGCCAAGCGCGCCCTGCACCGCCGCATCCAGAACTCCCCGCTGTGGCCGCTGCCGGCCCTGGAGGAACCGGTCTCGGGCCACTCCGAGCGCCGCACCACGGCCACCCGCCGGCTGCTGATCACCGAGCGGACCACCCCGGCCGAGGGCGTCGTCCAGCTCCGTCTTGAGGGCTCCGCGCTGCCCGCCTGGCAGCCCGGCGCGCACCTCGACCTCCTGCTGCCCTCCGGCCTGGTCCGCCAGTACTCCCTGTGCGGGGACCCGGCCGACCCCGGCACGTACACCATCGCGACGCGGCTGGTCGAGGACGGCCGCGGCGGCTCCCGCGAGGTCCACGAGCGGCTCCACGAGGGCGAGGAGGTGGAGATCCGCGACCCGCGCAACCGCTTCCCCCTCGCCGACGCCCCCGCGTACCTGTTCGTCGCGGGCGGCATAGGCATCACCCCGATCCTGCCGATGCTGCGGTCGGTCGCCGCCTCGGGAGCCGACTGGCGGCTGCTGTACGGCGGACGGACCCGTGCCTCGATGCCGTTCCTGGACGAGATCGAGAAGCTGGGCGCGGAGGACGGCCGGGTGACGGTCGTCCCCGAGGACGAGGCGGGCCGTCCGGACGCCGCCGCGGCGCTGGCGGACACGGCGGAGGGCACGGCCGTCCACTGCTGCGGCCCCGAACCCCTGATGGACGCGGTCACCGCCGCATTGCCGCCCGGCCGCACCCTCCATCTGGAACGCTTCACGGCGGCGGCCACGTCGTCGGCCGGCTCCGGCCCCTTCGAGGTCGAACTGCGCCGCTCCGGCCGTACGGTCCGGGTGGCGGCGGACCGATCGGTGCTGGCCGCGGTGCGCGACGAGCTTCCGTACGTGTCGTACTCCTGTGAGCAGGGCTTCTGCGGAACGTGCCAACAGCGCGTCCTGGAGGGCGAGATCGACCACCGCGACGAGCTCCTGACGGACTCCGAACGGGACGACTCGATGCTGATCTGCGTGTCGCGGTGCCGGGGCGAGCGGCTGGTGCTGGATCTCTAGGCCCTGTCGTCGAACTGCCGTCGTCGCCCGGAGGGCGGCCGTGCGGCGTCCGGTGCGTGCGATCGCAAGGCGCCGGAATGGTCTCGTAGCGGAGCTACCAGGGCATTTCGGCAACGCCGCGAGCGTGCGTGCCGGACGCCGCACGGCAGACGGCAGTTCGACGACAGGGCCTAGGAGCGGGTCCGGGGCCGCCCGACGCCCCTCCCCCGCCGCTCCACTCGGTACGCTGTCCACCATGACGACCGGGGTGCGACGCAGGATGGGCGTCGAGGAGCGCAGACAGCAATTGATCGGTGTCGCGCTGGAGTTGTTCAGTCACCGCGCCCCGGACGAGGTGTCGATCGACGAGATCGCGGCCGCCGCGGGGATCTCGCGGCCCTTGGTCTACCACTACTTCCCGGGGAAGCAGAGCCTCTACGAGGCCGCGCTGCGGCGGGCGGCCGACGAGTTGGCGGCCCGGTTCGTGGAACCGCGCGAAGGTCCGCTCGGGTCGCGGCTGTTGAGGGTGATGGGGCGGTTCTTCGACTTCGTCGACGAGCACGGGCCCGGCTTCTCGGCATTGATGCGGGGCGGGCCCGCGGCGGGGTCCTCGACCGCGAACGCGATGATCGACGGGGTGCGGCAGGCCGCCTGCGAGCAGATCCTGGCCCATCTGGGGGTCGAGGATCCCCCGGCTCGGCTGGAGCTGATCGTGCGGTCGTGGGTGTCGCTGGCCGAGTCGACGGCGCTGATCTGGCTGGACGGCCGACGGATTCCGCGCGAGGAGCTGGAGTTGCAGCTGGTGCACGACTTCGCCGCGCTGGCCGCGGTGAGTGCCGCGTACAGCCCGGAGACGGCGGGCATCGTGCTGCGGGTACTCGGACAGGAGCCGGCGGACGGGCCGTTCGGGGAACTGCTGGAGCGGCTCTCCGCCCTGGCACCCGCCGTACCGGCCGTTCCCCCGCAGCGGCTGCCGTAGCACCTGTCCGGCGGCCCGGCGAGGAACCGGGCCGTTCTCGTGGGGCCGGGCTCGTGGGGCCGTTCCAACGGGGCCGTTCCCATGGGGCCGGGCACGCGCTACATGAGCAGTTCGCCCTGGAGCGCCGCCGCCAGGCCCACTTCCGCGTTGTCCGCCCGGCCCCGCTCGAAGGCCCGCTGGTAGGCGGCGTCGCCGACGGCCTCACGGGCCTGGCGTTCGCAGGCCTCGCGCAGTGGGCCCAGTTCCGGGGTGCCGCGTTGCGGTTGGCCGACCATGCGCCAGTACACCTGGCCCGTGCCGTACACCCGGGCGGCGCGGGCGCCCGCGCCCTGGGCGGCGATCGCCGCGGCCAGGATGTCCAGGCCGAGCGCGATACCGAAGCTGTCGCGCATGCGGTGCTTGCCCGCGAGCATCGAGCGGGCGTGGGCGGCGGATGATTCGGCGTCGCCCTGGAGCAGGGCGATCAGGGCGAGCTGGTAGTCGACGTAGCTACGGGTCCAGCATTCGTCCAGGGCCTCGCAGACCGCGCGCAGGACCGAGGCCGCCTCCGCCGCCTCGTCCAGCCGTCCGAGCCCGGTCAGGGCGAAGACCGTGATGAGCCGGCACCGCAGCCGGTAGGCCTTCTCCAGCGGGGTGGCGGTGCCGGTCGAGCGCAGGACCCGGTCGACCTCGCGGAGGCCCGCCTCGGGGCGGCCGGTCATCAGATGGGTGAGGCCGCACAGATAGGCGGCGGCGAGGATGCCCTCGTCGGTGCCGTCGCGCGCCGCCTCCCTGGTGCACTCCCGGCCCAGCCGGCGGGCGGCCGGGTAGTCGCCCTGGAGCATGACGGTGATGCCCAGCACCCACAGGGCGCGGGTGCGGTGGGGTCCTTCGGCCGGTCCGGCGGCCAGGGCGCGCCGGGCGTATTCGCGGGTCTGCGGAAGATGGCCGCAGCAGCACCAGAAGAAGCCGATCCGTCCCGCCATCTCCTGGGCGGCCGCGGTGTCGTGGACCAGCAGGTGGTCGAGGGCGGCGCAGAGGTCGGCGTGCGCCTCGGCGATGCGGTGGTACCAGCTGATCTGGTCGTCGCCGGTCCAGCCGGCGTGGGCGTTGCGGGCCAGGCCGAGGAAGCAGGCGGCGTGCCGGTCGGCGGCGGCCCGTTCCTCACCGAGTTCGGCGAGCCACATCCGTCCGTACTCGCGGATGGTGTCGAGCATGCGGTACCGCAGGCCGTCCCGTCCGACGACGGACTTGGCGACCAGGCCGTTCAGCGCCTGGGTCACACCGTCCGGGGTGAGCGGCCGCCCGACGCAGACCTCGCGGGCCGCGGCCTCGTCGAAGTCGCCGCGCAGGACGGTCAGCCGGGCCCAGAGCAGCCGTTCCAGCGGGGTGCACAGCTCATGGCTCCAGCCGATGGCGGTGCGCAGGGTGCGGTGGCGCGGCGGCCAGAGCGACGTGTCGGCCGGTACGTCGAAGCGGGACCTGATCCTCGCTGCGACCTGCTCGACGGTGTCCCGGCCGAGGGCTCCCGCCGCGAGTTCGATGGCGAGCGGAATGCCTTCGAGGCTGCGGCAGATCTCGGCGGCGGCCTCCGCGTTCCCCGGCTCGTCGAGGGCGAGCTCCGGGGCCGCCGCGGCCGCCCGGTCCCGGAACAGTGTCAGCGCGTCGGCCGCGCCCTCGACGGGCAGCGGGTCCACTTCGACGATCTGTTCGCCCCTGATGTCCAGGGGCTGTCGGCTGGTGGCAAGCACGGTGAGGCCGGGGGACGTCGTGAGGATCTCGCCGAGCAGGTGCGCGCAGGCGGAGCGCAGATGTTCGCACGAGTCGAGAACCAGCAGCAGTTCCTTGTCGACGAGCCATTCGCACAGGGCGTCGATGGGCATGCGCAGGGTGTGGTCGGAGAGCCCGACCGCGTCGGAGACGGTCGCGATGAGCAGTCCGTCGTCGTGGAGCGGCGACAGGTCCGCCCACCACGCGCCGTCGCGGTGACCGGCCGCCGCCTGCCGGGCCGCCCGGACGGCGAGTCTGGTCTTGCCGACGCCGCCGGTGCCGGTGAGCGTGGTCAGCCGGTGCGTGGCGAGAGTGTGCTCCAGCCTGGCAAGTTCCGCTTTCCGTCCGACAAAGCTGCTTGTCTCCTCGGGGATGTTGCTCGCCATGGTCACCGTCGCTGAAACAGGTGGACCGGCCGGTCCCGGCCCCTGGTTCCCGTACGGCGCAGGCATGCGAGGACGCCTGGCGTACCGGAAAGGGGCCGGGACCGGCCGGGGGGTGGGAGGGCGCGCCGGGGGTGCGGTGCTGCGGCATTCCCCGACGGCTGCTGCCTCCCAGCGTAGCCCCGTCATGGCTCAGTTCAGGGAGAAAACCGCCACCGTACGTCCCGGGACGGTGAATCTTCCGGAACTCTTCTCATACGTGGACTTCTTGACGGTAGGATCCGCGCCCGCGGCCTGGACCGGGTGCAGTGCGTACTGCTTCCCCGCCAGCCCGGCGACCGTCTGGGTCTCGGTGCCGGGGGCGGCGTTGAGGACCACCACCAGCTTCCCGAGCCGCATGGTGATCACGCCCGGTGTCTCGTCCTTCCCGGAGAGCGGGAAGGACAGGGCGGACTGCACCTGGCCGGTGGTGGCGAGGCCGAAGTCCTTCTCCGTGGAGCGGATGGTGAGCAGGTCCCGGTACGCGGCGGACGCGGCGTCGATCTGCGCGCAGCCGGGGCGGAGCGCGGCGTCGGCCAGCAGCGGCTTCGCGTAGGACCACTTGGACGCGTTGTCGGCGGCCGGCGGCAGTCCGCGGCCGAAGCCGTTGCCGTCGCGGCAGTCCCAGTGCAGGGCGTTGAACCAGTCGCCGCTGTCGTAGGAGTTGCGGTCCAGGGACTTGGAGCGCAGCAGGTCGGTGCCCGCCTGGGAGAGCGAGGGGCCCTGCGAGAGGGTGGCCGTCGCCATGGCCAGGACCTGCATGCGGGCCCGGTCGGCCGCCGATGTGCCCGCCGGGAGCTTGAAGGCGAGCGTGTCGTAGAGCGACTCGTTGTCGTGGGCGTCCGCGTAGGCGAGGGCGTCGCCGGGGGCCGCGGCGTATCCGGCGGGGGCGCCGTTGTAGTCGACGCCGGACCCCTTGACCGTGTTGCCGGCGGAGTCGGTGAAGGTGTAGTCGGCGAGGTTGCCGGTGAGGCCGACCTTGATCAGGTCCTGGTAGTGGAGCAGCCGGGTCTTCTGTTCGGTCCTCGTTCCGTTGGCCGCCGAGGTGTTGGGGTCGGTGTAGAGGCCGGTGGCGAAGCCCTGTACGCCCGGGTCCTCGTCGAAGGGGCTGCCGCCCCGGACGGCGTCGCGGGAGCGGTCGGAGAAGGTGGCGATGCCGGTGCCGGCCATGTTCTTCTGGGTGGCCTGGACGAAGCGGGCGTCGTCGGCGATCTCACCGAAGTTCCAGCCCTCCCCGTACAGGATGATCTTCTTCCCGTCGACGCCGTCCTTGGCCACGGTCAGCCCGTCCAGCGCCTTGCGGACGGCGAGGATGTTGTCCTTGGGGTGGTGGCCCATCAGGTCGAAGCGGAAGCCGTCGACCTTGTACTCCTTGGCCCAGGTGACGACCGAGTCCACGACCAGCTTGCCCATCATGGTGTTCTCGGGTGCGGTGTTGGCGCAGCAGGTGGAGGTGGCGACGGTGCCGTCGTCCAGGAGCCGCTGGTAGTAGCCGGGCACGATCCGGTCGAGTACGGACTTGTCGTCCTGGCCGGAGGCGACGGTGTGGTTGTAGACGACGTCCATGACGGTGCGCAGCCCCGTGCCGTTCAGCCCCTGAACCATCTGCCGGAACTCGACGGTGCGCCGGGTGCCGTCCGGGTCGGAGGCGTAGGAGCCCTCCGGGACGGTGTAGTGCAGCGGGTCGTAGCCCCAGTTGAACCCGTCCTTCGCGGCGGCCCTCGCCACGCAGGCCTGCTGTTCCTCGGAGTCGGGGGCGTACACGGACAGGTCGCAGGCCGGCTTCTGCTGGGCGGACTTCTTCTCGGGGATGGTGCCGATGTCGAAGGCGGGCAGCAGATGGACGTAGCCGGTGCCGGAGTCCGCGAGCCGCTTGAGGTGCTTCATCCCGTCGGAGCGGGTGTCGGTGAAGGCGAGGTACTCGCCGGGGTGCTTCGACGTACGGTCCGCGATCGAGAAGTCGCGGATGTGCAGCTCCTGGATCTGGGCGTCGCGCAGCGGAACGGCGGCGGGCTTCCGCAGCCCGGACCAGCCCTTCGGTGCGAGGCCGGGGTCGTCCAGGTCGACGACGAGGCTGCGCGCGGAGTCCGTGGTCAGCGCGGTGGAGTACGGGTCGGTGACCTTGTTGGTGACGAGCTTCCGGACGGTGGGCGCCCAGACGTCCACCACGTAGCGGTAGGGCTTGCCCGTCCACTGCTCGGTGCCCGTGACGGACCAGACGCCCGTGCGGTCGTCGCGCCGCATCGGGACGCTCTTCCCGTCGAGTTCGAGGGCGACGGTCCGCGCGGTGGGTGCCCAGACGGACAGGGTGGGGCGGCCGTGGTCGAAGACCGGGCCGAGCGAGGCGCCGGCCGCGTTCTTGCCGTACAGGTCGTCGAGCACGCCCGCGCTCTGTACGCCGGTGGCGGCGAGCAGGGCGCCGTTGGCGGCGCGCTGGGTGGCGATCAGCTGGCCGCGCAGCGCGTCACGGACCCTGTCCCGGTCCCGGGCGTCGATGGTGAACGCCGGGTAGTCCTTGAGGTTCGGATGCTTCGCCTTCTGTGCGTCGGTCAGCGCGGAGGGGGTGAGCCGCAGCCACTGGCCCTCGTCGGAGAGTGCCCCGTCGACGACGGAGATGCCGCCGCGCGGTGCGTGGACGAGCTGCTGGCTGGTGGCGCCGGTGGCCTTCACCTTCCATACGACGGTGTCGGCGTCGATCCACTGCGCCTCGGCCTTGGAGAGGTCGGGGGTGGGTACGCCGCCGGCCTGGGGCAGCAGGTAGCCGGGCGTGGCGCCGAGCATCCAGACCTCGTGCCCGTAGGTGGCGAGGTCGAGCGACTGGTCGCTGGGGAGGTCCTTCTCGTCGCCCTTGTGCAGGATGTAGCTGAGCGAGGTGGCGCCATCGGTGAGCGGCACCTCGAAGGTGGCACCGGAGGCGTCCTTCTTCACCGGCTGGAGCGGCTTGGCCCAGTCGGTGGGGTCCTTGGCGCCGGTCCAGGTGTGCAGCCCCCAGCCGTCGTAGTCGCCGTCGGGCCGGTAGTAGTGCAGTACGGCCTTCGTGGTGTCCTGCGGCGGGTAGGCGCCGTCGGGGGCCGTGTCGGCCTGGCCGTCCTTGCCCTGCTCGATCCAGACCTGCCCGGTCTTCGCGAGTTCGACGGTGCGCTGCGGCCCGTCGGCGGTGCCGTCCTTCTCGACGGTGTACGGGACGGTGGACGCGCCTTCGTCGAGCTTGAGCCAGGCGAAGGCTCCGTAGGCGTCGCGCCCGGTGAAGTCGGCCGTCGCGTCGCCCGACCTGAGCTGCCGGCCCGCGTAGTCGCCGTCCGCGCGCTTGTAGTGGACGACGGCGTAGTCGCGCTGTACGGCCACGGGCTTCGCGTCGGCCGGGGCCTGTCCGGCGGTGCTCGCGGCGAGTGCGCTCGCGGTGCGGCCGGCGCGGTCGACGACGACCGCCTTGTAGCGCAGCGGTGTTCCGGCCGCCACCTTGTCGTCCAGGTGCTGGGTGACCCGGTACGGGGCGTGGTCGGCGGAACCGAGCGTGACCCACTTCCCGTTGCCGGTCTGCGCGGCGAAGACGACCCGGTTCAGCTGTCCGCCGTCGACGTCGGCGGAGAGCTCCACGGTGCCGGTGGCTCCGGCGGCGGGCGCCTTGAGCGTGATCGCGGGCTTGGTGGCCGGGGCGCCCAAGGGCTTCTCGGCGCGCAGCACGAGGCTGGAGAGGGCAGGAACGGTGACGGTGATCTTCTTGTCCGCGCCGCTGCGGATGGTCGCCGAACCCCCGTACAGCGTACGGAAGTTCATACCGGTCGATGCGGTGGGCAGCTCGACGGTCCTCGGGGCGGTGCCGTTGTTGGTGGCCACGAGGTACTCGCGTCCCTGCTCGGAGTCCGTGCGGGAGAAGGCGTAGACGGAGCCCTCCGCGTACCGCTCGGTCTGGACGCCGTCGCGCAGTGCCGGGTTCTTCCTGGTGAGTTCGGAGAGCGCGGCGATGTTCCGGTACAGGGGGTGCTTCGTGTCGTACGCGTCGGCGGCGTGGGTGCGCTCGGTGCCCAGTTCGTCGTCGTCGAGGTAGTCGGCGGTCTTCGAGGCGAACATGGTCTGCCGGGCGTCCCGGTCGCCGCCCGCGCCGGTGAAGCCCTGCTCGTCGCCGTAGTAGACGACGGGGTTCCCGCGGCCGAGGAACATCAGCTCGTTGGCGAGCTCCGCGCGGCGGACGAGTTCCGCGTCGTCGGCCTTCGGGTTGTCCTGCTTCAGGAACGCGCCGATGCGGCCCATGTCGTGGTTGCCGAGGAAGGTCACCTGCTCGTAGGCGTTGGCCTTGTCGGTGGTGTAGCGGTAGTCGTCGCCGAACACCGCCGCGAGCTTCGCGGCCGGGGCGCCCTGCGAGGCGTACTGGCGTGCCGCTTCCTGGAAGGGGAAGTCGAGCGTCGCGTCGAGCCGGCCCCGGGTGACGTAGGGCGAGGTGACGGCGGTGTCGGAGGAGTAGACCTCGCCGAACATGAAGAAGTCCTCACGGCCGCGCTTGGCCGCGTAGGTGTCCAGGGCCGTCGCCCACTGGGTCCAGAAGTCCAGGTCGACGTGTTTGACGGTGTCGATCCGGAAACCGTCGATGTCGAAGTCCCTGACCCACTTCTCGTAGATCTTCTCCATGCCGGAGACGACCTCGGGCCGCTCGGTCCACAGATCGTCCAGCCCGGAGAAGTCGCCGTACGTGGCGGACTCGCCGGCGAAGGTCGAGTCGCCGCGGTTGTGGTACATCGTCGGGTCGTTGAGCCAGGACGGGACCTTGTTCCCGGCGGTCCCGGTGTTCTTCGGGGTGTACGGGAACGAGTCCGCGTCCACCTTCGCCAGGCCCTTGGCGTCGTCGAAGGGGCGGCCGTCCTTGTCCAGGTACGGGTAGGCGCCCTTCGGCCGGTAGCCGTAGGCCTTCTCGGCGTAGTCGACGGTGTCCGCGGTGTGGTTGGTGATGACGTCGAAGAAGACCTTCATGCCCTTGGCGTGGGCCCTGTCGATCAGCTTCGACAGGTCGGCGTTGGTGCCGAAGTGCGGGTCGACCTGTGTGAAGTCGGTGATCCAGTAGCCGTGGTAGCCGGCCGAGGCGTCCTTGCCGGTGCCCTGGACGGGGCGGTTCCTGAAGATCGGGGCGAGCCAGATGGCGGTGGTGCCGAGGCCCTTGATGTAGTCGAGCCGATCGGTCAGGCCCTTGAGGTCGCCGCCCTGGTAGAAGCCCTTGTCGGTGGGGTCGTAGCCGGTGTCCGTGCGTGAACCGGTGAGCCCGCCGCGGTCGTTGGAGGTGTCACCGTTGGCGAACCGGTCCGGCATGACGAAGTAGAACTGCTCGCGGGTCAGGTCGTGCCGGGCGGGCGCCTGGGCGAGCTTCGCGTCCGAGGGCGGGCCCGGGGGTCTCGGCGCGGCCGACGCGGTTGCCGCCGGGACGACAGGGAGGAGCGCCGCGCAGAGTGCGGCGACGGCTCCCCGTCTCAGGGTGGAACGGGACACGGGCGGGGTCTCCTTACTGGGGCCGTCCGACGTATCTGGCAGGGCCTGGTTCCATGAACAAATTGGCACGACGCATCAGGCCAACCGCCCCGGCACAACCTCATCAAAAATGCAGACGCGCTGGCCGACGGCGGATCCGTCACACTCGGTGCCACATCCTCGATGGGCTACTGGCTCGTGACTGAAATATCTTGCAGAAGACTCTTTCACATCCTGCGCCGTCAGACCGTACGAGACCTCTGCCGCCAGGTCAACTACCTTTTCCAGACCGGACTTCTGCACATCAGAGTGCAACGAGGCCGGCGAAATCTCTTCCGCAAGTCATTGTAAGAATGTTAGCTTCTCGAGGCTTCACCAGCCGAATGAGCACTTCAACAATCCAAGGAGCTAGCGTGAAACGACGCATCAAGACCACTGTCGGCCTAGCCGCCGGAGCCATTGCACTGACGTGTCTCAACGTGGCACCCGCCGCCGCGTCTACGTCTACCGTCCATTTTTCGGGCCCGTCGGGATGCGCAGGGGTCAAGAGGTTCGACTACTCGGTCCAGAAGTACATTTGGGACGCCGGGTGCAGTGGCCGCTCGTCCAAATACTGGCGCGTGACCGTGACCTTCCAGTACACCAACAGCCCGGGTGTGGTGCAGAACTACACCCTGCCGTGGCACAACATGGGAACCCCAGAGTACGGCGAGAGCTCAACTGCCTATGTGGTCGGAATGTCTAACTGGCAGTTCAAGTAGCCAGTCGGTAGACAGTGAGGGATGAGGAGGCTCCACCGTGGCCCTCACCCGGTGGAGCTTCCCAATACCTGCTCGCAAGGAATCGACGCCCGACTCGCTCTTGAGCGGACGACCCTCGAGGTTAGCCGCGTGGGATGTAGACGTTTCGACCGGGCTGCGTGGTCGCATTGACACCGAAGGTAGCGCTGGACTGCGCAGCGCCCGTGATGCCGCCGGGGCAGAGCGGGCGTTCACCTGGAGCGCCAGGGCCGTGTTGGCGCCGAGCGTTGCGGTGAACTGGCCGGAGCCATTGACAGTAACGACGTTGCCGGGCTGGATGTCGCAGTATTCACCGGCGGGCATCGACGTCTGGAACGTGCGGGTCAGCGAGGCGCCCTCGTGGTTGATGGCGACGAATGCCTTCGAGCCGCGACGTGATCTGGCCGCCGCCGTTGTCCCACCAGTTGGTGACAGCCTCCCCGCGCGCGGTGTTGCGGAAGCCGACCATGGAGGGGATCTCGCGCCATGCGTGCTGACACTTCCAGCCGTCGCTGTAACAGGCGTTCACCGCGCCGCCACCCGGCGGACCGGCGTCCTTGTCGGACCACTCGTAGCCGGAGTGGACACCGGGCGAACCGTACGGCCAGGCCAGCATGAAGACATTGGCGAGGGTGTAGTTCGCGCCGTCCTTGTAGTTCAGTGTGTCGCCGCCGCGCTCGGTGTCGTGGTTGTCCACGAAGCCCGCGGCCTTCGACGACGACATGAAGCCCCAGCCCTCGCCGAAGTTCTTCAGGTGGGCGAGGTTCTCGTTGTTGAAGACCTGCTTGAGGCTGCGGGCGCACCGGAATTCCTGGACGTTGCCCGTCCCGGTGTACTCGTCGGGCGAGACGGCCTCGCCCGCCCGCAGATCGCCTCCGGCTTCCAGTAGGCGCCGGGGTCACTCAGCCGCGACTTGATGTTGGCGAGGTCGGCCGCGGGCATGTGCCTGGCGACGTCGATACGGAAACCGCCCACGCCGAAGGAGCGCAAGTCGCCGAGGTACGCGGCGATCCTGCCGCGTACGTAGTCCTCACCCGTGTCGGTCAGCCAGTCCGACGAGTTCGTAGTTCTGGACGCTGGCCCGGTCCTGGTAATTGCTGGTCTGGGCGGTGCCGTCGTCCATGTCGGCCGCGGAGTACACGCCGGGGTAGTCGTACTTGGTGTGCGAGGAGCCGCCGGTGCCGGTGCCCGATCCCGCCGATATGTGGTTGATGACGGAGTCGGCGACGACCTTGACGCCCGCGCTGCGGCAGGTGCTGACCATGCGGGAGAAGGCAGCGCGGTCGCCGAGCCGTCCGGCGATCTTGTAGCTGACCGGCTGGTGCGAGGTCCACCACTGGCTGCCCTGGACATGCTCCTGGGGCGGCGAGACCTGTACTTGACCTCCTCCCCCACACGAGTGTGGGGGATTCTCTCCCTGGCGTCCGTGTGTGCGGTGCGCCTTGAGTCGGGTTCCTGGTTCCTCCCCACCGATGGGTGGGGGTTGTGCGCGCTGCCGGGACGGGTCCTGGTCTTACGTGCGCTCCGCAGGCGTTTACCTTGTCCGTTGCCGGGCGAGGGCCCCCGGTCCGGGGGTGGGTGGTACAGCTTGTTGTGCGGCGCGGATACGCCGTCCTTCGTGCTTGATGTTCTGGCCCGCGTTGTGGTCCCGGTCGTGCCGGGTGCCGCACGCGCTACAGGTCCATGCCCGGATGTGCAGGGGCTTGGGCCCGTCGCGGTAACCGCAGGCGGAACACACCTGCGAGGACGGGAAGGCACGGTCCACCTTGGTCAGGGTGCGCCCATACCGGGTCGCCTTGTAGTCCAGCATGGTCACAAAACTGGACCATCCCGCGTCGTGCACTGACTTCGCCAGGCGGGTGCGGGCAAGGCCCTTCACGCTCAGGCTCTCCACGCTGACGGCTTGGTTCTCGCGCATCAGCTTCGTGGACAGCTTGTGGTGAAAGTCCCTGCGCGCATCGGCCACCCTCGCATGAGCACGGGCCACCTTGATCCGCTGCTTGTTCCGGTTCCTCGACCCCTTCGCCTTACGCGACAGCCGACGCTGCTCCCTCTTCAGCTTCTTCTCCGCCCGGCGCAGGAACCGGGGCGAGGTGACGCGGGAGCCGTCCGCCATGACGGCGAAGTGGGTCAGGCCCAGGTCGATGCCCTGATCCGTCTCCAGCGCGGGCAACAACTCGTCCGCCGGGTCGGTCTCCACGACGAAGGAGCAGAAGTACCTGCCGGACGCGTCCTTGATCACCGTCACCGTGGACGGCACGGACGGCAGCCGACGCGACCAGCGCACCTTCACCGGGCCGATCTTGGGAAGGTTCAGCTTCCCGTCCCCGGTGACCGACCAGCGGGCATTCGCGGTGAACCGGACGGATTGCCGGTTGTCCCGCTTCGACTTGAACCGGGGTTCGGCAACCCTCGGCCCCTTGCGGGTGCCCTTCAACGAGGCGAAGAAGTTCGAGTACGCCGCATCCAGGTCCCGCAGCGACTGTTGCAGCACCACAGCGGACACCTCACCCAGCCAGCCACGCCCGGTGGTCTTCTTCGCCTCGGTGATGAACCGCTTCGACAGCTCCGCCGACTTCAAGAACGGCAAACCCGCAGCGCGGGCGTCCCGCCGCGCCCGCAGACAGTCGTTCCACACCACCCGCGCACAACCGAACGCCTGGGACAGCGCCATGCGCTGACCCGGCGTCGGCTCAATACGGAAGGAGTACCGGAGCTGCATGACAACTCACCCTACATGCCAGCTTTATGGCTTACATGCAGAACATCAGAACTTGTCGGCACTGCACTTTCGCCCCCCATGCCCACTTGGTTTTCGGGCTCTTCTGTCGCATCCGTGGGTGCGTTCATGCGGTGTGACGGCCTGGTAGGTGGGGGCGGTGCCCTCCGAGGCTGAGCATGGCGAGGGCGATGAGAGCGGTGGCGTCCTTGAAGCCGAAGGCCATACGGGTGATGAGCCGGATCTTGGTGTTCATGCTCTCCGCGAGACCGTTGCTCAAGCCGTGCTCGGCGGCGGCGGTGATGGCGTTCCAGTGCCGGACTAGATGGCCCGTTGCAGCTTCACAAGGCGGACGAGGTGCTGGGGGCGGGCGGCAAACTCGCCATCCTGAAGCGTGAGATGGAGGAGGCCCGCTACCCGACTTGATCCGGGCTCAGGCTCTCCCCCTCGGGAGTCGATGCCTTCATCGAGCGAATGCTGGGAGAGACGTGATCCGCAAGCTTTCTGCTGGGGATGCTTCCGCGTTGGAGTGGGTGAAGAGCAGCTACAGCGACAGTAGCAACGGCAGCGAGTGCGTAGAGGTGGCGACCGCACCCGGCACAGTGCACGTGCGCGATTCCAAGGATCTGCCCGGGCCGCGCCTCGGGTTCACCCCGACCGCATGGGATGCGTTCGTGACGTACGCCTCCGAGAGCTGACCCACCGTCGCAGCCGCCGTGGGCGTCACGGAAGCCGACCGGCCCACGGCGCTGACGCAACGAAACGCGAAAGGCCGGGTCCCCCTCCCGACCCGGCCCCGTTCTCGCGCCCGCCTCAGGCGCCCCGGAGCGCCGCGGTGGATCCCCGTACCACCAGCTCCGGCTGGAACACGTACTCCGTACGCTGCACCGGGCTGCCGCCGATCTCCTCCAGCAGGGCGCTCACCGCTGCCGCCGCCATCGCCTGCACGGGCTGACGCACCGTCGTCAGCGGCGGATCGGTGAACGCGATCAGCTGCGAGTCGTCGAAGCCCACCACCGACACGTCGCGCGGCACGCCGAGCCCGCGCTCCCGGGCCGCACGCACCACGCCCAGCGCCATCAGGTCGCTGCCGCAGACGATGCCCGTGCACCCCTGGTCGAGCAGCGCACCCGCCGCGACCTGGCCGCCCTCGACGCTGAACAGCGTGGGACAGACGAGGAGTTCGGCCTCGGCGCGGTCCAGGCCCAGCAGGTTCACCGCGGCGTCGAGGAAGCCCTCGCGCTTGCGGCGGGACGGCACGTAGCGCTGCGGCCCGATCGCCAGACCGACCCTGCTGTGGCCGAGGTCGGCGAGGTGCCCGACGGCCATCCGCACGGCGGCGGAGTCGTCGGGCGAGACGAACGCCGCGCTGATCCGTTCGTTGTAGCCGTTGATCAGGACGAACGGCACGCCGCGGTCGGTGAGCGCGGCGTACCGGGCCGGGTCGGCCGACATGTCGGCGTGCAGCCCGGAGAGAAAGACGATCCCGCCGACGCCGCGCTCGACGAGCTGCTCGACGAGTTCGTCCTCGGTGGCGCCGCCGGGCAGCTGGGTGCAGAGCACCGGGGTGTAGCCGTGCCCGGCCAGCACCTGCTCGACGGACTGCGCGAACGCCGGGAAGATCGGGTTGGTGAGCTCGGGCGTCACCAGTCCGATCAGCCCGGCGCTGCGCCTGCGCAGCCGCACGGGACGTTCGTAGCCGAGGATGTCCAGCGCCGCGAGCACCCGCTGACGCGTGGGGTCCGCCACGCCCGGTTTCCCGTTGAGCACCCGGCTGACGGTCGCCTCGCTGACCGCTGCCTGACCGGCGATGTCCGAGAGCCTCGGCGCACCGCCGGTCCCGGGGCCTCTCTTCCGGATCTTGCCGGGCTCGCGGGGGCTGACACGCGCATCTGCGGCGTTGTCGTCAGTCGCCGACGCTCCGCGTGGGCTCCCTCCTCCGCCTTGCAGCTGCACGCGCCAGCCCCCGCTCCCTGATCCGGCCTGATCCGGAAGAGAGGCCCTGGGTAGGGGGACGGTCACACCGTCCACCACACCGTGGTGTCCGCGGGCAGCTCGATCTCGGCGCCGTCGGTGACGACCGGGCTGCTGGACAGCAGCACGGTGCCGCGCACCGGGATGCGCACCGGGCGACCCGTCGTGTTGACGGTGCAGACGAAGCCGGGGCGGGCGAAGATCAGCAGGCCCTCGGGGGCCTTGAGCCACTCCACCGCGGTTCCGGCGCCGAGCCCGGGGTGCGCCCGGCGGGCGGCGATCGCGGACCGGTACAGCTCCAGCGTGGAACCGGCGGTGCCGGTCTGCGCCTGGACGCTCAGCTCGCCCCACCCCTCGGGCTGGGGCAGCCAGCTGCCGCCGTCGCCGAAGCCGTACGAGCTGCCGTCGCGCGTCCACGGGATCGGCACCCGGCAGCCGTCACGGAAGCCGTCCTGGCCCTCCGCGCGGAAGAACGACGGGTCCTGACGGACCTCGTCGGGCAGGTCGGTGACGTCGGGCAGGCCGAGCTCCTCGCCCTGGTAGACGTACGCGGAGCCGGGCAGCGCCAGCATCAGCAGGGTGGCGGCGCGGGCCCGGCGCAGGCCCAGCTCGCGGTCGCCGGCCTCACGGATCTGGGTGCCGAGGCCGGGCGGGTTGGCGAACCGGGTGGTGTGCCGGGTCACGTCGTGGTTGGAGAGCACCCAGGTGGTGGGGGCGCCGACCGGACGCATCGCGTCGAGCGAGGTGTCGATGACCTTGCGGAGCTCGGCCGCGTCCCAGGCGGTGGAGAGGTACTGGAAGTTGAACGCCTGGTGCATCTCGTCGGGGCGTACGTAGTTGGCGGTGCGCTCGACCGTGGGGGTCCAGGCCTCGGCGACGGCGATGCGGTTGCCGGGGTACTCGTCGAGGATGATGCGCCAGGAACGGTAGATCTCGTGCACCCCGTCCTGGTCGAAGAACGGCATGACGTCGTTGCCGAGCAGCTTGAGCTGGTCGTGGCTGCCGAGGTCGGGCAGGCCGGCGGCCTTGACGAGGCCGTGGGCTACGTCGACCCGGAAGCCGTCGACGCCCATGTCGAGCCAGAAGCGCAGGATCGACCGGAACTCGTCGGCGACGGCCGGGTGTTCCCAGTTGAAGTCGGGCTGCTCGGGCGCGAAGAGGTGGAGGTACCAGTCGCCCGGGGTGCCGTCCGGGTCGGTGGTCCGGGTCCAGGCGGGGCCGCCGAAGATGGACTCCCAGTCGTTGGGCGGCAGTTCGCCGTCCGCGCCCTTGCCGGGGCGGAAGTGGTAGCGCTCGCGCAGCGCGGAGCCGGGGCCCTCGGCGAGGGCGCGCTTGAACCACTCGTGCCGGTCCGAGGAGTGGTTGGGCACCAGGTCCACGATGATCCGCAGGCCCAGGTCGTGGGCGTCCCGGATCAGCGCGTCGGCGTCCAGCAGGGTGCCGAACATCGGGTCGATGGCACGGTAGTCGGCGACGTCGTAGCCCGCGTCGGCCTGCGGGGACGCGTAGAACGGGCTGAGCCAGACCGCGTCCACACCGAGGTCCTTGAGGTACGGGAGTTTGCCGCGTACGCCTGCGAGATCGCCCATGCCGTCGCCGTTGCCGTCGGCGAAACTCCGTGGGTAGACCTGGTAGATCACCGCGTCCTGCCACCAGCCGGTCTGGTGGGCCGGAGCGTCGCCGAACGTGCCGGTGGAGGGGGCAGCGAGGTGCTGGGTCATGTCATCCCTGAGGTGTCGGGGTGGGAAGCGGCGCCGGAACCGGGTCGGGGTACCGGCGGCCGCCGGGACGTGGTGCGTGCGGGGCGTGCTGGGTCAGAGGCTGTCGGGTGACCTCGGACCGGATAGCGGACCTCTCAGCCCTTGACCGCTCCGGCGGACATGCCGGTGACCAGGTGACGCTGGGCGAAGAGGAAGACCAGGGCCGCGGGTATCGCGATCAGCACGGACGCGGCGGTCATCGGCCCCCACTGGGCTCCGTACCGGTTGACGAAGAGCTGCAGTCCGCCCGCGAGGGTGAGGTTGTCCTCGCCGACCATGAAGGCGGAGGCGTAGGCCACTTCGCCCCACGCGGTGATGAAGGAGTAGAACGCGGTGACGGCGAGGCCGGGCTTGGCGAGCGGCAGGATGAGCCGCCAGAACGTGCCGAACGGGGTGAGGCCGTCGACCTGCCCGGACTCGTCGATCTCGCGCGGGATGGTGTCGAAGAAGCCCTTCATCATCCAGGCACAGAACGGCACCGAGATGGTCAGGTAGGTGATGACGAGGCCGGCGGGCTGATTCAGCAGCCCCATGCCCGACATGATGTTGTAGATCGGCACGATGAGGACGGCGACCGGGAACATCTGGGTGATCAGCAGCGTCCACATCAGCCCGCGCTTGCCCGGGAAGCGGAAGCGGCTGACGGCATAGCCGGTGGAGGCGGAGATGATGACGCCGAGCAGCGTGGTGAGCCCCGCGACGAGCAGGGAGTTGCCGAACCAGGTGAGGAACTTCGTGTTCTGGATCAGGTTCGTGTAGTTCTCGAACGTGGTCTCTTTGAAGAAGTCCGTGGTGGTCGCGTACGCGGCGGGCTTCAGCGAGGTGAGCAGGACCCACAGCACGGGGAAGACGGCGATCACGGACGCGACGATGAGCGTGAGGTGCAGCCCGAAGGAGGCGATCGGCGAACGCTCGCCGCGCAGACGGACCTTGCGCGCGGAGTGCCGTGCGCGGGTCGCCGGGACGGTGGTTGCGGGGGCGGTGGTCACCAGTCGTCTCCCTGTGTGCGGAGGACTCGCCGGTAGACGGCGGCGAAGATCATCAGGAGTACGAGGATCAGCACGCCCCAGGTGGAGGACTGCGCGAAGTCACGCGGGCTGATCTCGAAGGAGAACTTGTACGCCTGGGTGACCAGGATCTGGGTGGCTTCACCGGGTCCGCCGCGGGTCAGCAGGTAGATCACCGGGAACATGTTGAAGGTCCAGATGGTGGAGAGCAGGATCACCGTGGTGGAGACCGGCCGCAGTCCGGGCAGCGTGATGTGGCGGAACCTCTGCCAGGCGGTGGCGCCGTCCATCTCCGCGGCCTCGTACTGCTCGCTGGGGATCGACTGCAGTCCGCCGAGCAGGGCGACCATCATGAACGGCACGCCGAGCCAGACGTTGACGGCGATGACGGAGAACTTCGCCCAAGTGGGGTCGTTCAGCCAGGGTATGCCGTCGATCCCGCCACCGGAGAGGATCTTGTTGAGCAGCCCGCGGTCCTCGTTGTAGAGGAACTGCCAGGCGAAGACGGAGACGAAGCCGGGGATGGCCCAGGGCAGGATGAGCGCCATCCGGTACGCGGAGCGTCCGGCGATACGGCGGTTGAGGATGTTGGCGAGGGCCATGCCGAGACCGAAGGTGATGGTCACACAGGAGACCGTCCACACCAGGGTCCACCCGAGCGTGCCGAGGAACTGATTGCCGGTGAGTGCGTCGGTGTAGTTGTCCAGGCCCACGAACTCGTACGTGGCGGGCATGTGGTTGACACCGATGGACCGCTCGACGTTGCGCTCATTGGCATCGGTCATCGACAGGTAGATGCCGCGGACCAGCGGGTAGCCGATGATCACGCCGATCACGACGACGACCGGCGCGACCATGGTCCAGGCGTACCAGTGTGTCGACAGGGCCCGCCGGAGCCTGCTCGGCGGCGGGGGGTTGCCAGTACCGCGGCTCCGGCCGCGGGCGACGTCGTCGCCCGCGGCCTTCGCCACCGACTGGCTGGTGTGGACAGCCATCAGCCGGCCTGCCTTCCTGTTACTTCCAGTCCTTGAGGAGCTTGCGGTAGGAGTCGCCGGTCGTCTTGACGGCCTTCTCCGGCGTGGTCTGGCCGGTCAGGACCTCGGTGTACTCGGTGACGAGCGGCGCGAAGAGGCTGCCGGTCTCCGGGATCCAGGGGCGCTCGACGGCGGTCTCGACGACGGGCTTGAAGTAGCCGACGATCTCGTTGTCGACGACGTCCTGCTTGGCGTAGGCGGAGGTACGGGTCGGCAGGAGGCTCAGCTCCTTGGTGACCTTGGCCTGGGTGTCGGCGGACGTCATGTAGTCGACGAACGCGTAGGAGGCGTCGAGGTTCTTCGAGCCCGCGTAGACGGCCAGGTTGTGGCCGCCCTGCGGGGCGCCCTGCGCGGCGGAGCCGGCCGGGACCGGGGCGATGCCCAGGTTGGCCTTGTCCTTGAACTCCTTGCCGGCGTAGGTGTCGGCGACGGCCCACGGGCCGTTGATCATCATGGCGACCTTGCCGTCCTTGAAGGACGCCTGCATGTTGTCCCAGCCGTCCGTGGCATCGGTTTTGGCCGCACCGGAGTCGACGAGGTCCTTGACGACCTTCATCGCCTTGACGCCCTCGGGGTTGTCGATGGTGACGGACTTGGTGGAGGCGTCGACCATGTCGCCGCCCTCGCCGTACAGGAAGGAGAGGAACCAGTACGCGTCGTCGCCGCGCAGGTACATACCGGTCTTGCCGGTCTTGTCCTTGATCTTCTTGGAGACGGTCTTCAGCTCGTCGATGGTCCTGGGGACCTCGACGCCGGCCTCCTTGAAGATCTTCTTGTTGTAGAAGATGCCCATGGAGTCGATGACCTGCGGCACCGCGTACGTCTTGTCCTTGTACTTGGTGGACGCGGCGGCCTGCTTCAGGAAGTCGTCCGGCCTCTGCAGCGCGGGGGTGCCGTCGAGCGGGGCCAGGTAGCTGAGGTCCGCGAACTCGGGGGTCCAGGCGACCTCGGAGCGGATGACGTCGGGAGCGCCGGAGCCGGACTGGGCCGCGTTCTTGAACTTGTTCTGCGCGTCACCGAAGGGCACGTTGACGTACTTGATGTGGACCTTCGGGTGCTGCTTGGTGAAGTCCTCGGCGATCTTCTTGAAGACCTTGTCCTCGCTGCCCGCGGTGGAGGTGTCCCACCACGTCACGGTGCCGGAGAGCTCGCCCGAGCTCTTGCTCGTGCCGTCGGACTCGCTGTCGCTGCCGCAGGCGGTCGCCGCGAACGCCAGGGTCGCGACCAGGGCGGTGGCCGTTATGCCACGTCGCATCTGAACTCCTTCAACTGCCGTACCGCTCCGTCGCGGCGCCGGGTCGACGAGAACGTAACAAGGATGAAAGAACGCCGAAAGAGTTTGCGGAAGATTTCTGCAAGCACCGACGATCGTTACATTCGCGTGTCCTCACGGTTGCCGTCAAGCCTCTTGACGCGAGCCGTCGATCCCTGGCAGTGGCAGGCCACAGCCCTCGATCCCGTAGTGCGACGATCTGACTGCGATCCGCAATCCGGGCTCGCAAGACCTTGCAAGATGTTGCCGCGATCCCACCCCGGAGCACCCCACAGGTACGGTCGTCCGATTCCTGCGGATGGTGGGCAATCCGACATACGCCCGGTACAGTCCACTTCCATGACCGCACGGCTTGCCGATATCGCAACTCAGGCGGGGGTCAGCGAAGCGACGGTCAGCCGCGTACTGAACGGCAAGCCCGGTGTTGCAGCGGCCACCCGCGAATCCGTTCTCGCCGCGCTCGACGTTCTCGGCTACGAACGGCCCGTGCGGCTGCGCAGGCGCAGCGCGGGACTGGTGGGCCTGATCACACCTGAGCTGGAGAACCCCATCTTCCCCGCCCTGGCCCAGGTCATCGGCCAGGCGCTGACGCGGCAGGGCTACACGCCGGTGCTGGCGACCCAGACCCCCGGCGGCTCCACCGAGGACGAGTTGACCGAGATGCTGGTCGACCGCGGCGTCGCGGGCATCATCTTCGTCTCCGGGCTGCACGCCGACACCTCGGCCGATATGCAGCGCTATGAACAACTGCGCGCCAAGGGTGTCCCGTTCGTCCTGGTCAACGGCTTCTCGCCGAAGGTCCAGGCGCCGTTCATCTCTCCGGACGACCGGGCCGCGATGCGGCTCGCGGTGACGCACCTGGTGTCGCTGGGCCATCAGCGGATCGGTCTGGCGGTCGGCCCGAAGCGGTTCGTGCCGGTCCTGCGCAAGATCGAGGGCTTCCGCGCCACCGTGCAGGAGCAGTTGGACCTCGCGCCGGACGAGGTGGAGGAGCTGATCCAGCATTCGCTGTTCACCCTGGAGGGTGGACAGGCCGCGGCGTCGGCGCTGATGGAGCGGGGCTGCACGGCGGTGGTGTGCGCGAGCGACATGATGGCGCTCGGCGCGATCCGGGCCGCCCGCCGGCTGTCGATGGAGGTACCGCGCGATCTGTCGGTGGTCGGCTACGACGACTCGCCGCTCATAGCGTTCACCGATCCGCCGCTGACCACGATCCGTCAGCCGGTGACGGCGATGGGCCAGGCCGCCGTGCGCACGCTCCTGGAGGAGGTCGGCGGCACGCCCGCCCCGCACAGCGAGTTCGTCTTCATGCCCGAACTGGTCGTTCGCGGTTCAACGGCCGCTGGTCCGGGGCCCGCTCCGGCCACCACCGCCTGACCCGCCCAGGATCCCACGCCCGTTCCCGGCACGCAGTTCGAGCACGCGTTTCCGGCACTCCTGATGTGCGGCCCGGACCCGGCCGGAGGATCAACGGGCGGAGGGGCATTTTCTGGCAGACTCTGTGCCTATGGGTGAATTGAGCGTGACGTCACAGGACGGCCGGCCGGAGGCCACCCCGTCACCCATCGTGGACGAGGCGGCCCCCGCGGCGAACCCGAAGCGGAACACCGGACGGCACAACAGCGGCCCGGCGAGACTGCGTCACCTGCGTTCCCCCCGCCGGCCGCGCATCTGGTTCGAAATCCTGCTCGTCGCGGCCAGTTACTGGCTGTACTCGCTGGTGCGCAACGCCGTCCCGGAGCAGCGGACCGAGGCCCTGCGCAACGCCGACTGGATCTGGTCGGCCGAGAACCACCTGGGCATCGCGGTGGAGCAGACGGTCAACCACGCGGTGAATTCCGCGACATGGCTGATCGTCTCGATGAACTACTACTACGCGACGCTGCACTTCGTCGTCACCGTCTGTGTGCTGGTCTGGCTGTTCCGCTGCCACCCCGGCCGTTATGCGGCGGCCCGGCTGGCCCTGTTCGCGACCACGGGCGTGGCGCTGCTCGGTTACTACCTGTATCCGCTGGCGCCGCCCCGTCTGATGAACGGCGGCCACTTCATCGACACCGTGCTGGTCCATCACACCTGGGGTTCGATGGCCTCGGGCAACTTCAAGAACATGTCGAACCAGTACGCGGCGATGCCGTCGATGCACATCGGCTGGTCGCTCTGGTGCGGTCTGACCGTCTTCGCGCTGGCCTCCGCACCCTGGGCGCGCATCCTGGGCCTGCTCTACCCGACGGTCACCCTGGTCGTCATCGTGTCGACCGCCAACCACTTCTGGCTGGACGCGCTGGGCGGCATGGCGTGCCTGGCCTTCGGTTACGCGGTGTCGTACGCCTGGTACGGCTCGCTGCCGCACCACCTCCCGAAGCGGGTGCCCCTGCCGCGCGAAAGGGCGCGGCTGGCCGGCCTGTCCGCGCGTACGCCGGTCCGGCCGCGGCGCCCGGCGGCGGACGCGGCGGCGGGCCGCCGCTGAGAGCCTGTCGGGTGACCTCGGATCGGATAGCGGACGCGGTCTGGTGCGTGCGGTTCCAAGGCGGAGGAGGGAGTCAACGCGGAGCGTTGGCGACCGACGACAACGCGGGAAGCGTGCGTGCCAGGGCGTGGCCGCCCGGTCGGAGGTCACCCGACAGGCTCTGAGGGCGTATTCGGCCCGTCCGCCGCCGCCGAACCTCACCCCCGGTGCACCACTCGTCCCCCGCACACCGTGAGCCGCACCGGCGCCTCCCCCAGCTCGTCCGCCGGGGCCGCCACCGGATCCACCCCGAACGCCGTCAGATCGGCCCGGTACCCCACGGCGATCCGGCCCGCGACGTGCTGTTCCCCGGCGGCGACCGCCGCGTGCGAGGTGCAGCCCTCCAGCGCCATCAGCCCGGTCAGCGCCTGCTCGGCGGTGACCGGCTCGGTGTCGTACGCCCCGGGCAGCCGCCGCAGCCGGGCCGTGGCCAGCACCTGCCGTACGTCGTAGTGGGCGATCGGCCAGTCCGAGCCCAGTGCCAGGTAGGCCCCGGCGTCGCGCAGGTCCCGGCAGCGCCAGGCCCGCCCGGCCCGCTCGTCACCGAGCCGCTTCGACCATGCGTCGCTGTGGTCGGCACGGGTGTACGCGGTGTGCGTGGGCTGCATCGAGGCGATCACCCCGAGGGCGGCGAACCGGGCGGCCAGGCCGTTCGGCACGGTCTCGATGTGCTCGATGCGGTGGCGGAGCCGGCCGCTCTCCCCCAGTGCCTCCACGGTGTCCAGCACATGCCGCACGGCCGCGTCCCCGATGGCGTGCGTGGCGGTGCGCACCCCGGCGTGGTGCAGATAGTGGACGGCGGCGGTGTACGCCTGCGGGTCCGGCCAGAACGCCTCGGTGCCCTCCCCGTGGCAGTCGGCGTGCTCCAGCCACGCGGTACCGCCCTCGACGGTGCCGTCCATGAAGAACTTGACGCCGCCGACGCGCCAGAGCCGGCCCGCCTCGCGCTGCACACGTACCAGCTCGTCCAGGGCCTCCTGGTCGGCGCCCGGCATGCACCAGGGGGCCAGTCGCAGCCGTACGGGCAGGTCCGTCTCCTCCTCGACGGCGGCCAGCAGCTCGGGCACGGAGCCGTCGGCGAGGTCCATCACATGGGCCCCGGTGAGGCCGGTGGCGGCCATGCCGGTGAGCAGCTCCACGAGGCGGGTGCGGCGTTCCGCGTACGAGGGCCTGGGCAGCCGTTCCCCGACCAGGTCCATCGCGGCGTGCTCGATCAGATGCCCGGTGGGGCGGCCGTCGGGGTCGCAGACGACGGTGGAGCGCTGGACGAAGGTGCGGGGGCCCGTGATCCCGGCGCGTTCCAGGGCCGCCCCGCTGGCCAGGGCGGAGTGCCCGTCGTAGAGCCGGATGAAGGCGGGGGCGCCGCCGATGGCGTCCTCGATCAGGGCCCGGTCGACGGGCCGGCCGCCGAAGGCGTTGTGGTCCAGGCCCCAGGCGATGACCCAGCCCTCGGTCCGTTCGGCCGCTGACAGGGCGGCGCGCAGCTGGTCGAGGTCGCGGACGGCGGTGAGGTCCGTGCCGGTGGCCATCTCCAGGCCCCAGACGGGGTGGCTGTGCGCGTCGACCAGGCCGGGCGTGAGGGTGGCCCCGGACAGGTCGATGTGGACCGTGCCGTTGCCGCGCCACTCGCGCAGTCCGGCCTCGTCGCCGACCGCGGTGATCACCCCGTCCTTGACCGCCACGGCGGTGGCTTCCGGCCGGGCCGGATCGAGGGTGCGGACACGGGCTCCGGTGAGGAGGAGGTCGGCTGCGGACACGGTGGGACTCCTTAGACGGTGGTGGAGGCGGCGGGGGCGGTCTCGGCCCCGGTCTCCTGCGACGGTGACGGTGACGGCTCGGCCGCGAACCGGGCGTACACCTCGGGCTTGTTGCGCTTCAGCCGGTACGCGAGCACGAGTCCGATCAGGAAGACCGCGGGCACCAGCGAGACGAGCACGATGTTCACGCCGGTCGAGGCGCCGGAGAACAGATCGACGTGGTCGGTGACCAGGAAGATCGCGGCTGCCAGCAGCACGGCGGCGACGACCGGCGCGACGACGGTACGGAACCTGCCCTCGCCGTGCTCGAACCGGCGGAAGAACAGCGGTACGGCGATCGCGGCGAGCAGCTGGAGCAGCATCAGGCCGAGCATTCCCGGTGTGTTGACCCAGAGCAGCAGTTGCGCGTACGGGTCGGCGCCAGCCGCCGCGAAGCCGATGACGACGACGGCTCCGAGTGCGATCTGGGCGAGTCCGGCCACGTAGGGGGAACGGTGGCGGGGGTGGATGCGGCCCAGGGCCGCGGGCAGCACCCCTTCCTCGGAGAGCGCGAGTCCGTACCGGTTGATGGCGTTGTGGAAGGCGAGCAGCGAGGCGAGGACGCTGGTGACGATGAGGATGTGCATCAGGTCCGCGGCCCAGGAGCCGACGTAGTGGGTGATGGCGGAGAAGAACAGACCGCCCGGGTCGGTGGCGGCGGCCTCGACCACGCTCGCGTCGCCGAAGGCCTGGATGACGGTCCAGACGATGAACGCGTAGAAGAGCCCGAGGAACGCGACGGCGATATAGGTGGCGCGGGGGACGGTACGGTCCGGGTTCCGTGCCTCACGCCGGTAGATCACCGTTGACTCGAAGCCGGTGAAGGCGGCGAACGCGCAGGCCAGTACGGCTGCCGTGCCGGGTACGAGGACATGGCCGGGGGCGAACGAGGCGAGCGAGATCCCGTCGGCTCCGCCGTCCAGCAGCACACCGCCGGCGAGCAGGACGAGGATGCCGGTCTCGGCGACGAGCAGCACCCCGAGGACCTTGGCTCCGAAGTCGATGGAGCGGAAGCCGCCGTACCAGATGAGCAGCAGTCCGGCGAGGGAGATCGGCAGCCAGGGGATGTCGATGCCCCACAGGGCCTGGGCGGTGTCGGCGGTGGCGGAGCCGAGCAGTCCGTAGACGCCGATCTCCATGCCGTTGTAGCCGAGCATCGCGAGCAGGGCGGCGGCGATGCCGGCGGGGCGGCCCATGCCCCGGGTGATGTACGCGTAGAACGCGCCGCCGCTGCGGACGTGGCGGCTCATCGTGGTGAACCCGATGGCGAAGATCGCGAGGGTCACGCCGGCCAGCAGATAGCCGACGGGGGCGCCGATGCCGCCGAGCAGGATGGCGATGGGGGCGACGCCGGCCATCACCGTGAGCGGGGCGGCCGCCGAGATGACGAAGAAGGCGATGTCGGCGGTGCCGAGGGTGCCTCTTCCGAGAGTGGGCGCAGACATGTAAAGGGGAGCCCTTCTGCGACTGGCGGGGCAAGGACCGGTGACCAGAAACCTAAAGGCTTTCGGTTTGCGCAATGTAGCCTCACCCACGGGCATCCGGGAAGACCTCCCGGTGGACACACGTCAGGAGAACCACGCATGGGACGGCCGCGCACACCGCTGCTGGACCGGGAGCGCATCACCACCACGGCGCTCGAACTCATCCACGAGCAGGGCGAGTTCAGCGTCCCGCAGATAGCCCGGAGGCTCGGGGTGCAGACCGGGTCGCTCTACCATCATGTGGACGGAAGGGGCGGAGTCGTCGAGCTCGTCCGGGAACGGGTGTGCGACGCGATCGACTCCGCGACCCTCGACGTGGAGCCCTGGGACGCGGCCATGACGGCCTGGGCCCGCTCCTACCGTGCCGCGTTCGCCGCCCACCCGCGTGCGATTCCGCTGCTGACGACCTCACCGGTGCGCGCCCCGAAGGTCCTGGAGCACTACGAGAGCGCGGTCCGGCTGCTGCTGGGCGTCGGCTTCGCGATGTCCGAGGTGATGACGGTGATCACCGCGCTGGAGAACCTGGTCCTGGGTTCGGCGCTGGACCTGGCGGCCCCGGAGACGATGTGGGAGCTCCCGGACGACATCACGACCCCGCGCCTCGCGCAGGCGCTGGCCGCGGTGGGCACGGGCCGGGCGGACGCGGCGTTCGAGCTGGCGCTGGGCGCGTTCATCGGGCACTGCCGCGGACTGCTGGACGCGAAGGAGGCGTAGGGGCTTTCGGGCGGCCCTGGTGCGCGGCGCGGGGATGCCGGTACGCGTCCCGTCTCACGCCCCGTAGAACCGCTCCTCCACCACCGCCCGCGCCCGCCGGGTGATCCGCCGGTAGTCGTCCAGCATGTCCCCGACATGCCCCGGCTCGTACCCCAAGTACCGCCCGACCGCGGTGAGTTCGCGCGGCCCGGACGGGAACGTGTCGCCCGGCCGGCCGCGTACCAGCATCACCGCGTTGCGCACCCGGGTGGCCAGCACCCAGGCCTCGTCCAGTGTCTGCGCGTCCTCGGTCGGGATGAGATCCGCCGCGCACGCCGCCGCCAGCGCCTCGCGGGTACGTGTCGTCCGCAGCCCCGGTTCCGCCCAGCCGTGCTGCATCTGCATCAGCTGGACCGTCCACTCGACATCGCTCAGCCCGCCGCGCCCCAGCTTGGCGTGGAGCGTCGGATCGGCGCCGCGCGGCAGCCGCTCGGACTCCATCCGGGCCTTGAGGCGCCGGATCTCGCGGACCGCGTCCTCCCCCAGGCCCTCCATCGGATAGCGCAGCGGGTCGATCAACTCGATGAACTCGCGGCCGAGTTCCGCATCGCCCGCGACCGGCTCGGCGCGCAGCAGCGCCTGGCTCTCCCAGACCAGCGACCAGCGCCGGTAGTAGGCCTCGTACGACGCCAGCGTGCGCACCAGCGGTCCGCTCTTGCCCTCCGGGCGCAGATCCGCGTCGATGATCAACGGCGGGTCGGCGGTGGGCAGTTGGAGCAATCGGCGCATCTCGGCGACCACCGCGTTCGCGGCCCGGCCCGCCTCCTGCTCGTCGACCCCCTCGCGCGGCGAGTGGACGAACAGCACATCGGCGTCGGAGCCGTAGCCGAGCTCGTGGCCGCCGAACCGGCCGACGCCGATGACCGCGAACCGGGTGGGGAGGGTGTCCCCCCACTGTTCGCGCACGGCGGCGCGCAAGGCGCCCCCGATCGTGACGGCGTTCAGATCGGTGACGGCGTTGCCCACCCGGTCGACCAGGGCCCCCGGGTCCTCCTCGGCGGGGCGCTCCTCCGTACCGTACGAGCCGATGAGGTCCGCGGCCGTGGTCCGGAACAGCTCGCGCCGCCGCACCCCGCGCACCACCGCGACGGCGGACTCGGCGCCCTCCGCGCGCCCCACCGCGGCCAGCACCTCCTGCTCCAGGTTCTCCCGGGTGCGCGGCTTCAGCCCCTGCGGGTCACCGAGCAGCGCCACCGCCTCCGGGGCCCGCAGCAGCAGGTCGGGGGCGAGCCGGCCGGCCGACAGCACCCGGGCGAGGTTCTCCGCGGCGGCGCCCTCGTCCCGCAGCAGCCGCAGGTACCAGGGGGTCTTGCCGAGGGCGTCGGACACCTTGCGGAAACCGAGCAGCCCGGCGTCCGGGTCCGCGGAGTCCGCGAACCAGCCGAGCAGCACCGGCAGCAGGGTGCGCTGGATGGCGGCCTTGCGGGACACGCCGGACGACAGCGCCTCCAGGTGCCGGAGCGCGGCGGCCGGATCGGCGTAGCCCAGCGCTTCGAGCCGGTGCCCGGCCGCCTTCGCGCTGAGCCGGGACTCACCGGGCGCGAGCTGGGCGACGGCGTCGAGCAGCGGCCGGTAGAACAGCTTCTCGTGCAGTCGCCGCACCACGGACGCGTGCCGCTTCCACGCCTGGTTGAGCTCGGTGATCGGGTCCGTGCGCATCCCGAGGGAGCGTCCGAGCCGCCGCAGATCGGGGGCGTCCTCCGGGACCAGATGGGTGCGGCGCAGCCGGTAGAGCTGGATGCGGTGCTCCATGGCGCGCAGGAAGCGGTAGGCGTCGTCGAGTTGCGCGGCGTCCACCCGTCCCACGTAGCCGCCCTCGGCGAGCGCGCGCAGGGCCTCCAGCGTGGTGCCGCTGCGCAGGGTGGCGTCGCTGCGGCCGTGCACCAACTGGAGGAGCTGTACGGCGAATTCGACGTCCCGCAGGCCACCGGGGCCGAGCTTGATCTCGCGGTCGACGCGGTCCGCGGGGATGTTGTCGACGACGCGGCGGCGCATCTTCTGCACGTCGGGGACGAAGTTCTCGCGGTCCGCGGCCTGCCATACGAGCGGCGACACGGCCTCGACGTACTCCGCGCCCAGCTCGGGGTCGCCGGCCACCGGCCGGGCCTTGAGCAGTGCCTGAAACTCCCAGGTCTTGGCCCAGCGCTGGTAGTACGCGAGATGCGAGGACAGCGTCCGCACCAGGGGTCCGTTGCGGCCCTCGGGGCGGAGGTTGGCGTCGACGGGCCAGATGGTGCCCTCGACGGTCGTGTCGGAACAGATCCGCATCATGTGCGCGGCCAGTCGGGTGGCGGCCTGCACGGCCGCGCTCTCCTCGAAGCCGTCGACCGGTTCCGTGACGAAGATGACGTCGACGTCGGAGACGTAGTTCAGCTCGTGCCCGCCGCACTTGCCCATCGCGATGACGGCGAGCCGGCACTGGGCGGCGTCGGCGGGTGCGGCCGTACGGGCGATGGCGAGCGCCGCACGCAGGGTCGCGGTGGCCAGATCGGCCAGTTCGGCGGCGGCCTCGGCGACGTCCGTCGTACCGCACACATCGCGGGCCGCTATGGCCAGCAGGCACCGGCGGTAGGAGACGCGCAGCGAGTCGGGGTCGTCGGCCCCGGCGAGACCCTGCTCGAACTCGGCCACGCCGGGGTGCAGATCGGTGGCCTCGTAGGTGACGAGGGCCTGCCAGTCGCGGGGGTGGCGGGCGAGATGGTCGCCGAGCGCCTCGGACGCCCCGAGCACCCCGAGCAGCCGGTCCCGCAGCGGTTTGGCGGTGACGAGCGTGTCCAGCAGGATCTGCCGCTCGTCCGCCTCCTCGGCCTCCACCAGCCGGACGAGCCCGTGCAGGGCCAGATCGGGGTCGGCGGTGGCGCCGAGGGCTTCGAGCAGCACCGGGTCGGAGCGTACGGACGACAGCTCGGGCAGGTCGAGGAGCCGCTCGGCGGCGGAGGGGTCCGTGAAACCGTGCCGCAGCAGTCGGGTGAACGTGCTGCTCCTGCGCCCCGGCACCGTCGTCATTCCGTGCTCTCCCGCTCGCCGCCACACACCATCCAGCGTTCCGAGCCTAGCCCGCTCCGATGAATTCGGAGCGGGTGCGCGGTCCGTACTTCGCGGGCACGATCATTTCCAGGACCAGACCGGGAGGCCCACATGTCCGGATTCGAACCTTACGCCGAGCTGGATGGCGACTACAGCGACAAGAACACGACGGCCTGCCCGTGGTCGGCGGCGAGGGACCTGCTGACCAGGGCGGAACTGTACTGGCTGTCCACGGTCCGCCCGGACGGCCGCCCGCACGTCACTCCGCTGATCGGGGTGTGGGCGGACAGCGCGCTGCATTTCGCCACCGGCGCCGAGGAGCGCAAGGCCCGGAACCTGGCCGCCAACCCCGAAGTGGTGCTGACGACCGGCAACAACACCATGTCGGAGGGGCTCGACGTGGTGGTCGAGGGCCGGGCGGAGCGGGTGACGGACGAGGACCGGCTGAACCTGCTGGCCGTGGCCTGGGAGGCGAAGTACGGCCCGGAGTGGCACTTCGACGTCCGGGCCGGCACGTTCGTGAACGCGGGACACACGGCGCTGGTGTTCCAGGTGCGCCCCCGCAAGGCCTTCGGCTTCGGCAAGGGCGCCCGCTTCAGCCAGACGCGGTGGCGGTTCAGCTGAGCGTCTCAGAGCCTGTCGGGTGACCTCGGGCCGGGCCTGGTCGCGATGACGACGGTCGCGTACAGCTCATCGGAGGCGACCACGCGCGGGATCAGGCCGCTGCGGGCGATGGTCTCCTCGGCCCGTTCCGCCTGCCGCTCGCTCGTCTCGACCAGCAGATGCCCGCCCGGTGCCAGCCATCGCGGGGCCTCGGCGGTGACCCGGCGCAGGACGTCGAGGCCGTCCAGGCCCCCGTCGAGCGCCACGCGCGGTTCATGGATGCGGGCCTCCGGGGGGAGCAGTCCGACATCGTCCGTGGGTACGTACGGCACATTGGCGAGCAGGATCTCCACCCGGCCGCGCAGCGATCCGGGCAGCGGTTCGAAGAGGTCGCCCTCGTACACCTCGCCCGCCTCGCCGATGTTGCGGCGGGCGCACCGCACGGCGGCGGGTTCGACGTCCGCGGCGTGCAGTTCGACCCGGCCCAGTCTCGCGGCGAGCGCGGCGCCGAGGGCTCCCGAACCGCAGCACAGGTCGACGACGACCGCTCCGGGCCCGGCGAGGGCGGCGGCCTGCCGGACCAGGAACTCGGTGCGGCGGCGGGGTACGAAGACACCGGAGTCGACGGCGATCCGCAGACCGCCGAACTCGGCCCAGCCGAGGACGTGTTCCAGGGGAAGACCGGCGGCCCGCCGTTCGACCATGGCCGCGAGCGAGACGGGGTCGGTGGCCGTGGCGACGATCAACTCCGCCTCGTCCTCGGCGAATACGCAGCCGGCGGCGCGGAGAGTGGTGACGATGGTGGAGACGGCGAGCGGTGTGGTGGAAACCGACATGAGCGGAGCCTTTCGGGAAAGCCGATGGGCGCTCCGCAGTCGACTATGTCGGGTCGACCACGCGATCGTGAGGGATGAGCACCCAGCCTGATACAGCGGTAATGGGTCTCACCTCCTCGGTCGGCCCCCGTGTGGGGATGCGTCACACTACACCGGTCGCCTCTCCGGTACCCCGGCTGCCTCGCTCAGCCCGCCGCCCCTGCCACCGCCACCGGCGACGACCCGCCCTTCACGGCCACGCGGGGCGTTCCCGTCCCGTCCGCCGGAACGGTCCAGACGTCGCTCCCCCGGCCGGACCCGCCCGGCAACGCGTAGGCGAGCGTGTCGTCGTCCAGCCAGGCCGCCTGGTCGTCGACGCTGTGCTCCTCCGCGAGCGGCGTCTCGCGCATGGTCCGCAGATCGAGGACGTACAGCCGCCAGGGCGCCGCCGCGTCATCGGAGACCTTCTTCTTGAAGGCGAGCCGGGTGTTGTCGGGCGACAGGGAGGGGCACTCGACGTTCTGCCGCAGCGCCTTCGCCGACCAGTCCCGCATGTTCCCCTCGACGAGGTAGGTGCGGCCCTTGGTGGAGACGGTCGCGTAGAAGCGGTTGTCGTCGCGGGCGAAGGTCACGCCCCAGTAGTTGACGTCGGGGGCGTGGTAGCGGGCGCCGTCGATCGTGAGCTGGATGTTCTCCATGGACTTGATGAGGTAGCCGGTGCGCAGATCGAGGATGGCGGTGCGGGTGGAGAAGGAGGTGGTGGCGTACGAGTCGCCGGTCGCGAACACCGTCCAGGACAGCATCCGCCCGGAGGCGGAGACCCGGGCGCGGGTGGGAACGCCCGGCACGGTGATCCGGCGTTTCTCGCGCAACTGCCGGTCGAGGACGATCGCGTATGTCCTGGGCAGCACCCCGGGCTCGGCCCGCAGGCAGAGCGCGCCTTCGTCGGAGGCGTAGAACCGGTCGCAGGCGGGGCCGCCGGTGGTACGGGCTCCGGCGGTACGGGCGCCCGCGGTACGGACTCCGGGGGCACCGGCCAGCGGCTGGTGGGCGACGCGTCCGCTGGCCGTGTCACGGAAGTACAGCGCGGGCCCGCCGAGGGTGAACGAGGCGTCGGCCTCGGTCTGTTCCCCCTTCGTCCGCTGCTGCGCGTGCATCACGTACCCGACGGAACCGCCCGCGAGGAGCAGCACCGCGGCCACCACGACGGCGATCCGGGCGCGGGGGCCCAATGGGGTCGCGGTTCTCGGGAACCTGGCGCTCATGCGGTCCGCCTTTCGGGGATCTGGGCTCCCGGCTCCCCGGGAGCGGGGGTGCCGGAGGGATTGCGGGGCAGCAGCACCCAGCCGCCCGCGAGGGCGACGAGCAGGGCGGAGACCGCAGCCCACAGCGCGGGGCCCGGCCCCCACAGGGTCCAGGCAGCGCCGAAGCCCGCCGCGGCGAGCATCCGGGCCAGCGCCTGGCCGGTCTGGAGCACGGCCAGTCCGCCCGCCCTGCCGTCGGCGGGCAGCACGGGTCCGGCGAGGGCCATCAGCACGCCGTCGGTGGTGGCGTAGAAGACGCCGAGCAGCGCGAGGACGGGCACCAGGAGCAGCAGGGCCGGGCCCCCGATGGGGGTGAGGAGCGTGGCGTACACGCCGAGCAGCGCGAGGTGTCCGTACAGGAACGGCAGCCGTCGGCCGACCCGGTCGGCGATCCGGCCCGCCGGGACCGCCAGCAGCAGGTAGCACGCCGCGGCGCCGAGCGGCAGCAGCGGGAACCAGCTGATGGGGAGGTCGAGCCGGCGCTGGAGCAGGAGGTAGACGAAGGCGTCGCCGACGGTGGCGGCACCGAGCAGGGAGGCGGCTGCGAGGATCCGCCGGAAGGCGGGGTCGCGGAGCGCCCCGAACGCCTTGCGCCTGCGGGGAGCCGGGTTCAGGGGTGGTGGTGCCGGCTGGTGCCCGGGGACGTACAGGACGAGGAGCAGCACCCCGAGCAGGCCGACGCAGGAGCTGACGACGAACACCGCGTCGTAGGCGTCGGCGGTCGCCCAGAGCAGGGCGAACGCGGCGAGCGGGCCGAGCAGGGCGCCCGTGGTGTCCATCGCCCGGTGCACGCCGAAGGACCGGCCGAGCGTCTCGGGCGGGCTGCTCAGGGTGATCAGCGCGTCGCGGGGTGCCGTACGGATGCCCTTGCCGACCCGGTCGGTGGCGAGGGCGGCCGCGATCCCGGCGGTGGCGCCGCCCGCGAGCAGCAGGCCGATCCGGGAGAGGGCGGAGAGGGCGTAGCCGAGCCCGGCGACCCGTTTGTGCCCGCGGCCGCGGTCGGCGGCGTACCCGCCGAGCAGTCGCACGACGGCGGCGGCGCCGTTGAACAGGCCGTCCAGGAAGCCGAATTGGAGGGGTGAGAGACCGAGTCCGAGGACGAGGTAGAGCGGCAGCACCGCGGTGACCATCTCGGAGGAGATGTCGGTGACGAGGCTGACCGTGCCGAGTGCCAGGACGGTGCCGGGGACGCGCCGGCCCGCCCCGCTGCTGCGGGGCGGGGCCGACGTGTCCCGGCGGCCTGTGGTCGCCAGATACATCAGTGGCAGGTGTACTTCGGGCTGGTGTCCTTGGTCTTGCCGTCGGTGCCGACGTAGTTCCAGCTGTAGCCGGAGTCGGTGAAGTCCATCTTCAGGACGCCGTATTCACCGCTGATCCGCTTCTGGCTGTTGGGCTGGACCTCCTCGATGGGGTAGGGCTCGGCGCCGCCCATCCCGCCGACGATCTCGGTGATCCCGTCCGCGGTGGCCTTCCCGTCGGGGTTCTGCGGGGCGAACCGCTCGTAGTGGTGGTCGTGCCCGTTGAGCACGAGATCGGCCTTGGCCCCGTACAGGATCTTCCAGACCGGCCTGCTGACCGGGTCGTTGCCGTGTCCGCCGGAGGAGTAGAGCGGGTGGTGCCAGTAGGCGGCGATGCACGCCTTGCTGTTCTTGGCGATGTCGGCCTTGAGCCAGTCGATCTGGGCGCTGTTGTCGAAGGAGTTGGAGTCGAGGGCGATGAAGTGCCAGTTCCCCTCGTCGTAGCTGTAGTAGGTCTTGCCCTGGGGGTACGCGATGGCCCCGAAGTACGCCTTGTAGCCGGCCAGTTCCCCGGCCGGGTCGTACGTCTCGTGGTTGCCCGGCACCGGACGCGTCTTGGCCTTGAAGGCGCCCCAGGTCTTGTCGTAGTAGGCGCGGAAGTCGGCGATCCGGGCGTCGTCGTACTGGCTGTCGCCCATCGTCAGATAGAACTTCGGGTCGATCTTCTGGGCCAGCGCCGCGGTCTTGGGGTGGGCGCAGTCGCTATCGGACGCGGTGCACTGGGCGGCGATGTCACCGGCGGCGACCACGGTGAAGGCGCCGGTCTGCGGGGGCTCGCCGCCGAGGGTGCCGTAGACCTCGACCTCGTGCAGCGAGTAGCCGTAGGCGGTGCCGCGCGCGGTGCCGTACACGCGCAGGTAGCGGCCCTTGCCGGAGAGGGAGGCCCAGTCGTCGGTGCCTCCGTTCCCGGCCGTCTCGTCGGCGAGCCGGGTCCAGCTGGTGCCGTCGGCGGAGATCTCGATCCGGTACGCCTTGGCGTAGGCGTCCTCCCAGCTCAGTTTCACCCGCGTGACATCGGCACTGGCGCCGAGGTCGACGCTGAGCCACTGCGGGTCCTTGCCCTCGACGCTCGCCCAGCGGGTGGCCGGGTCGCCGTCGAAGGCGTTCTGCGGTCCGAAGTCGGAACTTTCGTCGGTGGAGGCGGTGGCGGTCTTGCCGCGCGAGATGAGGGGGTCGGCGGCGGCGCCGGCCCGTTCCGGATAGGCGAGCAACAGGCCGCCGACGAGGACGAGTACGGCGGCGATGACCACGCCCACCGTACGGCGCCGCGTGGGCGTGAGAAGCAAAGCTGAGCCGTTCGGGTGCATCCCTGGACTCCTGGCCTTGGGGGGTGGCGAGAGCTGGGCATCGGTGCGTGTGTCCCCGCACCCTGCCCGCGTACGGGCAGGAGACGGGATCGTGGTGGCCGGGCCAGAGCTCTCACTGAGCGCGTCATGCCCACGCGGCGGGCACCGCGCCAAGCCACCGCCGGGAATGCTAGCGAACAGTAAACTTTCCTACCAGTCCCCAACTAGCTTCATTCCACACCCTGTTCGGCACCCCGATCGGTTCCGCAAGGGCCGCCGCCGGCCGCGCCTTCGGCGGGCACGACCGCGAGAGCACCCGGGGCCGGTGGGGCGGGTTCGGTGCGGTGGGTCCGGACGTGGGGCAGTCGGCGCACAGCGGTGGAAGCCAGGGGGATCACGGCCACGGCGGCAGAGAGGACGCCGGCCGCTGCGGCCACCCGGAAGCCGCCGAACGTCCGGGCCAGCGGGCCGACGGACAGCTGTCCGATCGGGATGGCGACGTAGGACAGCAGGTCGTCGTAGGACGCGACGCGCGACAGCACACCTTCGGGGACGTGCTCCTGCAGCGAGGTGTCCCAGGCGACGGCGGTGACGGAGGAGCCGAGACCTGCGATGAACGCGCCCGCGATCAGCCACGGGGCGTGCAGTTGTGCTCCGAGCGCGAGCAGGGGCAGCGCGGCGAGCGCGCTCGTCAACTGCCCCAGCCGCAAGAGGCGTTCGACCACCAGCCGGTACATCAGCAGGCTCGACACCAACAGGCCGACGCCGCGGGCGCTGAGCACGAACCCCCACGTCGCCTCGCCACTGATCTGCCGGGTGAGCTGGGGGCCCAGGATCTGCCAGGTGCCGGTCTGGACCAGATTCATCAGGCAGAAGGACACCGTGCCGACCCATACCCAGGGGATCGAACGGAACTCGGTCCAGCCGTCGCGCATGTCGGTCAGGACGGTGGTCCGCCGGGGCGCGTCCGTGTCGGCGGCGAGGCGGAGTCGCGCGAGGAAACCTGCCGCCAACAGGTAGGTGAACGCGTCGAAGGCGATGGCGGGGCCGCTGCCGACCGCGACGACGAGCACGCCCGACAGGCTCGGCCCGAGGATCTTCGTCGCGTTGCGTGCCGATCCGAGCAGGGAGTTCGCCTGCTGGAGCAGAGCCTTGTCGACGAGCCGGGGAACGATCCCGCGCAGTGCCGGCGTGGCGAACGCGGCGAGTGCGCCGTTGAGGAACTCCAGTGCGGCCACCAGGACCAGTGAGTAGTGGCCGGTCAGCAGGATCGCCGCGACGCCGCCCTGCGTGAGCGCCGAGCCCAGATTGGCGGCCACCAGCACGGACCGGCGTGGGAACCGGTCGGCCACGGCCCCGCCCACCAGAAGGAGCGCCAGCAGCGGCAGCATATGGACGGCCAGGACGACGCCGAGGTCATGAGCGCTGTCCGAGGCGTCCAGGACCGCGAAGGCGAGCGCGACCGGAGCCATCGAACTGCCGAGCAACGACACCAGGCGTCCGGCGAAGAACGCGCGGAATTCTGCCTGCCCGAAGAGGGAGGAACGCGGAGAGGAATGCATCGCCCGGAGTGTCCGGTGCTGCCGCCGCGCACGCTAACGTTTCGGCAGGAGGCGAAAGATGGTGCTGTTGCGGCTGAGCTCGTTGGCCCTGTCACGGTCCCGGTTCGCGCTGTCGCCGATCGCCGAGACGCTGGGCTCGATGATCGTTCTGAGCAAGCCCTGCGCCGATCCCTGGCTCGCCCCCTGGCACGCCCGCCACCACGAAGCATTCGGCGCAGTCCTGAACGCCGATCCCTTCGCCAAGGGGCTGGTCGAGCTGGTCGGTTCGACCAAGTACCTGCCCGGTTTCTTCACCCTGCCTCCGTCCGGCGGCATGCGCACCGGTCTCACCGAGGAGCTGAAACCGGTCGCCGCCGCGCGCGATGCGGACGTACGCGCCGACTTCGAGGCAGCCGTGGCGCGCAGTTGGAAAAGACACGACCTGAACTGGCTGGCAGGACACGGCTGGGGAGCTCGGACGGCCGACCTGTTCCGGTACGTGTGGAAGCAACACGTCTCCCCGGACTGGCCGCGCCGCCGGGCGCTGCTGGAACGGGACGTCACCTACCGCGCGGGGCTGCTGGCCGCGTACGGCTGGCCCCGTGCCCTGCAGCACATGAACCGCCGCAGCGCCTGGGTGGGCACCGACGCGATCCGTTTCAGCGACCAGCCCGGACCGGACCACATCGTCGGCGAGGAAGGGATGCTGTTCGTGCCGGTCTGCATGACGAGCGGCACCTGGCTGTCCGAGGCGCCGCCCGACCGGTACGCGCTGGTCTATCCGGCCCGCGGATCCGCCGCGGCGACCGAGCGGCCGAAACCGGCTCATGCACTGGCGCGGCTGATCGGCCCCGGCCGCGCCGCCCTGCTCCACGAGCTCGAACGCCCCGCGACCACCAGCGAGCTCGCCGCGCAACTCGGTCAGTCGCTGGGCACCGTCGGCGGCCACCTGGCCGTCCTGCGCGATGCGGACCTGGTCGCAGGCACGAGAGTCGGCCGACGCGTCGTCTACCGGCGCACCGGGGCCGGCGATCTCCTGGCCGGACGGAGCCAGACCTGACCAGCGGCAGCGGCTTCGACGCGCAGCGGCTAGCGGGAAAGGACATCGACGAGCAGTGCGCCGACGATCCACAGCGGGATCGCGAGGGCGACCAGCAGGCCGGCCAGGCAGCCGGACTTCGTCAGTCGGGCGCCGGTTCTCGTGTGGTCGTCGCTCTCGCTCATGCCGGTATTCAACCTGAACGCACTCCGGGCCGGAGGCGCACCGCCTCCGGCCCGGGTGTCACTGCGTCACGGTCACAGCACCGGCAGCAGCGCCTTCAGCTCGAAGGCGGTGACCTCGCTGCGGTACTCCTCCCACTCCTGCTTCTTGTTGCGCAGGAAGAAGTCGAAGACGTGCTCGCCGAGCGTCTCGGCGACCAGTTCGCTCTTCTCCATCAGCGCGATCGCCTCGCCCAGGTTCTGCGGCAGCGGCTCGATGCCCATCGCGCGGCGCTCCGCGTCGGACAGCGCCCAGACGTCGTCGTCGGCGCCGGCCGGGAGTTCGTAGCCCTCTTCTATGCCCTTGAGGCCCGCGGCGAGGAGCACCGCGTACGTCAGGTAGGGGTTGGCGCCGGAGTCGATGGAGCGGACCTCCACGCGGGCGGAGCCGGTCTTGCCGGGCTTGTACATCGGGACGCGGATGAGCGCGGAGCGGTTGTTGTGGCCCCAGCAGATGTACGAGGGGGCCTCGCCGCCGGCGCCCGCGGCGCGGGAGGAGCCGCCCCAGATGCGCTTGTAGGAGTTGACCCACTGGTTCGTGACGGCGGAGATCTCCGCCGCGTGGGTGAGCAGGCCGGCGATGAAGGAGCGGCCGACCTTGGAGAGCTGGTACTCGGCGCCCGACTCGTAGAAGGCGTTGCGGTCGCCCTCGAAGAGGGAGAGGTGGGTGTGCATGCCCGAGCCGGGGTACTCGGAGAACGGCTTCGGCATGAACGTCGCCTGCACGCCCTGCTCCAGCGCGACCTGCTTCATCACCAGGCGGAAGGTCATGATGTTGTCGGCGGTGGAGAGCGCGTCCGCGTACCGCAGGTCGATCTCCTGCTGGCCGGGGGCGCCCTCGTGGTGGCTGAACTCGACCGAGATGCCCATGGATTCGAGCATGGTGATCGCCTGGCGGCGGAAGTCCATGCCGACGTTCTGCGGGGTGTGGTCGAAGTAGCCGGAGCTGTCGGCGGGGGTGGGGCGGCTGCCGTCGACCGGCTTGTCCTTCAGCAGGAAGAACTCGATCTCCGGGTGGGTGTAGAAGGTGAAGCCCAGATCGGAGGTCTTGGCGAGGATGCGCTTGAGGACGTAGCGCGGGTCGGCGAAGGACGGCGAGCCGTCGGGCATCAGGATGTCGCAGAACATCCGGGCCGTGCCGGGGGCCTCCGCCCGCCACGGCAGGATCTGGAACGTGCCCGGGTCCGGCTTGGCGATCATGTCGGACTCGTACACCCGGGCAAAGCCCTCGATGGCCGAGCCGTCGAAGCCGATGCCCTCGTCAAACGCCTGTTCCAGCTCGGCGGGGGCCACGGCGACGGATTTGAGGTAGCCCAGGACATCGGTGAACCACAGCCGTACGAAGCGGATGTCGCGCTCCTCAAGCGTCCTGAGGACGAATTCCTGCTGCTTGTCCATAGCCACATCCTTGCAGTTCAGACGGTCCGTGCACCACCGCCCGGGGTAGGGGAGAAGCTCCAGTATCACGACCCGGGATTTCACCCAGATTACGCACACGAAGTGAGATGGAGCACCCGGCCACCCACTACGATCGGCGCCCATGGCGCGCAGGGGGTGGAGCGGCTTCGCGACGGCTCCGCGCGCGCCGGTTCTCCTGGGTCTTTCGTTTGGTTCAGGCCGGATCAGGGACCCCGCGAGCCCGGCATGATCCGAACGAGAGGCCCTGGCTTCCCGCCAGCCGTTCCCGCCCCTTCCCAGAAGGAACTGACGACATGAGTTTCGACCCCAGGACCCCCATGGCGCAGCAGCACGACGCCTACCGCGCGCGGCAGCGCCGCGACCGTGCCCTGGCCATAGGCCTGAGCGTGCTCGTCGTCGTCGGTCTGGTCGGTTTCGGCTCGTACATGGTGCTGGAGAAGTCCGAGGCGTCCGAGCAGAAGCGGGCCGCCCCGGCGGCGGACGACAAGGCGCCCTCGGCGGAGCAGAAGAAGCCCACCGACGGGTCGATCGAGGGACTGCGGACGTGGGACGCGGCGAAGCTGACCCGCAACCACGTCAGCGGGACCGTCGCGTACCCGATGAAGCCGCCGGTGGGCGGTGACCACAACCCCGTATGGATGAACTGCGACGGCGAGGTGTACACGAAGGCGCTGCCCGATGTGAACGCCGTGCACTCGCTGGAGCACGGATCGGTGTGGGTGACGTACACGGACAAGGCCTCGGACGCCGATGTGGCGAAGCTCGCCGAGCGGGTCGGCCGGACGCCGTACTCGCTGATGAGCCCGTACGAGGGCCAGTCCGGGACGATCATGCTGACCGCCTGGGGCAAGCAGGTGACGGTGGACGGCGCCGACGACCCGCGGGTCGACCGGTTCTTCTCGGAGTTCGTGCAGGGGCCGCAGACGCCCGAGCCCGGTGCGACGTGCACGGGCGGGCTGGGGGCGCAGTGACCGCGGTGAAACGCGTCCGGCGCGTCGAGTGGGTGGCCGGCTCCGCCGTGGTGCTCGCGCTGCTGTTCGCGGGGGCGGCGACGGTCGCCTCCGCGCGCGGCGACGGGAACGGGGCGGAGCACGTCGCGACCGCGCCGCGCACGCCCGCCGTGGATTCGGCGGACGCCGGTTTCGCCCGTGACATGGCGGTCCACCACCAGCAGGCGGTGGAGATGTCCTTCATCGTGCGTGACCGTACGCAGGACGAGGAGGTACGCCGTCTCGCGTACGACATCGCCAATACGCAGGCCAATCAGCGCGGCATGCTGCTCGGCTGGCTGGATCTGTGGGAGCTGCCGAAGGTGGCCGCCGGGCAGGAGCCGATGGACTGGATGGCGGCCGGGCACGAGGGGCACTCGATGGAGGGCATGGACGGGATGCAGGGCATGGGGACCGGCTACCGGCCCCATGACGGCTCCCTCATGCCCGGCATGGCCACCAGGACCGAGCTGAACCGGCTCCGTTCGGCGAAGGGCCGGGAGGCCGAGGTCCTGTACCTCCGACTGATGACCGCCCACCACAAGGGCGGCATCGACATGGCCCGCGGCTGCGCCCGGCTGTGCACGGTGAAGGCGGAGAAGCGGCTCGCCCGGGGAATGGTCGAGGCCCAGCAGTCGGAGCTGGACGCGATGGCCCACATGCTGGTGGCACGAGGCGCCGGGCCCCGGTCCTGAAAGATTCCCTCCGCGCCGCAGGTACACCCGAACGGGTGATAGCGGTCGCGCCCCCCGAACGGGCCCATGACGATGGGTTCGCTCGGGGTCGTACAGCATGCCCATCGGCACGCAGGAGGAATCCCTCATGACCACCGCCAAGGACATCATGCACACCGGGGCCACGTGGATCCCCGCGCACGAGACGCTCGACCGGGCCGCGCAGCTGATGCGCGACCACAAGGTCGGCGCGCTGCCCATCTCGGCCAACGGCGAGCGGGACCGGATGATCGGCATCCTCACGGACCGCGACATCGTGATCGGCTGTGTGGCCATGGGCCACGATCCGTCGAAGATGACGGCGGGCGACCTCGCCCAGGGCACCCCTCGCTGGATCGACTCGGAGGCGGGTGTGGAGATGGTTCTGGAAGAGATGCAGACCCATCGGATCCGCCGGCTCCCGGTGGTCGAGAACAAGATGCTGATCGGCATGATCAGCGAAGCCGACCTGGCGCAGCACCTCACCGAGGAGCAGATCGCCGGCTGGGCGGAGAAGGTCTACGCGCGCGGCTGACCGGCCGCGCGGACCAGGTCCCACGGTCCGGTGCCGATGGCCCGGTCATCCCTTGCCGAGGGGTGCCGGGCCATCGTGCTGCCCGCCCCGCCGGAGCCCGTACCACTGCGGCGATACGTTTCCGCGCGCGAGGGATACCCGGCGGGGGTAGGGTGCTCGACATGACCCTGAGTGGATGTGCGACATACGGACAGTTGTTGCTGTTCGTCTCGCTGCTCATCGGGATCCTCCACCTTCTCAGGGGCGTCGCGGGACGGGGCACGCCACTGCCGGAGCCGGGTCCCCGGCCGGGCGTGACCCGTCCCGCCCCGTCGTCGGTGCTGCGCATATAGAAGGGGGCGCGCCTCCCCCTCCCCCAGCAGACCGAAATACCGACAACACCCCGAGGTGCACTCCGTCATGCGCACTCCACCCACCCGACGCGCCGTGCTCGGCGCCGCTGTCGCCACCGCCGGTTCGGCGGTACTGGCCGCCTGCTCCGGCGAATCCGACACGGGCCGCGGCGGCAAGAAGACCGGTAGCGCGAACGCCGGTGGCACGAGCCACGGCAGCGCGAACCGCGGGGCCTCCCCCGGCGGGAAGTCCAAGGGCGAGTACGTCTCCCCCGACGGGGAGGAGGTCGCGGCGGCCGAGGCCAAGCGGGGCTCGGGTCCCGTACGGAAGCTCGACCTCGTCGCCACTCCGACCCGGCTCGATCTGGGCGGCGGGCTCACCGTCGGCTCCTGGGCGTACAACGCCCGGCTGCCCGGCAAGGAGCTCCGGGTCACGAAGGGGGACACGCTGGCGGTCACCCTCGCCAACCACCTGCCTGCGGAAACGTCTCTGCACTGGCACGGCCTCAATGTGCGCAACGACATGGACGGCGTGCCCTACGTGACCCAGGCACCCATCAAACCCGGTGCGGAATTCGCCTACCGGTTCACCGTGCCGCACGCGGGGACGTACTGGTTCCACCCGCACACGGGTGTCCAGCAGGACCGCGGGCTGTACGCGCCGCTGATCGTCGACGACCCGAAGGAGCCCCTCAAGTACGACAAGGAGTGGGTCGTCGTCCTGGACGACTGGGTCGACGGGGTGGACGGTTCGACGCCGGACTCGGTGCTGGACGAGCTCAGCGGGGGCAGGGGCGGCATGGACCACAGCGGCGGCGCGCACGGAGCCCCCGGCAAGCCGGCCAAGCCCGCCAAGGGCCGCTCCGGGCCCTCACGGTTGGAGAAGGACTCCTTCAGCGAACTGCTCGACAGCCACGGGGGCGATGTCGCCTACCCGTACTACCTGATCAACGGCCGCACCCCGCAGTCCCCCACGTCCTTCGCCGCCAAGCCCGGCGACCGGATCCGGCTGCGCATCATCAACGCGGGCGGCGACACCGCCTTCCGGGTGGCGCTCGGCGGCCACCGGATGACGATCACCCACACCGACGGCTACCCGGTCCGGCACACCACGACGGACGCCCTGCTGCTGGGCATGGGCGAGCGGTACGACGTGGTGGTCACCGCCGGCGACGGGGTGTTCCCGCTGACCGCGCTCGCGGAGGGCAAGAAGGCCACGGCGCTGGCCCTGCTGCGTACCGGGAAGGGGGCGGCGCCCACCGCGTCCGTACGGCCCAAGGAGCTGGACGGAAGGCTGGTGGAGGCGGAGGAACTGATGCCGGACGGGTCCGTGGAGCTGTCCTCGCGCGAACCCGACCGGACCATCCGGTTCAGGATGACCGGCAGCATGAGGGCGTACGACTGGGCCTTCGACCACAAGCCGTACAACCCCGGCCAGCGCCATCCGGTGAAGGCGGGCGAGCGGGTCAGGCTGGAGTTCTTCAACGTCACGGAGATGTGGCACCCCATCCATCTGCACGGGCACTCGTTCGGCCTGGTGGGACCGGCGGGGCCGCGCCACCGGGCCACCCGGCGGGGCGCGGTCGACTGGGCGCGCAAGGACACCGCGATCATCCGGCCGAACAGCTCCCTGGCCGTCGAGTTCGACGCGAACAACCCGGGACTGTGGATGCTCCACTGCCACAACATCTACCACTCGGACGTGGGCATGATGACGGTCCTCGGCTACCGCCGCTGACCCGTTCCCGGCTTGGTTCCGGCGGGCCGCGGCCGTGATTCCGCGGCCCGCCAGGACATTGCGTCAGTCAGACGATTACACTGGTCCGCGTGCCTCAACTACGTCTCGCACTGAATCAGATCGACTCGACCGTCGGTGATCTCTCCGGCAACTCCGAGGCGATCGTCCACTGGACCCGGCACTCCGCCGAACAGGGCGCCCATCTGGTGGCGTTCCCGGAGATGGTGCTGACCGGCTACCCCGTCGAGGATCTGGCCCTGCGCCCGTCCTTCGTCGAGGCCTCGCGGCAGGCGCTGCGCGCGCTCGCCGCCCGGCTCGACGCGGAGGGCTTCGGGGAACTGCCGGTCGTGGTCGGTTACCTCGACCGCTCCGAGACGGCCCAGCCCCGCTACGGCCAGCCCGCCGGCTCCCCGCGGAACGCCGCCGCGGTGCTGCACCGCGGACAGGTCGCGCTGACCTTCGCCAAGCACCACCTCCCCAACTACGGCGTCTTCGACGAGTTCCGGTACTTCGTGCCGGGCGACTCGATGCCGGTCGTACGGGTCCACGGCGTCGACGTGGCACTCGCGATCTGCGAGGACCTCTGGCAGGACGGCGGCCGGGTGCCGGCCGCGCGGGCCGCCGGCGCCGGGCTGCTGCTGTCGATCAACGCCTCGCCGTACGAGCGGGACAAGGACGACACCCGGCTGGAACTGGTCCGCAAGCGGGCCCAGGAGGCGGGCTGCACCACCGCGTATCTGGCGATGATCGGCGGCCAGGACGAGCTGGTCTTCGACGGCGACTCGATCGTCGTCGACCGGGACGGCGAAGTGATCGCCCGTGCCCCGCAGTTCGCCGAGGGCAGCGTCGTACTCGACCTGGAGCTGCCGGCCGCCGCCACGGAGCCGCCGTCCGGCGTCGTCAACGACGGACTGCGGATCGACCACGTGGTGCTCTCCGAGGAGGCCCTCCCGGCGTACCCGGCGGAGCTGGCCGGCGGGTACGCCGAGCGGCTGGACGACGACGAGGAGCTGTACTCGGCGCTGGTCGTGGGCCTGCGGGCGTACGCCGCCAAGAACGGCTTCAGCAGTGTGCTGATCGGGCTCTCCGGCGGGATCGACTCGGCGCTGGTCGCGGCGATCGCCTGCGACGCGCTGGGGGCGCAGAACGTGTACGGCATCTCGATGCCGTCGAAGTACTCCTCGGACCACTCCAAGGGCGACGCGGCCGAGCTGGCCCGCCGTACCGGGCTGAACTTCCGCACCGTACCGATCGAGCCGATGTTCGACGCGTACATGGGCTCGCTGGGGCTGACCGGCCTCGCCGAGGAGAACCTGCAGTCCCGGCTGCGCGGCACGATGCTGATGGCCGTCTCCAACCAGGAGGGCCAGATCGTCCTCGCACCGGGCAACAAGTCCGAGCTGGCGGTCGGCTACTCGACGCTGTACGGCGACTCGGTCGGGGCGTACGGCCCGATCAAGGACGTCTACAAGACGTCGATCTTCCGCCTCGCGAAGTGGCGCAACCGGGCCGCCGAGGAGCGCGGGCAGACCCCGCCGATCCCGGAGGCGTCCATCACCAAGCCGCCCAGCGCCGAGCTGCGCCCGGGACAGGTCGACACGGACTCGCTGCCCGACTACGACGTACTGGACCGGATCCTGGAGCTGTACGTCGACCGGGACCAGGGGCTGGACGAGATCGTCGCGGCCGGGTTCGACGCGGCGCTGGTGGCGAAGACGCTGCGGATGGTGGACACGGCGGAGTACAAGCGGCGGCAGTACCCGCCGGGCACGAAGATCTCCCCGAAGGGCTTCGGCAAGGACCGGCGGCTGCCGATCACCAACCGGTGGCGCGAGTCGGGCTGAGCGGGGCGGGGGGGCTTGGACGCATCCGACGCTGCCGCCGATCACACACGCACAGATCCAGGCATTCGCCATCTCATCACCCTAGGAGGAGGGGGGGGGGGGGAGGAGAGGGGGAGATGCTGGACGCGGTCCGCCGCTAC